>NZ_CAXUJR010000114.1:0-10108 GCF_964251405.1 uncultured Methylobacterium sp.
GGGTGAGCTGGGCTTGAGCGGCCTGCCCTTCGCGGCGCAGGTCGGCCTTGATCTCGATGACCGTGCGCCCGAGGAGCGCGTCCATCCGGCCGTTCACCTCCGGTATCCTGCGCTCGAAGGCGATCTGCTCGCTTCGCGCGCCCAGCGCGTCCGTCAGCAGACGATGGAGGAGGGTCCGGACCTTCTCATGCCCAGGGCGACTCGCCAGCTCGGCAACCACGGCTTCGAGATCGTCATCGGCAATCGGCATGTCTGTCCCTGCTCGTCGCAGGGCAGATAAGGATACCTAGAGTTTTACTTCAATCCATAAATTGCAATGAAGTGGTTTCATGGTGCATGCCCACCGCAGGGATTGCCCTCAATCGTCCATCTTCAGCGCCGCGATGAACGCTTCCTGCGGGATCTCGACCCGGCCGAACTGGCGCATCTTCTTCTTGCCCTCCTTCTGCTTGTCGAGGAGCTTGCGCTTGCGAGAGATGTCCCCGCCGTAGCACTTGGCCGTCACGTCCTTGGAGAGCGCCTTGATGGTCTCGCGGGCGATGATCTTTCCGCCGAGCGCCGCCTGGATCGGGATCTGGAAGAGGTGGCGCGGGATTAGGTCCTTCAGCTTCTCGCACATGGCGCGGCCGCGGTGCTCGGCGCGGGAGCGGTGAACCAGCATCGAGAGGGCGTCGACCGGCTCGGCGTTGACGAGGATCGACATCTTCACGAGGTCGCCCTCGCGGTAGTCGGAGATGTGATAGTCGAAGCTGGCGTAGCCTTTCGAGATCGACTTCAGACGGTCGTAGAAATCGAACACGACCTCGTTGAGCGGCAGGTCGTAGACGACCATGGCGCGTTTTCCCACGTAGTTGAGATCGACCTGGGTGCCGCGCCGGTCCTGGCAGAGCTTGAGCACGCCGCCCAGATGTTCGTCCGGAGTCAGGATGGTGGCGCGGATCCACGGCTCCTCGATCGCCGTGATCTTCATCACGTCGGGCATGTCGGCCGGGTTGTGCAGTTCTTTCACAGACCCGTCGGTCATGGCGAGGCGGTAGACCACGCTCGGGGCCGTGGAGATCAGGTCGAGGTTGAACTCGCGCTCCAAACGCTCCTGGATGATCTCGAGGTGGAGCAGGCCGAGGAATCCGCAGCGGAAGCCGAAGCCGAGCGCAGCGCTCGTCTCCATCTCGTACGAGAAACTCGCATCGTTGAGCCGGAGCTTGCTCATGGCGCTGCGCAGGGTCTCGAACTCGGCCGCATCCACGGGGAACAACCCGCAGAACACCACCGACTGCACGTCCTTGAAGCCCGGCAGCATCTCCTTGCAGGGACGCTTGTCTTCCGTCAGTGTGTCGCCGACGCGTGTATCGGCGACCTCCTTGATCGAGCCGGTAAAGAAGCCGACCTCGCCGGGTCCGAGCTCGCCGATATCGGCCATCTTCGGGCGGAACACGCCGATCTTGTCGACGCCGTGGACCGCGTCGGCCCGCATCATGCGGATGTTCATGCCCTTCTTGAGCACGCCGTCGATGATGCGAACCAGCACGACGACGCCGAGATAGACGTCGTACCAGCTGTCGACCAGCAGCGCCTTGAGGGGGGCGTCCCGGTCGCCCTTCGGGGCCGGCAGGCGGGTGACGATGGCCTCCAGCACCGCCTCGATGTTGAGCCCGCTCTTGGCCGAAATCGCCACGGCCTCGGAGGCGTCGATGCCGATGACCTCCTCGATCTGCGCCCGGATCCGCTCGGGCTCGGCCGCCGGCAGGTCGATCTTGTTGAGGACGGGCACGATCTCGTGGTTGGCGTCGAGCGCCTGGTAGACGTTGGCGAGCGTCTGCGCCTCGACCCCTTGCGAGGCGTCCACCACCAGCAGCGAGCCCTCGCAGGCGGCGAGCGAACGCGACACCTCGTAGGCGAAGTCGACGTGGCCGGGGGTGTCCATCAGGTTGAGGATGTAGTCCTTGCCGTCCTCGGCGCGGTATTCGAGGCGCACGGTCTGCGCCTTGATGGTGATGCCGCGCTCCTTCTCGATGTCCATCGAGTCGAGCATCTGCTCGCTCATGTCGCGCAACGCCACAGTTCCGGTTGTCTGGATCAGCCGGTCGGCGAGCGTCGACTTGCCGTGGTCGATATGGGCGACGATCGAGAAGTTGCGGATGTTGTCGATCGAGGATGTCGTCATCGAGGATTGGCTCTCCGGCGCGGCGCGGCCCGTCGGCTTGAGGCGAGGGCCCGGCGCACGGTCTGTCGGCTTGTGGGATCTAGCGCGCAGATAGCAGCGCCGCCCGCCAGCGCCAAGCGACGGCGGAGTCGCGCCATGGCGATCGCCTGAAAGCGATCGCCCGGGTTTTTGGCGGCCTCAATCGCCGGCGCCCGCGTCCGCGGGCTTAGGCTTTCGCTCCGCTCGATGCCTTTCGGGACGGATGTCGCGAATGGCCCGCTCCGCGTGGCGCTCTTCGCGCCGCCCTCAGAGCAGTGCGACGTGTTGCGAGACGTCGGGGCGTTCGAGGCAGGTGAGTTCGTCGAAGGTGCGTTGCGCGAGGTCGCGCGCGATGCGGCACCTGCGCTGGGCGGCCGCCGTTTCGGGGCCGTCGGCGAGCGCGAGCCTGCCATAGGCGTTGGCCAGGTCGAGGAAGCCGAGGCGTTCGGCGCCGACCGCGATGGTGGACGCCTCCCTGATGACGCTGTCGCCGTCGCCGCTCTGCAGAAGGGCGATGAAGGCGCGCAGGGTTCCCTGGGCCGCATCGACGCCGAGTTCGCTGCGCAAGCCATCGTAGCAGGCGCGGTCGAACACGGCAGGCCGCGCGGGCCGCGATCCCTCCTCGCCGGTGTCGAGCAGCACGACGGTCGAGAGCTGCCGCGCGACGGCGTCGGCGAGGGTCCCGCGGTCGAACGGCTTGGCGACGTGGGCGTTCATGCCGGCATCGAGGAAGGCGCGCACCCGGTGCGGCATCACGTCGGCGCTCACGGCGACGATCGGCACGCACCGGCAGGGATGCTGGAGGGCACGAATGCGGCGTGTGGCGGTCATTCCATCCATCACGGGCATCAGCACGTCCATGAGCACGAGGTCGTAGCTCCGCACCTGCACGGCCTCGAGGGCCGCATTGCCGTTGCCGACGAGGTCGACGATGCAGCCGGCCCGCTCCAGCATGGCGATCACCACCTCCCCATCGATGGCGTTGTCCTCGGCCACGAGGACCCGGGCGGAACGGGTCATGGCGTGTTCGGCGACGGTGACGATCCCGGCGGGGCGCGCTTCCGGCAGCACCACCGAGAACCGGTAGGCGGTGGCCTCGCCGGGGCGGGTCGCACGGTCGATCCGGCCGCCCATAAGGCCGACGAGTCGTTGAGCCACCGTCAGCCCGAGGCCGCTGCCGTCGATCTGAGCGGTGCGCGGCTGATAGGCGACGGCCCGGTCGTCGGGGACCGTGGCGGTGATGGCAAAGCGCAGCGTTCCGGTCGCCTGCCCAAGGCGCGCGCCCTGGATCGACAGGGCGACCTTGCCGGCGCGGGCGATCCCGACGGCATCGTTGAGAAGGTTCAGGAGGATCTGGCGCAGACGCCGTTCGTCGCCGATGACGAGTTCCGGCAGGGCTCGGCCGAGGCTGAGGTCGAGAGCCACGTCCTTGCCCGCCGCGGCCGGCCGGATGAGGTCGGCGACGGCGGTGATCATGGGTGCGAGTGCGAAGCTGCGCGCCTCGATCCGCAGGTCGCCGGTCTCGGATCTCGCGTAATCGAGGATGTCGTCCACCGCCACGAGGAGCGTCTCGGTCGACGCCTCGACGAGCCTGAGGTGGCGGCGCTGCTGGGGGCTCAGGGGTTCGCCGTCGCCGAGGAGATCGATGAAGCCGCGGATGGCGGTGAGCGGCGTACGGATCTCGTGGCTCATCAGGCCGATGAACTCGGATTTCGCGCGCGTCGTGCTCTCGGCGCGCGCCTGGGCGAGCTCGGCCGCATCGCGGGCCATGCGGAGTTCGTCGGCGTGGTGGCGCCGGTCGGTGACGTCGCGCAGCGTCGAGATGATCGCGGGCGCCCCGGGCATCGCCAGATGGTCGTTGACCGCCTCGACCCAGATCCAGCGTCCGTCGGCATGCCGTATCCGGATGGTCAGGACGGTGCTCGGCTTCGACGGCCCGATGCCTGCGTCGAGGGCGTCCAGAGCCGTGAGGTCCTGCGGATGGACCCGTTCGCGCAAGCGGAATTCCGCCGGGTCGAGCCCGAGGAGCCGTCTCAGGGAGGGCGAGACGTGGATCGGCGCTTCATCGCCACGCCGCACGATGACGACGTCCGACATCGTCTCGGCGATGAGGCGGTGGAAGGCCTCGCCGCCGGCATCGTCGTCACCCTCCGGCATCCGGCTGCGCTCGGACGTCATCGAGGCCGACAGAGGGTCGCGCCGGGTCGTCTCGGCGATCGCAGTCAGATCGGACGCGGCGCCTGGCCCCACGATGGCGGTCATGCGCCCGCGCGCCGTCTCGGCCGAGGTTGGGGCGGCGGGTGCGATGCCGAGGCGGGACGCGGCGAAGGTACCGAGCCCGGTGAGCGATGTCCTGATGGAAAGAAGCACGGTTCTCACGAGCGAGCGAAGATCGACGGCACTCATAGGATTCAGACTGCCCGCACAGGCCGCACCGGTCGTGGCCGTTACAATCAGAATATCGCTCAGTCGTTTCGAATGCGTAGCGAATTCAGGTCTCAGGCGGGCTCGCCGGACGACCCAGCCGTCTCTCGACCGGCGGCCGCCATCTCGACCAGGATCTTGCGCAGGGCGCCCATGTCGCTGACCGGGCTGGGGTAGGCGACGCGGTGGCTGCGGTCGCCGGCCAGCAGGTCCATGCCCTCGGGGTCGAGACCGGTGAGGCGCCAGTTGGCGGTGGCGTCGGCCGCGTAGAGGCCGAGAGCATCGGCGTGGTCGGCGTTCATATGGGCGATCGCCCCGGCCTCCCCGGCGACGAGGGCTTCGCAGCCCGACAGGTCGAGCAGGAGCTCGTCCCTCGTCAGGGTCGCGGCCTTCGCGAACCCTCCGTTGAGGTGCCCGGCCTTAGGCGCGAGGGCGAAGAACCCGAAATCCGGGAAATCGGCATAGAGCTTCGCCTTCGGATGGCGGGCGATGAAGCGCTCGCGGACGCGCGGCTCGCCGACCTGGGTCACCAGTCCCGTCACGGTCAGTCTTGGATGCGCCAGGGGGTCGCCCTTCCCACCGGCGCTGAACAGGAGCGAGGCGCGCGAGTCCTTCAGGAGGTTGCGGGTGTGGCCCGACAGGCGCGAGAGCAGCATCAGCGGCGTGCCGTCGACATCGGTGGCGATGGTCACCAGCGAGGCGAACGGCGTTCCATCCTCCGGGTCGAGGGTCGCGAGCGCGCCCGAGCGGACCGTGCGCAGCAGGTGCCGGGCCAGACCGATCGCGTCGAAGGGCGCTTCGGAGGCGGGCAACGGCTGGGCGGGGCCGCGGCGGGGCTCGGCGGGGGGCGTGGTCGAGGTCTCGTCGCTGGCCATCGGCGAAGGCTCCTTATGCGCATGTCGGCTCGCGCCACCATAGACCGGGCGATGCGCGCGCAACGAGGGCAAGGCACCGCGACCTCTTCGCCGGTTACGGCCAAGCTACCACCCGCGCTCGCTTTTTTCGAACGCACCCGCTACACGGGGTGACTCTCCGCGCGAATGCGGCCTGGCTCGGATATGGTCGCGACCGCGTTTTTGCCAGCCCTCCTCGAAGGGGCCGGATGCGGAGGCGCGGGCGTCAAGCCCGTGGGTCGCATCCGAGCAATAGGGAACGCCATGCCGACCATCGCCCTCGTGGACGACGACCGCAACATTCTCACCTCCGTTTCGATCGCCCTGGAAACGGAAGGGTACCGGATCCAGACCTATACGGACGGGGCCTCCGCCCTGGACGGCCTCAAGCACTCTCCCCCCGACCTCGCCATCTTCGACATCAAGATGCCGCGCATGGACGGCATGGAGCTGCTGCGCCGCCTGCGCCAGAAATCGGATCTGCCCGTGATCTTCCTGACCTCGAAGGACGAGGAGATCGACGAGCTGTTCGGCCTCAAGATGGGTGCGGACGACTTCATCCATAAGCCGTTCTCGCAGCGCCTGCTGGTGGAGCGCGTCAAGGCGGTGCTTCGCCGGTTCGCGCCCAAGGATGGCCCCGGTGCCGCCGCCCGCGAGGCCGATGCGGCCGCCCGCAGTCTCGAGCGCGGCCTGCTGATGATGGATCCCGAGCGGCACACCTGCACCTGGAAGCAGGAGCCCGTCACCCTGACCGTCACCGAGTTCCTGATCCTGCAGGCGCTGGCCCATCGTCCCGGCGTCGTGAAGAGCCGCAACGCCCTCATGGACGCGGCCTACGACGACCAAGTCTACGTCGACGACCGGACCATCGACAGCCACATCAAGCGCCTGCGCAAGAAGTTCAAGGTTGTGGACACGAACTTCGACATGATCGAAACCCTGTACGGCGTCGGCTACCGCTTCAAGGAGAGCTGAGGCTCGACCCGACCTCCACCCGATCGACCCGGACCATCGTGGCCACTTCCGACGACGACAAGCGGCCACGCGGTCTCCTGACCTGGCCGCGGGCTCTCTGGCGCGGCCTCGGCCAGCGGGCGTCGTCGAGCCTGACGCGCCGCATCGTCGTGCTGAATCTGGTCGGCCTCATCGCCCTCCTGTTCGGCTTCCTCTACCTGAACCAATTCCGGCAGGGGCTGATCCAGGCCCGGGTCCAGAGCCTGCTGATCCAAGGCGAGATCATCGCCGGCGCCATCGCCTCATCGGCCTCCGTCGACACCGACACGATCCGCATCGACCCCGACAAGCTGCTTCAGCTCCAGGCCGGCGAACTGGGCGCCTCCCGCGAGGACGATCCCTCGCCGCTCGCCTTCTCCCTCAATCCGGAGCGGGTCGCGCCGCTCCTGCGTCGCCTCGTGACGCCGACAGGCAACCGTGCCCGTGTCTACGACCAGGATGGCGGGCTCCTGTTCGACACGCGCACGCTGTCGGCGCGCGGCGATGCCGGGCGCGAGGACATCCAGCCCCGGCGGAAGCGCAACGTCCTCGAACAGGCCTACGACTTGGTCCAGTCGCGGATCTTCGGAAACCGTCCGGGCGACCGTCCGCCCAATGCCGAGGAGGCCGGCCCGAGCAACGGCAGGACCCTCAAGGAGGTCCAGGTCGCCCTGGGGGGCGCCCGCGGCACGGTCGTGCGGCGCAACCCGGCCACCGAGACGATCGTGTCCGTGGCGGTGCCGATCCAGCGCGGCGGGACGGTGCGGGGCGCCCTGATGCTCTCGACGCAAGGGGGAGACATCGACCGCGTCATCGCCTCCGAGCGCTTCGGCCTGCTCCAGGTCTTCCTCGTCGCCGCCCTCGTGATGCTGGTGCTCTCCATCCTGCTCGCCGGCGCCATTGCCGGGCCGGTGCGCCGCCTCGCCGACGCGGCCGAGAAGGTGAGGCTCGGGATCAAGTCGCGCGAGGAGATCCCGGACTTCACCAGCCGTACCGACGAGATCGGACACCTCTCGGGAGCCCTGCGCGAGATGACCCAGGCGCTCTACCGGCGCATCGATGCGATCGAGAGTTTTGCGGCGGATGTCAGCCACGAGCTGAAGAACCCGCTCACGTCCCTGCGCAGCGCCGTCGAGACGCTTCCTCTGGCCCGCAGCGACGAGGCGCGCGGGCGGCTGCTCGCGATCATCCAGCATGACGTGAAGCGCCTCGACCGCCTGATCAGCGACATCTCCGATGCCTCCCGCCTCGATGCCGAGCTCGCAAGGGCCGAGGCGCGCCGGGTCGACCTGCGCAAGCTCCTCACCACGGTGGTGTCGGTGGCCAACGAGCGGCGGCGCGCGAAGGACGCGCAGGTCCAGTTCGACATCGAGAACCCGGCCGGCGAGGTCGAGGCACCGTTCATGATCTTCGGCCACGACAGCCGGCTGGGCCAGGTCATCAACAACCTCCTCGACAACGCCCGCTCGTTCTCTCCGCCCGACGCCAAGGTCCGGGTCGCCCTGCGCCGTCTCAAGAACGACATTGAGATGATCATCGAGGACGAGGGGCCGGGCATCCCGCAGGACGCCCTGGAGCGGATCTTCGAGCGCTTCTACACGGACCGCCCGGAGCAGGGGTTCGGCCAGAACTCTGGCCTCGGCCTCTCGATCTCGCGCCAGATCGTCCAGGCCCATCGCGGCACGATTCGCGCCGAGAACCGGCCCGGCCCGGCCGATGAGGAAGGCGAGCCCACCGTGCGCGGCGCCCGCTTCATCGTCCGCCTGCCTGCGATTCGCTGAGGCCCGGCCGATGCCGGCGGGCGAGACAATCCACGCCACCTGCCTTATCCTGCACGAAGCCGGAGTGCTGATCCGTGGCAAATCGGGAAGCGGCAAGTCGAGCCTCGCCCTAGCCCTCCTCGACCGGGCAGCGTCTGAAGGATTCCATGCCGGTCTCGTCGCCGATGACCGGACCAGGCTGCAACAGCGTCACGGCCGGCTCGTCGCGAGGGGACATCCGGCGGTGGCGGGTCTCGTCGAAATCCGCGGACACGGCATCCGCCGAGCGGCGACGACCCACGGCGCAGCCGTGATTCGCCTCGTGATCGACCTCGTCGCCGAGAGGACGCGCTGTCCCGAACCCACATGCGAAACCGCCACGATCCTCGGGATCGGGCTGCCCTGCCTGACCTTCGGCAGGTCTCAACTGGAAGGAGGGTCGGCGCAGCGGATCGTCTTCGACGAACTCGCGGGCCAAGCGGGGTGCGTTGCGGCGCAGACGCACCCAGCGGTTCTCGCGCCTCGGCGAACGCGTGACCCATAGCGTCAGCACTCTCACCATGGCATGATCATGACGTTGTGCCGTGCAAAACGTCGCGACTGCCTTGCGCACACCAGTGCGCTGCACAAAATGGCAGCGACCCCTTAGAGCGCTGGAACACGCGTCGATGATTGGAATGGTGCTCGTCACGCACGGGCTGCTTGCGACGGAGTTCAAGGCCGCTCTCGAGCATGTCGTCGGACCTCAGAAGCAGATCGAGACGATCACGATCGGCCCTGACGACGACATGGAGACTCGCCGCCTCGACATCATGTCGGCGGTCGGCCGCGTGAACACCGGCAACGGCGTCGTCGTGCTGACCGACATGTTCGGCGGTACGCCGTCGAACCTTGCCCTGTCATGTATGAGCGGCGGCCTCGTCGAAGTGGTCGCCGGCATCAATCTGCCCATGCTGATCAAGCTCGCCAGCGTCCGCGACGAGGAATCCCTCGGGGACGCGGTGCTCCACGCCCAGGAAGCCGGACGGAAGTACATCAACGTCGCCTCGCGCGTTCTTGCAGGAAAATAGGCTTTCGCCGGATGGCGGAACGGCTTAACCACGGTTGCAAGACAAGGACGACGCCGTGATGGCGTTGCAGACCGAGGGAACGGCCGGCTTAGATGAGCGAGACCTTCGAGGCCGAGGATGACCTTCCGCCCGTACCGGACGGCGGCCTGCTCAAGTTGGTTCCGGTCATCAACCGCCGTGGCCTCCACGCCCGCGCTTCCGCCAAGTTCGTTCAGACCGTCGAGCGCTTCGATGCGCAGGTGACGGTGACGCGGTCGGGCGAGACCGTAGGCGGCCGCTCGATCATGGGTCTGCTGACGCTGGGCGCCGCGCAGGGCACGTCCATCGCGGTCACGGCCGCCGGCACCGATGCGCAGGCCTGCATGGACGCCATCGTTGCCCTCCTCGCCAATCGCTTCGGCGAGGACGAATAGACCGGAGCGCCCCGGCCTTCGTGCCGTCCATCGCCGAAGGCCGGCCTCCGGGCCGACAAGGGGATCTCAACCGGTGATGCGGTTATCGACCGGCGCGATGCGCTCGCCGCCCTGCCGATCCTGAACCTGCTTCCACACCGTCCCATGCGGTCCATGGCCGAGACGTAGCCGGACGGCGACGACCGCGTCGGCACGACGAACGACCTCTGCTGTGGCCTGCCGCCTCTGCGCGAACAATCGCATGACGACCCGGATCATGGCCGATTGTGAGGGGTCGTCGAGGATCGGTTGCGGAGAGACCCTCGCGTCGAGGGTCAGGTAGTCCTCCACGGCATCTCGGATGCGGCCGGGTTCGACGATCCGCTCGGTGGTG
>NZ_CAXUJR010000115.1:0-5990 GCF_964251405.1 uncultured Methylobacterium sp.
CGCATTTCGGATCATCCTCCCGGACACCCGATTTCGCCATGGACTTGGTTAACAGACAGAAAACGCCCCGCCTCGGAGGAGGCGGGGCGCAAAGGTTCAGGATCCGGCTAACGACCGGATGTCAGCGCTTGGTGAGCGGATCAGTCGTGCCGGTGCGGCTGACGTTGCCGCGCTCGTCCTCGACCTCGACCTCGGTGCGACGCACCGAGTCGCTGACGGTTTCGGTACGCTGGGTGGCGTCCTTGCGCAGACCGACCTCCTCGACGACGCGGGCCTCCTTGGACACCACCGGCACCTCGGTCCGCTCCGTCGCCTCGATGGTCCGGTCCTTGAACAGGGCGGTGTCGCGGTCGGTCAGGGCACGATCCACCGGACGGCGGTCGACATGCACGTTCTCGTCATGGAGACGAACCTGCTCGTTCACGGGCGTCTCGACGGCATAGGAGCGGACCCGGACGCGGCCCTGCTCGACGTCGCGCTTGCCGACGTGAAGCTTCTCCTCGACCACCGGGATCGTCTCGCCACGACCAACGGTTCCCGAGGCTGCGGCCGCAACCGGCGCCGAGGCCGCCGTCCGCGAGGCATCGACGCGAGAGGTGTCGACGCGCGGCGTATTGGTGGTACCGCTCGTCGCCGATCCGCCGGTCCAGCCCTCGCTCTTCCAGGTCCGCTCACGCTCGTCGAGATCGACGGAGCCATGCTCTTCCAGGATGTCCATGACGCGCGTCTCATGCGCCTCGTCCGCCCGCACGGTCAGGAGCGTCCCGCCGCGTCGGACGCCTTCCGCATAGGTCTCGGCATCGGTCTCACTGAGACCGGCTCCCGTCAGGGAACCCGCAAGGCCACCGGCTGCGGCACCGATGCCGGCGCCGGTCAGGGTGGCGACGAGCCAGCCCGCCGCCACGACGGGACCGACGCCCGGGATGGCCATGAGGCCGAGGCCGGCGAGGAGCCCGGCGCCCCCGCCGAGCACGGTGCCGAGCGTCGCACCGGTACCGGCGCCCGTCTCGGCAGCATCGGCGGTGTCGCCATGTCCGGTCGTGGTACGGTCCGTGGTGCCCGTCCTTCCGTCGTTGCCGACGAGGCTGATGTCGCCGTGCGGGATGCCGGCAGCCTCCAGCTTCGTCACGGCCCGGGTGGCGTCGTCATAGCTGTCGTAGAGTGCGGTGATCGTACGTGTGGTCATGGGAGACTCCTGAAAATGAACGGGTGACGGGGCGGCGGACGCCTTACTGGGCCGACATGTTGCCCTTGAAATCGAGGCCGACGCCGACGGACTTGCCGTCCAGCATCGCGGTGCCCCGCCAAATGCCCTGATCGTCCTTCTTCAGGTCCTTGACGTCCTTGAGGCCGGAGCGCTCCAGGCGGCTGCGGGCCTCGCCTTCGGTGAAGCTGTTGGCACCCTTCTCGAGCTTGACGTTGTGGAGGGCGCCGGTGCTGGCCGGCCTGTTGGCGTCCTGAGAGTCGGTGTTGGGCCGGGTCACGGCTTCCTGGCCACCCGACGTCGCGCTGTTGGCGCCGCCCTCCTCGGCGGGCTTTCCGGTCACGGTGGTCTGCGCGAGGGCCGGAGCGGCCCCGAGCAGGGTCAGGAGGGCGATGGTCGTCAGAGTCGTGCGCATGGTGTCCTCACCTCGAAAGTTTCTGGTTGCGAAGTTGGGTGGCGAGCCCGGATATCGCTGGCCGGCGGTCTCGAAGCGCGAGACCGCCAGACCGCCGAATGTGATTCTAACGCTTGCCGACGCCGGTCGTGCCGGTGCGGCTGACGTTTCCGCGCTCGTCCTCGACCTCGACCTCGGTGCGACGCACCGTGTCGCTGACGGTCTCGGTGCGCTCCGTCGCGTCGCGGCGAAGGCCGACCTCCTCGACGACGCGGGCTTCCTTGGAGACGACGGCCTGCTCGGATCGCGTGGTCGCCTCGATGGTCTTCTCGGCGAACAGGCGTTCGTCGCTCGGCGTCGGCGACCGGTCGACGGGCCGCCGCTCAACGTGGACGGATTCGTTGTGCAGCGTGACCTGCTCGTTCACCGGCGTCTCGACGACGTAGGAGCGGACGCGGACCCGGCCACTTTCGGCGGCACGCTTGCCGACCTGCAGCGTCTCCTCGACGACCGGAATGGTCTCGTCGCGGCTCGATCCGGTTGCGGACGTCGCCGTCCCCGATGCGCCGGAACCGGCCGTGTATCCAGTCCAGCCTTCCTTGCGCCAGGAGGTCTCACGCTCCTCGAGATGGACGGAGCCGAGGCCTTCCAGCAGGTCCGAGACGCGGTCGGCATGCCCGTCCTCGGCCTTGACGCTGACCAGCGTACCGCCGCGGCTCAGGCCCTCGCTGTAGGCGTAACGATCCTCCTCGGGCAGGAAGAGGTCCTTCAGCGAGCTCCAAAAACCGCCGGCGTCGCGCTGATGGTCGTAGGAGCCTGTCGTCGTACGATTGGCCGTCTCGGCGCCCGCCGTCAGACGGATGGCGTTGCGGTCGATGCCGGCCTGGACCAGCTTCTCGATGGCTGTCTCCGCCTCGCGGCGGTTGTCGAACAAGGCTGTTACGGTCTGGGTCATGGTGCGATCTCCTCGCTGATCGTGGTTTCGTGCGGCTGGAGGGGTTGGCCATCCGACCCGAGATGCTCGACAACGGCGTGCTGCTTGCGCAGCGTGACCGGAACCTCGACATCCTCGCCCGAACTCGTGTGGCGGATGTGGATCTCCTCCCGGAGGACGAGGCGCTTCTCGACGACGAGAACCTCCTCCATCACCGGGATGATGGTCACACCGGCCTCGGTCCTGACCTGCGGAGCGACTTCGCCCTCCGCGACGACGCGGTCGACCGGAACGCGGGTGACGCCGACGGCATCACCGCGCAAGGTTTCCCGCAGCACCTGCTCCATGGTCTCGGTGCGGGTGCTGACCCGGACACGGTTCCCCTCGACGACCCGCTTGTCGATGCGGACCTGTTCCTCTGCGAGCGCGATGACCGGATCGGCCTCGGACGCAGGGGAGGACGAACGGATATCCGTCGGCATGTCGGGACCCGTCACGGCCTCCGGGCGGAAGCCGTCTCGGCTGGCCGTCACGGATGTTCGGTCGGCGCCCATTGGTGTGTTCATCGGCCTACTCCCCACTCGGCGAGGTGAACCGGCAGCGCCCGTTCGGGTTCCGCGAATGTTATGCGAAATTACATTCAGTAAAGCCGAGCTTGCCCGCTGTTCTCTTCGTTCGAAATCCTCTAAATCGCAGGAATGACTAAGAAAAATGGGCTTGGCAGAGGACCGCCAGGCGTTTTCGGGATCGTACGGTGACGCTTCATCTACATGGAGACGTCTTCAGAGCCTCGGCGGCATCGGTTCGGGTCCGATACGAAGGAAGGCGCGCCGCACGATCCGCGTAGCCGAACCGCGCCACGTGGTGGTATCGACCGCCTCATGCTCCAGACCTTCACCGAGGCGCTGACCCTTCTCGGCACCCTCGACCGGGACGTCGTGGCGATCGCCGCCTTGAGCCTGCGCGTCAGCGCTTCGGCGGTGGTCCTTGCCGCCCTCGTCGGCATCCCGCTCGGCGCCCTCGTCGCCCTGGTGGACTGGCCGGGCCGGCAGGTGGTGGTCACGCTGCTGAACGCGGCCATGGGGCTGCCGCCGGTGATCATCGGCCTCGTCCTCTACCTCATGCTCTCGCGCTCGGGCCCGTTCGGGTTCCTCGGCCTGCTGTTCAGCCCCACCGCGATGATCGCCGCCCAGGCGGTGCTGGTGACGCCGCTGGTGGCCGCGCTCGCCCGCCAGACCATCGCGGATGCCGACGCGATGCTGGGCGAGCAACTCCGCTCGCTGCGCCTGTCGCTGTGGCGGCGCATCCTCGTGCTGATCTACGACGTGCGCTTCTCCCTCGTCACGATCGTGCTCGCGGCCTTCGGCCGGGCGGTCTCGGAGATCGGCGCCGTGCTGGTGGTGGGCGGCAACATCGCCGGCCATACCCGCACCATGACGACGGCGATCTCGCTCGAGACCCAGAAGGGCGACCTCCCCCTGGCTCTGGCCTTCGGGCTCGTGCTGATGGGCCTCGTGCTCGCGGTGAACGCGGGCGCCGCCCTGCTGAGGTCCTACGCGTTGCGCGCCTACGGATGAGCGGGGCGCCCACCATCCGGATCGCGGGCCTGCGCTACGAGGCCGGGGGCCGCACCATCCTCGATGGCCTCGACCTCACCCTGCCGGGCCGCGGCATCACCGCGATCGTCGGTCCCAACGGCGCCGGCAAGAGCGTGACGCTCCGCCTCATCGACGGGCTACTGCACCCGCGATCCGGCACGATCCGGATCGGCGAGGGCGGCGAGATCCGGCGCGCCTTCGTGTTCCAGCACCCGACCCTGGTGCGCACGAGTGCGGCGCGCAACGTCGCCCTAGCGCTGGCGCCGCTCCGGCTGATCAGGACCGAACGCAAGGCTCGCGTCGAGGCCGCCCTTCTGCGGGTCGGCCTCCTCGACAGGGCAGGGGATCCGGCCCTGAAGCTCTCGGGGGGCGAGCAGCAGCGCCTCGCGATGGCCCGCGCCTGGGCGACGCGACCGCATCTCCTCCTCCTCGACGAGCCCACCGCCAGCCTCGATCCGAGCGCCACCGCCTCCGTCGAGGCGCTCATCGCCGAGATGGCGCGGGAGGGCATCGCCATCATCCTGGTGTCGCACAACCTCGGGCAGGTGGCGCGGCTGGCGGAAGACGTCGTCGTCCTTGCCGCCGGCCGCATGGTCGAGCAGGGTCCGGTCCGTCAGGTTTTCGACTCGCCGCGATCACCCGAGGCGCGCGCCTACATCAAGGGAGAGTTCTCATGGGGTTCCACCGCCGCGGCGTCCTGAGCCTGTGCCTCGCGCTCTGTCTGGCGGCGCCTGCGGTGGCCGAGCCGACGGAAACGATCACCGTGGCCTCCACCACCTCCACCGAGCAGTCCGGCCTGTTCAAGCACCTCCTGCCGCTCTTCGCGCAAGCCAAGGGCATCGGCGTGAAGGTGGTGGCGCTCGGTACCGGCCAGGCCCTCGATGTCGGCCGGCGCGGCGATGCCGACGTGGTCTTTGTCCATGACAAGGCCGCCGAGGAGGCCTTCCTGGCCGACGGCTTCGCCCTTAAGCGGCAGGACGTGATGTACAACGACTTCGTCGTGGTCGGCCCCAGGGACGATCCGGCCAAGGCCGGCGGCAAGGACGTGCTCGAAGCCCTGCGCCGCATCGCGGCGGCCAAGGCGTCCTTCATCTCGCGCGGCGACCGCTCCGGCACCCATGCGGCGGAGCTGCGCACCTGGAAAGCGGCGGGCGTCGATCTCGGTGCGGTCAAGGGCGAGTGGTACAAGGAGATCGGCCAGGGCATGGGGCCGGCGCTGAACACCGCCTCCGCGTCGAACGCCTACCTGCTCTCGGACCGCGGCACCTGGCTTTCCTTCAAGAACCGCGGCGACCTCGCCATCCTGGTGGCGGGCGACCAGCGCCTGTTCAACCAGTACGGCGTGATGCTGGTGAATCCGCAAAAACACCCGGGCGTGAAGGCGGCGGCCGGACAGGCCTTCGTCGACTGGCTGGTGTCGAAACCCGGCCAGGAGGCCATCGCGAGCTACCAGATCGGCGGTGAGCAGCTGTTCTTCCCCAACGCGGCGCCGGATTCGAAGGGACAGTAGGGCAGGGGGCCGCTTTCATCGAGCAACCCCTTGGTCATCCCGGGCTCTGCGACGCAGCCCCGGGATGACGAGCGTTGTGGCCCCGGCCCGCGCATCTCGCGGCGAAATCGGCTAGAGGGCGGGCATGACCGCTCCCCTCGTCCGCTTCGCGCCCTCGCCCACGGGTTTCCTGCATATCGGCAATGCCCGCCCGGCGCTCCTCAACGCGCTGTTCGCCCTGCGCCATGGCGGACGCTTCCTTCTGCGCCTCGACGACACCGATGCCGAGCGCTCGACCCAGGACTTCGCCGATGCGATCGAGGAGGACCTGGCCTGGCTCGGCGTCGTGCCCGATCTCAGGGCGCGCCAAT
>NZ_CAXUJR010000115.1:6090-10081 GCF_964251405.1 uncultured Methylobacterium sp.
ATCGAGGAGGACCTGGCCTGGCTCGGCGTCGTGCCCGATCTCAGGGCGCGCCAATCCGACCGAGCGGCGATCCACGACGAGGCCGCCGAGCGCCTGAAGGCGGCCGGCCGGCTCTATCCGGCCTACGAGACGCAGGAGGAGCTGGAGCGCCGTCGCCGTCGCCAGCTCGGGCGGGGCCAGCCGCCGATCTACGACCGCGCCGCCCTCGATCTCACGCCGGAGGATCGCGCCGCCTTCGAGGCCGAAGGGCGCAAGCCGCACTGGCGCTTCAAGCTCGAGCCGCGCAGCGTGAGCTGGACGGATCTCGTTCGCGGCGAGGCCCATGTCGACTGCGCCTCGCTGTCGGATCCCGTCCTGATCCGCGCCGACGGGAGCTATCTCTACACCCTGCCCTCCGTCGTCGACGATGCCGACCTCGGCGTCACCCACGTCATCCGCGGCGAGGACCATGTCACCAATACCGGCGTTCAGGTCCAGATCTTCGAGGCTTTGGGCCACCCGGTCCCGGTCTTCGGCCACCACAACCTGCTCACCACCGCGGACGGGGAGGGCCTCTCGAAGCGCCTCGGCCACCTTTCGCTGCGGTCCCTGCGCGAGGAGGGTTTCGAGGCCGCTGCCGTGCGCTCGCTAGCGGTGCTCACCGGCTCGGCGGAAGCCGTGCGGGCGGTCGCCACGATGGAGGAGCTGGCCGGCCTCGTCGACCTCGCCCAGATCTCGCGGGCACCGGCCAAGTTCGATCCGCACGAGCTCGACGGGCTCAACGCCCGCCTGATCCACGCCATGCCGTTCGTGGACGCGCGCGACCGGCTCCTCGCGCTCGGCGTGCCGGAGGACCGCGCCGAGGCGTTCTGGGAGGCCGTGCGGGCCAACCTGACGAAGGTGTCCGATGCGCGCGACTGGTGGCGGATCGTGGCCGGACCGGTGACGCCGGTGATCGTCGATCCCGCCTTCATCGCGGCCGCTGCCGAGGTTCTGCCCGCAGACCCCTGGGACGGAGAGACCTGGAAAGCCTGGACCGGTGCCGTGAAGGCGAAGACCGGCGCCAAGGGCAAGGCTCTGTTCATGCCGCTTCGATTGGCGCTCACCGGGCTCGAACACGGGCCGGACCTGGCGGGCTTGCTACCGCTGATCGGACGGGAGGCCGTGGCGGAGCGGTTGGGATCCGGAAAGTAGTCCGAAGACGATGGCGCGGCCCTCCTCCCCACAAGGGGGAGGGAAGGTGCCTCACGCCACCCGCGACACCAGGATCTTGTCCACTCGCCTGCCGTCGAGGTCCACCACCTCGAAGCGCCAGCCGGCGATCTCGCAGACTTCGCCGGTCTCGGGCAGGCGCTGCAGCTTGGCGATGACGAGGCCGGCCGCCGTCTCGTAGTCGCGGCTCGATTCGAGCTTGATCCCGAGCTGGTCGGCCATCTCGTCCACCGGCATCCAGCCGGCGATGAGCCAGGAGCCGTCCTGGCGCTGCACCGCCTCGGGCTCGGAATCCTCGGAATGGAAGGCGCCCGCGATGGCGTCGAGGATGTCGGCGGGAGTCACGAGGCCGTCGAAATGGCCGTACTCGTCGTGGATGAGCGCCATCGGCACCTCCGCCGCCTGGAGGGCGGTGAGCGCGTCGAGGGCGTCGAGGGTGTCGGGCAGGACCGGGGCGCGGCGGATGTAGTCGCGCAGGTCGAAATCGATGTTCTCGACCAGCGCCTTGACGATCTCGCGCACCTGCACGACGCCGAGCATGTTGTCCGGGTTGCCCTCGCCGACCGGCACGCGCGAATGCGGGCTCGTCAGCAGCATCGCGCGGATCTCAGCGGGGTCCTTGTCGAGGTCGATCCAGTGCACGTCCGTGCGCGGGGTCATGACGCTGCGCACGGCGCGGTCGCCGAGCCGCAGCACGCCGGCGATCATCTTGCGCTCGTCGGTCTCGATGACGCCCGCGGTCTCGGCCTCCGCGACGATGCTGCGGATCTCCTCTTCGGTCACCGCGCTGGCGCTGGCCGCCTCCTGGCCGAGGACGCGGAACACCGCCCGGGTCGAGGCGTCGAGGAGCCAGACCGCCGGCAGCGCGATGCGCGAAATGGTCCGCATGGTCGGCGCGACCATGCAGGCGATGCCCTCGGGGTCGCGCAGGGCCACGTGCTTGGGCACGAGCTCCCCGATGATCACCGACAGGTAGGTGATGGCGGCGATGACGAGGCCGTAGCCGAGGGGGTCCGACACCCCCTTGGACAGGCCGGCATCGAGCAGGATCTCGGTGAGGCGCTCGCCGAGCGCCGCGCCCGAGACCGCGCCGGACAGGATGCCCACGAGGGTGATGCCGATCTGCACCGCGGAGAGGAACCGGCCCGGCTCCTCGGCCAGCGCCAGGGCGGCCTTTGCCCCCGGGCGGTGGGCCTCCACCATGGCGCGCAACCGCGACTTGCGCGACGAGACCACGGACAGCTCGGAGAGAGCGAAAGCCCCGTTCATGAGGATGAGCGCGACGGCGACGGCGAGTTCGATCACGGTCTGCGACGTAGAGCCGGAATCGCCGCGAGAGCGCGCCGGGCTTCCTCTTCAAGGGTACGGACGGCGCCTAGATGAAGCCCACGGTCCTTCAGGTCAACGGTCATGGGGTCGTTTGCCCGGACCAGGGGCTCGGCCCGCCATCCGGTCACGAGGCCGAAGCCTTTGACGGCGCCGTGTTTCTCCCAGGAACCGGAACCGGTTTTCGCGCCGCTGCGTCAGCCCTCCGGTTGCAGCGGGGCGAGCCTCGACAGCCGAAGCGCGATGACGAGTGCCAGCGCGTAGAGGCTGGCGAAGAACACGACGATTCCGGTCCATCCGGAATGCGCGAAGAACCAGCCCCCCGCGGTGCCGAGCACCGAGGAGCCGAGATAGTACGCGCAGAGATAGGTCGAGGAAGCCTGGGCCCGGTGGCGCAGGGCCCGGCGCCCGACCCAGCTGCTCGCCACCGAATGCGCGCCGAAGAAGCTCATCGTCACCACCACGATGCCGGCGATGATGAGGGCGAGATTATCCGACGCGGTCATCGCGATGCCGGCGAGGCCGAGCAGGATCGCGAGCCAAAGCACCCTGCGGCGCCCGAGCCGAGTCGCGATCTCGCCGGTGGCCGCGGAGCTGAAGGTGCCGGCGAGGTAGACGACGAAGATCGCGCCGATCGCGGTCTGGCTGAGCGAAAACGGCGGGTCGAGGAGGCGAAAGCCGATGTAGTTGTACACGCTGACGAAGCCGCCCATCAGCAGGAACGGCTCGACGAACAGCCAGGGCAGGCCGGGATCGCGGAAATGACCGCCGAAGCTGCCCGGCACCTCGCGCCAGGCCATCCGACGGGCCTGGAACCGCCGCGACGGCGGCAGCAGGGCCGCGAACGCCACGGCCGCTACGAGCGCCAGTACCCCGATGGTGCCGAGCCCGACGCGCCACGAGGCGTAGTCGGTGATGATGCCGGCCACCAGCCGCCCGACCATGCCGCCCAGCGCATTGCCGCCGATGAGGAGCCCCATGGAGAGGCCGATTGCGCGGGCATCCATCTCCTCGCTGAGATAAGCCATCGCCACGGCGGGCAGGCCGCTCGCAGCGAACCCGGTGAGCGCCCGCAGGGCCAGGAAGCCATACCAGCCCGGCACCATGACGGCGACGAGGGTGAGGATCGCCGAGGCGAAGAGCGAGGCCATCATGACGGGCTTGCGGCCCCACACCTCCGAGAGCGGGCTGACCACGAGGAGGGCCAGCGCAAGCGTCGCGCAGGGCGCCGACAGGGCAAGGCTGCTCTCGGCCGGCGACACGTGAAACTCGTCCGCGAAGACCGGCATCAGCGGCTGCACGCCGTAGAGGACGGCAAAGGTCGAGAAACCCGCGGCGAACAACGCCAGGGTCGTGCGGCGGAACACCGGCGTCCCGGCCGCGATCAGCCGATCGCTGGTGTCGTCCATGCAAGGCGGCTCCGGATGCGCGCGACGCCCATCGTTGACGGTCGATCTCGCACGAGGTCAACCTC
>NZ_CAXUJR010000116.1:0-5243 GCF_964251405.1 uncultured Methylobacterium sp.
ATCACCGCGCTCGTCGTCGGACCCGCAGCAGGAAGCAGCGACGAACAGCCCGACAGGAGCGCCGTCGCCAGGACGGACATCGTGAGAACGCGCACCATACTCTTCCTCCGTCCCGCGCAGGCGTGGCGCCAGCCGGCAGGACACTCCACCAAAGATGCATACAAACACTGCGATCGGCTTAAGGGACGGATAAACCTCGCGATGCGCGTCCGCACGAGTTGCAGTCGCACGCTTGCTCGTCGAATTTTACGTTCGGATTGTGACACGGCCAAGTTTTGCATGCCGCGAAGCCAGGGCTTGGCGGCCATCGAGCGTCCTTGATGCTGCCAAGATTTCAGTCCTTATGAGCCTCAGCACTCGGCCATGAGACGACTCGACACGGTCATTCGAAATCAGGACTTCGGCTCCGGCATCTTCGGTCGCGGGAGGTTGAACGAAACCGATCGAAGTTTCCGGCCTGTTGCATCGAAGACATTGCTGCGGCGGATCGCGCGGCTAGTCTGACGATCGATTTGGGACATGCGGGTCCGGTCTGCGGAAACCGCGGCATGTGAGGTGCAAGCGTGGGATCGAGCCTGTCATCGAGCATCGACCGTCCCGTCCGCCAGCCCGACGCCCGGCCCGCGCTGGACCGCCAAGTCTTCCTTTTCCTCCAAGGTCCGATCACCCCGTTCTTCGCCGAGATCGCCGACGCTCTCGAAGAGCGCGGACACCGCTGCCTGCGGGTCAACCTCTGCTTCGGTGACCGCCTGTTCTGGCGCCGTCCGGGTGCGGTCAACTTCCAGGGGCATCGCGATGCCTGGCCGGCCTTCATCGCCGACCTGATCGACCGCGAAGGCGTCACCGACATCGTGCTGCTCGGCGAGCAGCGCTACTACCACAAGGTGGCGATCACGGCGGCCAAGGCCCGCGGCGTGAAGATCACGGTGACGGATTTCGGCTACCTGCGCCCGGACTGGATCACGCTGGAACGCAACGGCATGTCCGGCGAGAGCTGCTTTCCGCGCGACCCCGAGGCGATCATGGAACTGGCGCGCAATGCGCCGGACCTCGACCTGAAGCCGCGCTTCAAGGACGATTTCAAGACCCAGGTCGTCTGGGACATGGCCTATCATCTCCTCAGCAACTGGCTGTGGTTCCTGCATCCCGGCTACCGGTCGCACCAGGTCCACCATCCGGCGCTCGTCTATATCGGCACCGGCCTGCACATGCTGAAGGCCCGGCGCGAGGGTCCGAAGGCGGACCTCCGCATCGCCGAGGTCCAGGCCTCCGGCGTGCCCTACTACGTCCTGCCCCTGCAGATGGAGAACGACTTCCAGCTCCGGGCCTACTCGCCGTATTTCGACCTGAAGACCCCGATCCACGAGGTCATCAATTCCTTCGCCCAGAACGCGCCGGCCGATGCCCGCCTGATGGTGAAGGTGCATCCCCTCGATCCGGGCGTGCGCAACTGGCGCCGCATCGTCGCCCGCTCCGCCCAGAAATGGGGCGTGGCCGACCGGGTCGACTACCTCGACGGCGGCGACTTGCCCAAGCTCCTCGAGAAGTCCGCCGGCGTCGTCACCGTCAACAGCACGGTCGGCCTGTGGGCGATGCGGGCCGAGACGCCGATCATGACTCTGGGCCAGGCCGTCTACGACATCGAAGGGCTGACCTTCCAGGGCAAGCTCGACGATTTCTGGACGGGTGGGACGAAGCCGCGCCAGGACCTGTGGAACGCCTTCCTGAAGGCGATCGTCGCCCATATCCAGATCCGGGGCGTCTACTACAAGCGCGAGGGCCTGAACGCCGCCGTGCAGGCCGCCGCCGCCAAGCTCGACCTCGCCGATGGCGCTTGGCTCGAAGTCCGCGCCAGAGCCTCGCGCGGCGGCCACGACGCCCGCGGAGAGCCGACCTTCGGCATCGAAAGACTGCAGAACGCCTGACGACCCGTCGCCGCGGTGGTCAGCCCCGCCGGTGCAGCAAGCGCCGGAAGGCCAGCGACCACACGTGCTTGAGGGCGGCTTCCAGGGTCGTCGCCCGCCGTGCCAGGTCCGGATCCCCGTCGGCGAGCCGCCGCACGACGACCTCTGGCGGGCAGGCGATGCCCGAGCGCGGATCGAGATAGCGGGTGTAGCGGATGAGGGCGCCGGCCACGAGCTCGTCGAGGGTCAGCCGCCGTGTCCGGCGCGGGCAGGCCGGGCTCTGCGTGAGGCCCCAGCCGGCATAGAACGGCAGGCCATGCGTCGTCACCGGCTTGCCGCGCAGCAGCGCCTCGAACCCGATCAGCGAAGTGATGACCTCGACCTTGTCGGCGGCCTCGATGGCATCGGGCGCCGAGACGTCGCGCAGCACGACGTCGGCGAGCGCCGCGAGCTCGGCCGGAGCGATGCGGCCGGGCCGGAGACCCGCCTCCACGTCGGGATGCGGCTTGAACGCGATGGTCGTCCCGGGGTTTCGCTCGCGGGCAAGACGCAGGAGGGCGACGTTCGTCGTGGCGGTCGCCTCCCCGAGGCGGATCGAGGCATCGTCCTCGACCTGGCCGGCCACGAGGACGACCGGGCGGCCCTTCGGCATCGGCGGCATCGGCGCCGCGCCGACATTGTACTTGCTGATGCGGGCGTCGACGATGGCCGACCGGAGGCGGCCGGCTCTGTCCAGCAGGGCGTCGTCGAACTCGTCGGTTTGCAGGAGCCGTTCGAGGTCGCTCGGGGCGGTGGCGTCGTAATAGATCCCAGTGGAGTCGAGGACGTAGGAGGCTCCCGGGCGCAGGGCGACGCCGAGGCCGATCGAGCGCAGGAAACCGTCCTCCATCCGGACGAGCGGGACGCCGGCCTCGCGGCAGGCAGTCTCCGTCCCATCGGGCGCGCGGCTCGACCAAGCGACCACACGGCCATAGCCTTTGAGGTCGCGCGAAGCCACGGAGGCTCCCTTGCGGGCGATCGCCGGAGTCCCCCCCGCCGACGAGAGCGTCCGCCGCAGCCAAGGCTGCTTCCAGGCCGGGAAGCCCAGGCAGAGCGTGGGAACGGCGTTCTCGCGATCGCGCACCACCGAGAGGCCCAGGATCGCGACCGCCTCCTCGAATCCGCACGGCTCTCCGCCATAGGGCTCGAAATAGCGCGACGAGACGAGATAGGTCGCCGCGAACACCTCCGCGGCGCTGCGCTGGCGGGTGCGCCGCGCCAGATCGAGACGATCGTCGGTGAAGCCCCAACCGGCATAGAACGGCATGCCGAAGCAGACCACCGGACGCCCCGCCGTCGCGGCCTCGAAGCCGACATGGCTGGTGACGACGTAGATGCGGGCGCAGGTTTCGACCACCGACCATGCGGTGAGCGGGTCGCGCACCCATCGTGCCCCGCGATCCGCGGCGATCGCGGCGAGATGGCCGCTGCCTGGATGGTAGGGCGCAGCCGGATCCATGACCACGACCACCTCGGCATCCGGGTTCTCGGCGATGGCCGCATCGAGCATGATGGCGAAGCGTCCCTCCCCCGCCAGGCCGAAGCCGATCGACGGGTCTCCGCGCGGCTGATCGACCACGACCACGCAGGGCCTGCCCGGCGTGGCACCGAGCTTGCCGAGGGCGGCGTCGAGGCCGATCCGGCGCGGGTCGTTCTCGATCGAGAGCGAGAGCCGGCGCAGTTCGGCCATGCCGGCGACTGCGCGCTCGGACAGCGTCGCGTCCTCCCAGCCGCCCATCTCGAGCATGACTTCGAGCTCGCTCGGCGCCGTGGCGTCGTAATAGACGCCGAGCCCGTCGACGATGTAGCTGAGCGAGCGTTCGGTCCGCGTCGCCGCAAGGCGCAGGAAGCCCTCCTGCCAACGATCGCTCAGGCGTACCCGGCGCGACACCGGCTCGCTCGCGAGCCGCGGCGCGCCGCGCTGGTCGGGCGGAGCCGCCTCGGCCGACAACGTCCGCGGCCACAGGCGCTTAACCTTGCCTTGATCCATTCGGTTTCCGTCTCCAGGGTCGATCGCGGCGGTCCGTAGGTGCCGCGAGTCGTCCCGCCTGCGCGAGTGCCGCGTGACTCGAAACGAGCCCGCCTCGGGGTGGCTCGACGCCGTGAGCGACGAACTGGATAAAGCCTGCCGTACCGACAAGGCGCGCAGGACGTCAAGGCGAGGCGCCGGGGCACCCGACTGCCCTGCCGTGAGTCCTCGCCCGTGCGAGCCGAGGCAGAGGCAACACCACTCGATCAGCCATGGCGAGTGAGCTATGGCTGCCGCTCCTCCCCCGATTGGTCGGTCCATGCCTGTCATCCTGATCACCGGCGCATCGAGTGGCATCGGTGCGGCGCTCGCCGCCCACTACGCCGCGCCTGGCACCACCCTCGTCCTCAACGCCAGGGGCCTGGCACGGCTCGAGGCCGTCGCCGAGGCTTGCCGGGCCAAGGGCGCGACCGTCCTCTGCCAAAGCCTCGACGTGCGCGACCGGGCGGCGGTCGGCGCCTGGCTCGCCCGGGTCGACGCCGCGCACGGGCTCGACCTCGTGATCGTCAACGCGGGCATCAACGGCGGCAACCCCTCGGGCGGCGTCGAGACCGAGGCCGCCGCCTTCGAGACCGTGGACGTCAACCTGAACGGGGCGCTGAACGTCGCCCTGCCGAGCGTAACCCTGATGCTGGCGCGTGGGCGCGGCCAGATCGCCCTCATCTCCTCGCTCGCTGCCTTCGCGCCGCTGCCCGATGCCCCGGCCTATAGCGGCACCAAGGCAGCCCTCCTCGCCCACGGCCTCGCCTTGCGGACCAAGCTCAAGTCGCGCGGTGTCCGCGTGAACGTGGTCACGCCGGGATACGTGAAGACCACGATGGGCCGCGACTACGAAGGCTGGCGCCCCCAGGAGATGAGCGCCGAGGAGGCCGCCCGCCGCATCGCACGGGGACTTGAGCGCAACGACGAGATCGTCGCCTTCCCGCAGCCGCTGGCGGCGCTCGCACGGGGGGCGGCCCTGCTGCCGGAACGCCTGCGGCGGCTCGGAATGCGAGACTTCGTGTTCAAGGTCGGCAAAAACACCCGAGACGACGGACGCACCCGGGACGACAAGAACGGCCGGGGCACGTGATGGCTCGTCCGCGCATCGCGCTGTTCGTCCTTGAGGCTCTGCCGAACGCGCACGCGGTGCGCCGGTTCGTCGCCGACCATGCGGCCGACATCGCCTTCGTCGGGCTCTCGAATGCAGCGCGTCCGAGCGCGGGCAGTTTCGCCAGCCAGGTCCGGCGCCATCTCGGACGCTCGGGACCGGGGTTCCTGCCCTATCTCGG
>NZ_CAXUJR010000116.1:5343-10051 GCF_964251405.1 uncultured Methylobacterium sp.
GCCTGCTGCCGCGCCACCGCGGGGCTGTGCCGACGATCCATGCGCTGGCCGAGGACGAACCGGCCTTCGGCGTTACGATCCACCACCTTGCCGTCACGATCGATGCGGGAGCGATCCTGGCGCAGGAAGCTGCGACGTTGCCACCCGGGACGACGGCGACGCGCGCTTCTGTCCTGCTGCACGAGATCGGACGTCGTGTCCTCGATGGCGTGTTGCAGGAGATCGCTGCATCCGGAGCCGTGCCGACCGGCCGGCATGAAGAAGTGCTGCCCTACTGTCCCTTCCCGAACCCGGCCCTTCTCGCCGAGTTGCGACGGCGAGGCCGCAAACTCACCGATGCGGCGGACCTTCGCGATGCGCTCTTCCTCAACGCAAGGGCGTGAGCGTCACGGCGCGGTGCAGGCCATCACCTCGGCGGCCTCCGCCACGTTCAATGCTCGCCGGCGGACCTGAAGGGATACGGTGGGTGCTTGCGAAACGATCGCCGCCTCTCGCTTGAGCGCTGCGTCGCAGGCACAGGAGCGGTAGCCGGCAGCATCGTAGCAGGCGTCATGCCTCTGGCAGGCGGCATCGAGGGAATCGGTCGCCGCCAAGCCGTCTCCGCGTTGGCCGGCACCGCAGTAATTGCCGTGATAGAGTTCCTTGCCCGTCACTGCATCGATGATCGAACTGCCCGGCAACGGGGCTTCCTGCGGACGTCCGCTCGGGTTGAGATCGTTCGCCGGCCCGCCCGACTTCGTCCCCGAACTGCGCAGGGACTTCGGGATGGGTGATTCGATGCCCGGCTCGGCAAGGGACTCAGCCGAGCGCGTATTCGGGTCCGACAGGTCGGGCAGCGGCGGCGGAGGCCCGGGCTCGACCTCATCCACGATCGCGTCCGGAGCCGTTTCCAAGCGGCCCTGCGCAACCGCCGCCGGTACAGAGAGAATCACGGCAAGGACGAGGAGCATTCGAAACGAGGAAGGCAAGCGGCAAGCTCCTGTGCGGAGCTTAGGAACATCGAACGGTCGTTTCCGTTCCCGCCCAACGTTTCGGCCGTTCGCTGTCCCGTCGCAACCTCAGCGTGAGAACTTCTTGTACTTCAGCTTCTTGGGTAAGATCGAGTCGAGCCCGAGCCGACGCTTCTTGTCCTCTTCGTAATCCGAGAAGTTGCCCTCGAACCACTCGACATGGCTGTCGCCCTCGAAAGCGAGGATGTGGGTCGCGATGCGGTTCAGGAACCAGCGATCGTGGCTGATGATGACGGCGCAGCCCGCATAATCCTCGAGCGCCTCTTCCAGGGCCCGCAGGGTTTCCATGTCGAGATCGTTGGTCGGCTCGTCGAGGAGGAGGACGTTGGCGCCACCCTTCAGGGTGCGGGCGAGATGGACGCGGTTGCGCTCACCACCGGAGAGCGTGCCGACCTTCTTTTGCTGGTCTCCGCCCTTGAAGGCGAAGGCCGCGCAATAGGCGCGGGAATTGATCTCGCGCTTGTTGAAATAGATGATGTCGTTGCCGCCGGATACTTCCTGCCACACGGTCGCATTCGGATCGAGGGCGTCGCGCGACTGGTCGACATAGCCGAGATGCACCGTCTCGCCGACCGAGATGGTACCGCCGTCGGGCTTCTCCTGGCCGGTGATCATCTTGAAAAGGGTGGTCTTGCCAGCGCCGTTCGGCCCGATCACCCCGACGATGCCGCCCGGCGGCAGCTTGAAGGACAGGTTCTCGATCAACAGGCGGTCGCCAAAGGCCTTGTTGAGGCTGTCGAACTCGATGACGTTGTTGCCGAGCCGCTCGTCGATCGGGATGACGATCTGCGCCGAGGCGTCGATCTTGTCGTTCTGCTTGGCCACCAGCTCGTCATAGCGGGTGATGCGGGCCTTCGACTTCGACTGGCGGGCCTTGGGCGAAGCCGAGATCCACTCCTGCTCGCGGTTGATCGCGCGCTGGCGGGCCATGTCCTCGCGTCCCTCCTGGGCAAGACGCTTCTGCTTCTGGATGAGCCAGGCCGAGTAGTTGCCCTCGTAGGGATAGCCGCGGCTGCGGTCGAGTTCGAGGATCCAGCCGGTGACGTTGTCGAGGAAGTAGCGATCGTGGGTCACGATCAGGATCGCGCCGGGATACTGCTTGAGGTGGCCTTCGAGCCAGTTCACCGTCTCGGCGTCGAGGTGGTTGGTGGGCTCGTCGAGGAGCAGGAGTTCGGGCTCCCACAGGAGGAGCTTGCACAGGGCGACGCGGCGGCGCTCGCCGCCCGACAGCGTCGCCACGGGCTGTTCGTCGCCCGGACACCCCAACGCCTCCATGGCCTGGTCGACCTTGGAATCGAGCTCCCAAAGGTTGGCGGCCTCGATCTTGTCCTGGAGCGCGGTCATCTCGTCCGCCGTCTCCTCGGAATAATTCATGGCGAGTTCGTTGTAGCGGTCGAGTAGCGCCTGCTTCTCGGCGACACCCTCCATCACGTTCTCGCGGACGGATTTATCGGGATCGAGATGGGGTTCCTGAGGCAGGTAGCCGACGCGCGCGCCCTGCGCGACGAAGCCCTCGCCGGTCCAATCCGTGTCGAGGCCGGCCATGATCTTCAGGAGCGTCGACTTGCCCGATCCGTTGATGCCGAGCACACCGATCTTGGCGTCCGGATAGAAGGACAGGTTGACGTTATCGAGGACCTTCTTGCCGCCGAGATACGACTTGGTCAGACCCTTCATGTGGTAGATGAATTCGCGGGCCATGATGGTGTCCTTGTCGGTTGCTCGCTGTCGGTCGCCGTGCAGGCAATGTCCGGCGCCGCGGCCCGATCGGCTGCGCGCAAGACCGGCGCCTGCCGTGCCCGAACCGCTCGTCCTGAGGATGTCCCGACGCGAGTAACAGGGCGCCCCTTCGGCGGCAAGACGAGCCTGCGCGCTGGCGCTCAGGCGAAGGGGTTGCGGACGGTCGGCGCAGCGCCCTCTTCCTCGGCGATGGCGGCGGGCAGGTCATCCGCCTCGAGGCAGGCGACGATGCTCTGAAGGAGCGCCGTCAGCGCCCGCGCCCGGTCGAGACCGGCCCGGTCGCGCGTGATCTCGAGCGAACCGTGGAGCGCCAGGGCCCCCGTCCCATTCTCGATGGAGAAGCCGGCGACCTGCCGCACCGTCGCATCGTCGGCGAAGGGGACGAAGGAGGTGCCGGGAGACGGGGGATCGGAGGCTTTGGACATCGGCCGCGCACCTGAGGGGTCAGAAGATCGCGCGCATCAGCTCTCGCCAGAGATACCGAGCGAATCGCTGCAGGCTACGTTGGACCCAGGCCTCGATCGAATCGTTCCGGCTTCCGTCCCGCGGCCTTGCCTCGTCGCGACGATCGGCCCGCGGCTCCGGCAGGACCATGGCCCTCGCCTTCACCTCCGGCGACAGGCCGGGAAATGGGTCGAGTCCCGCGACCTCGGAGAGCTCCGTGAGGCTGACCGCCCGCAAGTCGCCATCCGTCCTGTTGGGCGCGAGATAAGCCGCCCCCACCCGCCGGCGTGGGTCGTAGACAGCCTTGAAGATCAGGGTCGGCACCAGCACGCGGCCGTTGATCGCCGGGATGTCGGTGCCCGTGAAGGCCGGTCCGGTGACCACGAAGAGGCTGCCGCGCTCCATCGCCAGGCGGCGCACGCTCTCCTCGATCGCCGCCCAGACCGTACGGTTCATGCTCCTGTCCTGCGGAACGATGTTGGCGAGGCTGAAGGATTCGGCCTAGGCCTCGGCGGTCGGCATGTCGCCGGCCGGGGCGAGATGGCCGCGATCGAAGCCGCTATGGACGTAATCGTCGAGGCGGGAGCGCATCGCCTCGGGGATCCGATCTTCGTCGTGGAAGGCATCGAGCCGGTCGACCGAGCGGGCGGAGGCCACGCTCTGCCGCGTCAGATGCTCGGCGGCGTAGAGCGGCGCGCGCGCCAGGCCCGAATGGAGCACGGCGAAGGCGGAGAAGCACAGGGGCTGCGTCTGTATCCTGAGCTTGGGGTTCACAAGCCTCGGCCGTTCGCCGCCGTGGAAGAAGGCCGGACAGGTCTCCTCCGCGTGGCCGAACGGCATCGCGAAGAACAGCCCGGCGACCAGCGCCATGCCGCCCGTCCGCATCGCCGACGAGATCAGTAGCAGACCCGTACCTTGCGTGTTCCCGAAGGTGTCGCGCGCCAGCGATAGCCGCACGGCCGGCCGAGCGAGCCTCCGAAGGGATCGACCTGCCGATCCGCCGGGGGAGGAGGCGTCAGGCGGAACTCGGGATAAGCGGGTTGTGCAGCCGCATTCGGCGGCGACGCGGCAATGCCCGATAGAATAACGATGCCAAGGAAGAGGATGCGATTCATGGTCAGCCTCGTCCCGGCTCAAGAGCACGTCGGGGAGCAAGCATTGCGAAAAAATGCCGGTCAACGTTGATCGGCGCGCGATAAGTCCTTAACTGCCGCCTCCATGTGCAGTTTCACACCACGGGATCGTCCCGTCGAGACAGCACTGGAAAACGATGGACTCGCGACGACGTCCGATCCTCGGCCGCGTGTCAAAGCTGGGCGATATCGGTATGGATATCGCAAAGCAACGTGGATCGTGCTCGGCGATGATACGCGGCACGGTTCGGTTTTCATAGGTCGGGCGGCGCGGGGTGGCGCGGCATCGGGCGAGCGAACGGGTTCAGGGCATGGCAGCGATGGATACCTCGATATTGGACGGTTTGTCCGAGCCTTTTGCGTTGCGGGCTTTGCCGGAGG
>NZ_CAXUJR010000117.1:0-9884 GCF_964251405.1 uncultured Methylobacterium sp.
AGATGCGTCAGCAGCCGATCCACTCCCGCGGCCGGCGCCGATGAACAGGGGTATAGCCGGAGGGCACGGGGACGTCAATAGCGCGTTTCAGATCGATGACACGGCGATGAAGAACGGATGACATGGCGCTGTCCGTTACGGCGGACGGAACGCTTGGCGGGCTCTGGAATCCGCAGGATCTATGGTTTGTCCTGTGCCGGCCATGAGCGGGGTCGCGATCAGTCACCAAACGGCAGGCTCATCGCACGCCTCAATCTCGACATCCTGCCTTCAGACATGGTTTGTCATAAGGGACCGTCGATCCTTAGCCCCGCACTCGGCCGGGCGATCCCTCGCAGACACGCAATAGGAATGCTCTTGCAGCGCGGTCGCCTCAGAATTGCCGACCCGGATCGCAGTGCCACCGCCCGGGAGGCACCGCGCTTCGCCGCCGGTACGGAACCGCCGCTCGACCTTCTCGGTCCGGATGCGACGCGGATCGATCGGCGCGAAGTCAATCTGCGTTGGCTCTTCGCCAGTGCGCTCACCGGTCTTACCGGGGCCGTCCTGATCGGTGGTGCCATCTTCGTCTCCCTCCAGGGAGACGTGTCCTTCGCGGCGATCCCGGAGCGGGTCCCCGTTCAGGTCCGCCAGACCACGGATCTCGCCGGGGTCAACGAATCGCGCAAGGGCGACCGCCAGGTCCGCAACCCGATGATCGCCTCGGCCAAGCAGAGCTTCCGCGCGCCGGTGACCGTCCGCCTCGGCGACCGCGAGATCATCAAGATCCGCCCATTCGTGCGCATCTCGACTGCCCTGTCGATGACGACGGGGGTGTTTGCCGCGGAGGCGCCGCGCTTCGATCCCATGAAGTTCATCTCGAGCGAGCCGGCCGAGCGGATCGCCGATCCGGTGAATTCCGAAGGCCCCGGCGCGGAAGTCTCGGTGTTGAAGCACGATCTCGTCGCCCTCGCCGTCGAGGCCGGGTCCCCTGCCCTCACGGAAGACGACGTCACGGCGCAGATTGCCGAAGAGCGCCGGCTCGCCGCCGAAGCCGGGCGCCGCTCGGCGATCCCGCTGGCTCCTCAGATGATGCTGTCGCGGATGCTGCAGCAGGCCCCTGCGGGTCCGGACTTCGCCGGCACGGCACCCTCGCCGGCCGAATCGAGCCCGTTCAAATCGATCGACGTGCTGGTCGTGCCAGAGAACGTCACGAGGCTCGCCAAGACCGAGATCCGCAGCGGCGAGCAGGCCCTGGTCGACGAACGCGATGTCGCGATCAAACGCGGCGAAACGCTGGAGGCCATTCTCAGGGCCACGGGCCAGGCTTCGAGCGCGCAGGTCGCCGGCATCCTCTCGGCGCTCGGCGGCAAGGCACGGACCGGCGAGTTGCCCGAAGGCCAGCAGTTTCGCCTTCAGGTCGCACCCGGACCCAAGCCCGGCGACCCGCGCCAGATCACGCGGGTGATCCTCTATGGCGAGAAGGGGATCGAGGCGATCGCCGCGATGAGCGACCGTGGCACCTTCGTCTCGGTGGCACCTCCGACCGAGGAGGCCCCGGCCCGCAAGGGTCCGGCCGCCGTCGAAGCGGAAGGCGAGGAGGAAGAGGGAGGTTCAGGCCCACGCCTCTACCAGAGCCTTCACGAGACGGCGGCCCGTCACGAACTGCCCCGCGGCATGGTCGAAGACCTCGTTCGCATCTTCGGCTACGACATCGACTTCCAACGCCGGATCTCGGCCGGCGACGCCCTCGACGTCTTCTACGGCTATGAGGAAGATGCCGGTCCGGCCGCCGTCGAACGGCCCGACCTGCTCTACGCGATGCTGAACCTCGGTGGGGAGCCGAGGAAGGTCTACCGGTTCCAGTCGCCGGATGACGGCGCGATCGACTACCTCGACGATCAGGGCCGTTCGCTCAAGAAGTTCCTCATCCGCAAGCCGATCGCCGACGGCATCATGCGCTCGGGCTACGGTTATCGCCGCCACCCCGTCCTCGGCTATGCCAAGATGCACACCGGCGTCGATTGGTCGAACCCGATCGGAACGCCGATCGTGGCCGCGGGCAACGGCACCGTAATCAAGGCGGAATGGGATGCCGGCTACGGACGCCGCGTCGAGATCCAGCACATCAATGGCTACGTCACGACCTATAACCACATGTCCCGCTTCGCCCGCGGCGTCGCGGACGGCGCCAAGGTGCGCCAGGGCCAAGTCATCGGCTATGTCGGTTCGACCGGCCTCTCCACCGGTGCGCACCTCCATTACGAGGTCATCATCAACGGGCATTTCGTCGACCCGATGAAGATCCGCGTGCCGCGCGGACGCGAACTCGACGGCCGGCTCCTGGCGGAGTTCAGACGTCAGCGCGAGCAGATCGACGGTGTGATGCAGAAGGCCCGTAACGGGACCGCGATCGCTCAGCGCGATCCGATGCGGTGAGCGTTTCGGCGAGATAGGCTGGCCCCAAAGCGGGGCAACGGCTCCCGTCTATGGTGCGATCATTCAAGAGAAGCCGAGCCGGGCGCGGATCTCGCCGGCCGAGCAGCCTTCTGCTCTCAGATCCGCCAGGGATCGGGAGCCGCGGGATTTGGCAAGTTTGTCTCCGGCTCCATCCAGGATGAGGTCGTGATGGTGGTATCGCGGCGTGCGGTATCCGAACAGCACTTGCAGCAACACGTGGATATCAGTGGCGGCGAAGAGGTCGGTGCCACGCACCACATGGGTGATCCCCTGCGCCTCGTCATCCGTAACCACGGCGAGGTGATAGCTCGCCGCGACGTCCCGACGCCCGATCACGACGTCGCCCCAGCGCGCCGGCTCGGCGACGCAGAGACGGGTCTCGTCATCGCGCCGGAAGGTCGTGAACCGATAGGGGCCGGGGCCGGGGGCGGCGGCAAGGGCTGCCTCCATGTCGAGACGCCACGCGTGAGGCTCGCCGGCGGCGATGCGCTCGGCGATCGCCACCGACGTCAGGGCTCGGCAGGTCCGCGGATACAGCGGCGTCCCGTCGGGATCGCGTGGCCAGGATCGCGCCGGAACACGGTCGCGCGTCGCGATGTCGGCGGCGACCTTCCCGCGTGAGCAGAAGCACGGATAGACGAGGCCGCGACGCACGAGGGCGTCGATTCCCTCGCGATACAGCCCGAGGCGTCGGGACTGACGCATGACCGGAGCTTCGAACCGCAGGCCGAGCCACGCCAGATCGGCCTCGATCCCAGCGACGAAGTCGGGCCGGGACCGTTGCGGATCGAGATCTTCGATCCTCAATAGAAAACGCCCCCCTGAGCGCCGCGAGAGTTCGGCGTTCAGGAGGGCGGAAAAGGCATGGCCGAGATGGAGACGACCGTTCGGGCTCGGTGCGAAACGGAAGACGGGCACCGTCACGGACGATCAGGATCTCGGGCAGCACCGCATTGCGAAATCGAACATCGTGGTCTGACCATCGCGAGGCGCCGACCAGGGCACCACGCTTTCGATCAGCGGTCGCCCGCGCCCGAGAGCAGCTTCTCGATCTGTGAAAGACCGTTCTCGCGTGCCTTGGCCTCGGTCGGCTGGCTGCGGTCGGACCGCTGCACCAGCTTGCCGTTCTTGCGGATCAGCCACTGGTAGACACCACCCGGATTGGCAGGCGGCTGGATCTCCAGGGAGTACGGATGGGTGTTCGTCATTGTATCGCTCATCCCTTCGATATGGCATGCGCGTGCGGTTTTCGCTACCCGCTGCGGCCAAAGGACATATCGAAATCGTCAAAACGTCCGGCGGCTCGATTCTTCAATGTCGACGGCCCTCCGCACAAGACGAATCTGCGGCGCAATCGACTTTTCTTGGAGGTGACGAGCGAAACGGCGGACGTCAGCTCCCGATCTTGCGCAGGCAACTCGTAGGCGTCGGCACGCAGGCGATCCCGGGCGTCGAGCAGGCGACGCCCTCCGGGGTCCGCTGACAGATGCGGCAGCCGTCGCTCCATTCGGCGCATCTTTCGTCGATCGACGATGCGGTCGCGGGATGCCGCGTCGCGGCGGGAACCAGATGGGCGGTCAGCACCGTCGCCGCGACCAGGGCTGCGATGCCCAGGGCGACGAGTCCGTCGCGGGGTGCCGCACCGGTGTTCGGGGAGGAGCCAGATGCCATGGCGCCGTGTTCGCGCGGCGGGCCGCTCCTGTCAACGAGACCGGTTCAGGCGACCGCGCCGGATCGGGAGTCGAGGAGCGCGGGTAGCGACCGCAGGTTCAGGGGCTTGGCCAGGAACCCGTCGAACCCGGCGTCGAGGGCCGCGCGCTCGTCGGCGTCCCCGGCATTGGCGGTCAGTGCCACGAGGTGAAGGCGAGGACCGCCCCGCACGGCCTCGCCGGCGCGGATGCGCCGTGCGGTCTCGAGGCCGTCGAGACCAGGCATGCGGATGTCGATCAGGGCGAGGTCGAAGGGTGGCGCGCCGGTCTCGATCTGCCGGTCGAGGCTGGCCAGGGCCTCCAGGCCGTCACGAGCGAGGACGACGCGTGCGCCGAGCTTCTCGAGTGCCCGCGTCGCCAGCAACGCGTTGATCGCATTGTCCTCCGCGAGCAGCACGCAGCGGCGGCGTGCCCCGGCCGGCCGCGCGGGAGTCGCGGCGCTCCCGGCGGTCGTCGGATCCGGCGGAAGCGCGGGGGCGAGCAGTCGGTCGAACAGGGAGCGGGTGCGCACCGGCTTGACGAGGTAGCTGTCGAAGCCGGCAGCCCCCGGTGCGCCGAACTCGCGCCGGTCGAACGGCGACAGCAGGATCAGGCTGCAGCGCACGCCCCTGCGGCGGGCTTCCGCTGCCAGCGACCGGACGGCGGCGTCGCCGAGCGCGCGGTCGGCGATCACCGAATCGAACGACCGGCCTTCCAGGGCGTCGATGCCCGCTTTCACGGAGTCGACGACGAGCGCCGCCGCACCCGAGCGCGACAGGCGCCGTGCCAGGAACGGGGCCTGGAACGGCGAGTCCGCCACGATCAGCACGCTGCGACCCTGCAGCGACACCGGCGTGGCTGCGTCGTCTCCCGTCACCGGAAGGGGCAGGACGACCCGGAACAGGCTGCCGCGGCCGACCGTGGAGGTCGCCTCGATCCGACCATTCATCAGGGCGACGAGGCGCCGCGTGATCGCGAGGCCCAGGCCCGTGCCCTCGTGGCGGCGGCTGGCGCTGCTGTCTTCCTGTTCGAATTCCTCGAAGAGTGCGGGAATGCGGTCCTCGGGGATGCCCGGCCCGGTATCCTCGATGGAGATCGACACGCCTTCCACGCATCGTTCCACCACGATCCCGACACCGCCCTGGGCGGTGAACTTGACGGCGTTGCCCGCGAGATTGGTGAGGATCTGGCGCACCCGGTCCGCGTCGCCGACCACGGCCTCGGGCAGGTCGTCGGCGAGTTCGAGGGCGATCTCGATGCCCTTGTCCTGGGCGCGGGGCGCGAGGAGCTCGACGACGCCTTCAGCGAGGCCGCAGAGGTCGAAGGGCTCCGCGACGAGATCGAGGCGCCCGGCCTCGATCCGCGAGAAATCGAGGATGCCGTCGATCAGCGACAACAAGGCCTTGCCGGAGGTGCGGACCGCGTCGACATAGGTTCGCTGCTCGGCATCGAGGCTGGTCTCCAGGACGAGGTCGGCCATCCCGAGGATGCCGTTGAGCGGCGTGCGGATCTCGTGGCTGACGGTGGCGAGGAAGCGCGATTTTGCGACGTTGGCGGCTTCGGTCCGGCTCAGCGCTTCGTCGAGGGAGCGGGCGGCCTCGACGCGGGCCGTGATGTCGGAACCGGCGCGCAGCCATTGGACCTGACCTTCGCCGTCGGTGACCGGCATCTCGATGAAGGAGAACCAGCGCGCCGGCCCGGCGACGGGCATCACCTCGATCTCGATCCGGCGCACGCCGTCGGGGCGCTCCTCGATCGGACCCTGCGCCAGCGTCCGCAAGCCGGCGGTCGAGCCGACGAGATCGATGGGCTCGACCCCCAGCAAGGTCGCGAAGCCGGCATTGGCGAAGGTGATGCGGCCCTGTCCGTCACGCTGGACGATGATCTCGGTGGTGGCCTCCACGAGCGCGCGATAACGCTCCTCGCTCTCGGAGAGGCGCCATATCCTGTCCTGCAGATGCTCGAACTCGGCGTTCTCGACCCCCGGCGAGGCTCGGCGGCGGAATACGGCCGCGAAGGCCGCAGCGCCCGCGAGTCCGGCCAACGCGCAGGCGACGACTTCGAACCAGATCATTCCCGTCCCTTCGCGGTAACCGGTTAGAGGATGCCGCGGAAGCGTGAAGGACGCCTTAGGAGGCTCGCCAAGTCCATTCCGGTTCGACCCAAGTCCATTCCCGCTCGGCCGAAGGCGACCTCCGCCGCTTCACGGGCCGGTCGCGATGGTGTAGCGCGGGGTCATCGACGGCGGATCGACAGCCCGCGAGCCGGCTTTCCTCAGCAAGGCATCCAGGCAGCGCGACCGCGAGACGAACCCCGAGACCCGACGACATGACCATGACGAGTTCCGTGACGACACGCATCGACGCCACGTTCGCCCGTTGCCGGGCGGAAGGGCGCGCCGCCCTCGTCACCTACGTGATGGCGGGTGATCCCGATGCGGAAACGTCCCTGAAGGTGCTGGAGGCTCTCCCCCGCGCAGGCGCCGACATCGTCGAGTTCGGGCTGCCCTTCACCGACCCGATGGCCGACGGCCCCGCGATCCAGGCGGCCGGCCTGCGCGCCCTCAAGGGCGGCCAGGGCGTCGTGGCGACCCTCGACCTCGTGCGCAGGTTCCGGACCGGGAATGCCGAGACCCCGGTGATCCTGATGGGGTACTACAACCCGATCCACACCTACGGGGTCGATCGCTTCCTCGACGACGCGGTGGCGGCGGGCATCGACGGGCTCATCGTCGTCGACCTTCCGCCCGAGGAGGACGACGAGCTCTGCCTGCCGGCGCTCGCCAAGGGTCTCGCCTTCATCCGCCTCGCCACGCCGACGACCGACGAGCGTCGTTTGCCGGCGGTGCTCGCGAACACGGCGGGCTTCGTCTACTACGTCTCGATTACCGGCATCACCGGCACGGCGAAGCCGGATTTCGGCCAGGTGGCGCAGGCGGTCTCGCGCATCCGTCTCCATACCGATCTGCCGATCGTGGTGGGGTTCGGCGTCAGGACCGGCGCCGATGCCGCCGCGATCGCCAGGGGCGCCGACGGCGTCGTGGTGGGCTCGGCCCTCGTCGACGCGCTGCATCGCTCCCTCGACGCGGAGGGCAAGGCCGGAGCCGGGACCGTCGAGGCCGTGAGCGTTCTGGTGCGCGAGCTGGCTTTGGGCATCCGTGAGGCTGGCCAACGTCCGGCGTAAGCCTGTAGCGGGCGAGACGCCGAGCCGCGAAACGGGATCAGGACCTTGAACGAAAGGTCGCGCGCACCGAATTCGCGCATAGGGACGGTGGCTGGATGATGGTGGAACCGATGAACTGGATCTCCGAGGTCGTCCGGCCCAGGATCAAGACCCTGTTCAAGCGCGAGACCCCGGAGAACCTGTGGGTCAAGTGCCCCGACACCGGGCAGATGGTCTTCCACAAGGAGGTGGAGGGAAACCATTGGGTCATCCCCGGCTCCGAGCATCACCTCAAGATGAGCGCCCAGGCGCGCCTCAAGATGATGTTCGACGAGGGCACGTGGATCGACGTGCCGCTGCCCGAGGTCGCCGCCGACCCGCTCAAGTTCCGCGACGAGAAGCGCTACGTCGACCGCCTCAGGGAGGCGCGCGCCAAGACCGGGATGCAGGACGCCTTCAAGATCGGCTTCGGCCGCGTCGGCGGGCTGCCGATGACCCTGGCGGTGCAGGACTTCGCCTTCATGGCCGGGTCCCTCGGCATGGCGGCGGGCGAAGCCTTCATCCGCGGCGCCGAGACCGCGCTCGACAAGCGCACCCCCTACGTCCTGTTCTCCGCCTCCGGCGGCGCCCGGATGCAGGAGGGCATCCTCTCGCTGATGCAGATGCCCCGCACCACCGTGGCGATCCGCCGGCTCAACGCGGCCAAGCTCCCCTATATCGTGGTGCTGACGAACCCGACCACGGGCGGCGTCACCGCCTCCTTCGCGATGCTCGGCGATGTCCATCTCGCCGAGCCCGGCGCGCTGATCTGCTTTGCCGGCCCCCGCGTCATCGAGCAGACCATTCGCGAGAAGCTCCCCGACGGCTTCCAGCGCTCGGAATACCTCCTGGCTCGCGGCATGGTCGACCAGGTCGTCCACCGCCACGCTCTGAAGGAGACGGTGGTCCGCCTGTGCGGTCTCCTGATGAACCGGGGACCGGAGGCGGCACCCGGATCGGGTCCTGCCCGGTCGTCCTCACCGCCCTCCCCCGTGGCCGAACCGGCCTGATCGCGACGACACAGCGCCACCAATGGATTCCTCCGGCATGGATTCCTCCGACGCGCTGATGGCGCGATTCCTCGCCCTGCATCCCCGCACGATCGACCTCTCGCTCGGTCGGCTCGAACGGCTGCTGGTGCGGCTCAACCATCCCGAGCGCCGTCTGCCCCCGGTGATTCACGTGGCCGGCACCAACGGCAAGGGCTCGACCATCGCCTTCATGCGGGCGATCCTGGAGGCGGGCGGACTCGCCGCCCACGTCTACACCTCGCCCCACCTCGTACGCTTCCACGAGCGCATCCGCATCGGTGCCATCGGCGGCGGTCACTTCGTTCCGGAGGAACGGCTCGCCGAGGCTCTCGCACGCTGCGAGGCGGCCAATGGCGGCGAGCCGATCACCGTGTTCGAGATCACCACGGCGGCGGCCCTGCTGCTGTTCTCCGAGGCGCCTGCCGACGTGCTGCTGCTCGAAGTCGGGCTCGGCGGCCGGGTGGATGCCACCAACGTCATCGACAGGCCGGCCGCCGCCGTCGTCACGCCGATTGGGCGCGACCATGCCGAATACCTCGGCGACACTGTCGAGGCGGTCGCCACGGAGAAGGCGGGCATCTTCAAGCGCGGCTGCCCGGCCGTGATCGCCGCCCAGGACTACGCGGAAGCCGACGCCGTCCTGTGCCGCCAAGCGGCCGCGATCGGCGCCACCCCGGTCGTGGTCGGCAACCAGGATTTCTCGGTCCACGAGGAGAACGGCCGGTTCGTCTACCAGGACGAGACCGACCTCTTCGACCTGCCATTGCCGCGATTGGCCGGGCGCCACCAGCTCACCAATGCGGCCACCGCCATCGCGGCACTGAGAGTCGCGGGATTCGGCGACATTGGCGTCGCTGCGGTGGAGGCGGGCCTGCGCAACGTCGATTGGCCCGGACGCCTGCAGCGGCTCACGCGGGGGCGCCTCGCCGACATGGCGCCTGCCGGCGCAGAACTCTGGCTCGACGGTGGCCACAACGTCGACGGCGGTCGCATCCTCGCCGCTGCGATGGCGGATCTCGGCGAGCGCAGCGACGTGCCCCTCGTCCTCATTGCGGGGCTGCTCGGTACCAAGGACGCCGAAGGGTTCCTGCGCAACTTCGTCGGTCTCGCCCGTGGCCTCGTCGCCGTGCCGATCTCGGGCCAGATGGCAGCCCGGCCCGCCGAGGAGATCGCCCGGATCGCGGCGGATGTCGGTCTGAGCGCCCAGGTCGCGTCCGGCGTGGAGGCTGCCCTTGAGGGATTGGCGAACACCGCCTTCGAACAGCCGCCGCGGATCCTTATCTGCGGTTCGCTCTATCTCGCAGGCGCCGTCCTGATGGCGAACGGAACACCGCCGACCTGACAGTTGACCATCTCGTCGGCTGTGTGTCCTCGATGCTACATCTAAGCAAGGCCAGATCGATTACCTTCCAGGCGATCGAATAACGCACTGGGGATAATCAATGAAGACGCTTCTGACTTCGCTCGCTGCCTTCACGGCGCTCACCGCTGTCGCTTCGGCCGCCGATCTTCCGCGCCGCGCGGC
>NZ_CAXUJR010000118.1:0-9878 GCF_964251405.1 uncultured Methylobacterium sp.
CCCATGATGGATTGGACCGACCGGCATTGCCGGGCGTTCCATCGCGTCCTGTCTCGGCGGGCGCGGCTCTATACCGAGATGGTCACCACAGGCGCGATCCTCCACGGGCCGCGCGACCGCCTGCTCGGCTTCTCGCCTGCGGAGCACCCCGTGGCGGTGCAGCTCGGCGGCTCGGACCCCGGCGATCTCGCGCAAGCCGCGCGGATCGCCGAAGGCTTCGGCTACGACGAGATCAACCTCAATGTCGGCTGCCCGTCCGATCGTGTTCAGGACGGGCGCTTCGGCGCCTGCCTGATGCGAGAGCCGGCGCTGGTCGGCGAGTGCGTCGCCGCCATGAAGGCGGCGGTCTCGGTACCGGTCACGGTGAAGTGCCGCATCGGTGTTGACGACCAGGACGCATCGGCCCTCGACGCCCTTACCGAAGAAGTGGTCGCGGCCGGCGTCGATGCCCTCGTCGTGCATGCCCGCAAAGCCTGGCTCCAGGGCCTCTCCCCTAAGGAGAACCGCGACGTGCCGCCCCTCGATTACGGGCGGGTGGCCGCCCTGAAGCGGGCGTGGCCGGATCTGCCGATCGCCTTGAATGGGGGCATCGCCACGGTCGGGGACGCGCTGGCGCGGCTCTCGGATGTCGACGGCGTCATGATCGGCCGGGCGGCCTATGGTGAACCCGCGATCCTTCTCGATGTCGATCCCGTCCTGTTCGGGCAGGCGCCCCCGGTCGCCGACGTCTTCGAGGCGGTGGAAGCCTTCGCGCCGACCATCGCCCAAGCCCTGGCCGGAGGGGTCAGGCTCCACACGATCACCCGGCACATGCTCGGCCTGTTCAATGGGCGCCCGGGCGCGCGCGCCTTCCGGCGCCATCTCTCGACACGGGGCATGAACGCGGATGCCGGATTGGCGACCCTTCGCGAGGCCGTGGCGCTGGTCTCGCGCGAGGCGCCGGAGGCCAGCCGGGCTGCGTGACGCCGCAGGTCAGGGCGCGGCGCGCAGGATCAGCCTGTCGCCACGGACCTCGTAGGAGGCCAGCCGGCTGAGGAAGCTCATGCCGAGGAGATTGTCGAACAATGCGCCGGGTCGGCTGACCAGGGCGGAGACGCGTTTGACGGTGATGTCGCCTACCGAGATGCTATCGAGGAAGACCGGTGCAGCCACGGTGGTGCCGTTGGCGGTGGAGACGCGCACGCTGTATTCCGAGTCTTTCGGGGTCAGCCCGAGGGCGGCGGCGTTCTCGGCGGTCAGCACCACCGTGCTGGCGCCGGTGTCGAAGACGAAACTCTGCGTCCGGTCATTCGAAGACGCCCGGACCTGCGCCCGGACCTGAAAGTCACCCCCGGCCCGCCGGGTGATCGTGACCGTGCCGCCCGGGCCGGTGGCGGCGCTGCCGGGGCGCAACTCGCCGATGATCCGGTTGCCGAGTTCGCGGGCTTCGTCGCGATAGGCATAGGCTGCGACAACGACGAGGCCGAGCAGCGCCCAGATCAGCAGCGCCCGGATGTTCTCGCCCATGCGGCTGCGGAATTCGCCCCAGAACCCGGCCACGACCATGGCGAGGAGGGCGCTGCCGCCGGCGAGCCCGGCGAGCTGGTCCGGTTCGAGGCCGACCACCGGCGTCTGCCCGTCGTTGAAGACGAGGATCGCGAGAACAAGGCCGAGCAGCCCGAGCGCGACGTAGATCATGACCCCATCCGCCGATCCAGGGCTGCCTTCAGGCGCTCCGGCAGCGTCGTCATGATCGCACTGCGCCGCGCCTCCGGCATCGACCCCCACAGGGCGATCTCGTCGCGCGTGCGACCGCAGCCCTCGCAGAGGCCCAGCCTCTCATCGAGGATGCAGAGCTTGGTGCAGGGACTCGAGGGTTTTTGCGCGAGGACGGTCATCGGCCGTTCCATGAAGGGGCCGGGGGTTGCGATCAAGCCCGTCCGGCCATGAGGCCAGCGCGATCAAACCGGGATGGCGGCGACAAGGCCGATGAGTCCCGCGACCTCTGCCGCCTGCTGGCAGGCCCCGACCACGTCGCCGGTCTGACCGCCGATCTTGCGCCGAGCGAGGGCGGTGACGATGCCGGCCGCCAAAGCCGTGAATCCCAGCATCAAGGCGATGCCGCCTGCAGGCAGGCCGAGGCCGAGGGCCATGGCGGCGAGGCCGAGGCTGAGGCCCATGGCGACGAGGAAGGTCCCCCGCGTCGGTCGCCCGACCGCGGCGCCGGCTCCCCCCGGGCGGGCGGGGTCGAGCAGCACCATCGGCGCCAGGGCCGCCGTGCGCGAGATCGCCGCGGCCAGCACGAGCGCGAGGGCGGCGTAGGCGCCGGTCCGGTCGAGCAGGGTCGCCAGGGCGCCGATGCGCAGGGCCAGCGCCAGGACCAGTGCGACCCCGCCATAGGCGCCGATGCGGCTGTCGCGCATGATCTCGAGACAGCGCTCGCGGGTAGTGCCGCCGCCGAATCCGTCGGCGACGTCGGCGAGGCCGTCCTCGTGCAGGGCCCCGGTGACGAGGGCGCCGGTCGCCACCGCCAGGGTCGCGGCGAGGAAGGGACCGAGCCCGAGCGCCCAGGCACCCAGCAGCATCAGCCCCGACGGCAAGCCGAGGAGGAGGCCGGCCAGCGGCAGCATCCGCGGCACGGTGCGGAAGTCCGGCACCCCGTGCGGATCGCCCTCGCCGGGCAGGCGCGGCACGGTCAAGCGGCTGTAGAAGCGCAGGCAGGACACAAGATCGTATGCCGCCTGAGCACCGGGAAATGCCGGCTCCGCGACGTCCTGCGCATCCTCGGCCATCTCAGCCCGCCTTCACCGTCCCACCACCGGCCGGTATAGCCCGTGGTCAGCGCGCCCCGCCATCCCGGCATCGACCGCGCCAAACATGCTCGCGAGGGATGCCGACATGACCGACGAGAGCCCCTTTGCGGATATCCGCGGCCTGATCGCCGGGATGCCCGGCCCCGACCGCGACGCCGTCGCCATGGTGCGCGAGCGCGACGCGATGCTCACCAAGCCCGCGGGCGCGCTGGGGCGGCTCGAACAGCTCGTCGAGTGGCTCGCCGCCTGGCAGGCCAAGGGCCAGCCGAGTCTCGACCGGCCGCTGGTCTGCGTCTTCGCCGGCAGCCACGGGGTCGTCGCCCGCGGGGTCTCCGCCTATCCGGCCGACGTGAACCGCCAGATGCTCGACAACTTCGCCGCTGGCGGCGGCGCCATCAATCAGATCTGCGCCGCCTACGGCCTCGGCTTCAAGGTCTTCGACCTCGCCATCGACCTGCCCACCGGGGACATCTGTGCCGGTCCCGCCTTCTCCGAGAAGGATTGCGTGGCCACCATGGCCTTCGGCATGGAGGCGGTGGCTGCCGGTACCGATTGCCTCGCTCTGGGTGAGATGGGCATCGGCAACACCACCATCGCGGCGGCGATCTACGCCGCGCTCTACGGCGGCGATCCGGCCCATTGGGTCGGACGCGGCACGGGCGTCGACGAGGCCGGGCTCGCCCGCAAGACCGATGCGGTGGCCGCAGCACTCGTCCACCATCGCGGCCATCTCGACGACCCGCTCGAGGTTCTGGCCCGCCTCGGAGGCCGTGAGATCGCCGCGATGGCCGGGGCGATCCTGGCGGCGCGCCTCCAGCGGGTGCCGGTGGTGCTCGACGGCTACGTCGCCACCGCCGCCGCGGCGATCCTGCACGCCGTCGACGCGACGGCCCTCGACCATTGCCTGTCCGGGCACGTCTCGGCCGAGGGCGCGCATGCCGAGGTGCTGGAGCGCCTCGGCCTGGTGCCGCTCCTGGCGCTCGGGATGCGGCTCGGCGAGGGATCGGGCGCAGCAATGGCGCTGGGTCTGCTCAAGGGCGCGCTCGCCTGCCACCGCGACATGGCGACCTTCGCGCAGGCGGGGGTGTCGGGCCGCGATCAGGGCTGAGTCCGGTCGGCTCAAGGATCCGTCGCCCGGGATACGGCTCAGGTCATGACCTATGCCCGGGAGCAGCAGGAGGAGGGCGAGGTGAATTTCGCCCTGTTGCAGATGGGCGTGCGCCATCGCCTGAGCGACCAGCGCGCCAACCTGGGTCTCGCGGCCGGCCTCGGCCTGAGCCGGAACTCACCCGCGCTACAGATCGCGTTCGCCGTGCAAGGGGAACTCGGCGGGCGCTGAGCGCGGAGGCGTCGTCGGCAATGCGGCCCGCCGACGATCAGGCAGCCTGCGCCCGCCGCTTTCCGGCGATCTCCGGTTCCGCCACCATCCTGTCCGAACCGAGTTCCACCGCCGGCAGCGTTTCCATGACCCGGCTCGCCGGGAACGTCACCACCACCTCGGTACCCTCGCGCGGCCGCGAGCTGAGCTGGAACGTGCCGCCGTGGAGATCGACGAGGCCCTTCACGATGGGCAGGCCGAGGCCCGACCCCTGCTCGGCGGTCTTGATCGCCAGCGAGCCGCGGCCGAACGAGGACATCACGGTACCGATCTCGTCTTCCGGGATTCCGGGCCCCGAATCCTTCACGCTGACATATTGCCCACCCGAACCGGTCCAGCCGACCTTGATGGTGATCTCGCCGCCGGGAGGAGTGAACTTCACCGCGTTGGACAGGAGGTTGAGCACGATCTGGCGAAGCGCGCGCTCGTCGGCCCAGAGGCGCGGCAGGGTCTCGTCCACGAATTCGTGGAAGATCTGGCCCTTGCTGCGCGCGCGCAGGCCGATCATGTGGCGCGACTCCTCGACCGCCTGGGCGAGCTCGACCGCCTCCTCGTTCAGCTCGTAGCGCCCGGCCTCGATGCGCGAGAGGTCGAGGATCTCGTTGATGAGATTGAGGAGGTGCAGCCCGCTCTCGTGGATGTCGGTGGCGTATTCGCCATAGGCGGGCGCAGTGTGCGGGCCGAACACCTCGTTCTTCATCACTTCTGAGAAGCCCAGGATGGCGTTGAGCGGCGTGCGAAGCTCGTGGCTCATGGTGGCGAGGAAGCGGGACTTGGCGAGGTTGGCCTCCTCGGCGCGTCGGCGGGCCTCGTCGGAATTGGCCTTGGCGTGTTCGAGCTCGCCGAAGATCGCGTCCTTCTCCGCCTGCGATTGCAGCGCCTCGACCGTGGAGGCGTAGACCCGGTACACGAGCCCCATGAAGAAGGCCTGCGCGCCGAGCGTCATGGTCACAAGGATCACCGTGTCCATGTCGTGGGAGACGGTGAGGAGGGCGAGGGCCGCCATCATCAGCGGGACCAGCGCCGCCAGTGCGGCGGCCGGCACCGTCGCCGCCAGCATCGTCGCCACTGCCGCCACGATTACGAGCCCGAACAGCACGAAGGTCTGTGCGGCGCTCGAGCCGACAAGGATCATCAGCGCCCATGACGCGCTTTGAACCAGCTCCGTGCCGACGAAGGCGCGCCGCCACCGCTTCACCGAGACGGCGTCGGGGTCCAGCGACAGGAATCGCCGCGTCAAGGACATGGTGAGCGCGACGGAGGCCACGAGGCAGATCGCCCAGGCGACGGCGAAGCTCAGCGGAACCCAGAACGCCGTGGCGCCGGCCACCGCGACCGCGAGCAGCGCCTGGGGGAGGCCGGCCCCGGCGCGGTACTGCGCATAGATCCGGATGAGCTCGTAATCGAACGCCCTCTCCAGCCCGCTTATGGAGGTCAGCCGCTCGCGCGCCGAGCGGATGTCGCGCGCGACCACGCGACGACGGACCATCTCCTCTGAGGACGATCCCCGGCCACGTTGCACCATCTCCGCTGTCAGATCGGTCATCGCCGTCTTGAAATTTGAAGTGAGCGAGGCCGCGGACGGGAAACCATGGCGGCGCCGCACGTGCCATTCTGGAGACTGCCCCGGATGTGTTAAGAACGGCCTAGGGAAATCCGCACAGTTGTCCGGATCCTCGGGAGTGCTCCCTTCGGGAGACGGCAGTTTTTAGGATTCCTTATCCATGTGCGCGCCCGCACATGGATCGGTTCTCGACGCCGTTAGCTTCGGCGGCGTTCGGAGGATGAGGAGGCGCGACATGCTGACAGTGACGGTCAACGGCGTAGCGCACGAGGTCGATGCCGACCCGGCCACGCCCCTCCTCTGGGTCTTGCGCGACCATCTCGACAAGGCGGGCACGAAATACGGCTGCGGTATCGCTCAGTGCGGAGCCTGCACGGTCCACCTCGATGGGCAGCCGGTCCGTGCCTGCCAGACCCGGATCGGAGATGTCGGTGCGTCTTCCGTGACGACGATCGAGGGGGTTTCGGGGCGCGTCGCCGAAGCGGTTCAGACTGCTTGGCGCGGACTCGACGTGGTCCAGTGCGGCTATTGCCAGTCCGGTCAGATCATGTCGGCCATCGGCCTCCTGTCGACGACGGCAAATCCCTCCGATTCCGATATCGACGGCGCCATGGACGGCAACGTCTGTCGCTGCGGCACCTATCAACGCATCCGCGCGGCGATCCACGAGGCCGCCCGCTCCCTCGCCTGACCGACGCCCGCCCCAAGACGCTAATATCCGGGAGCCCAGCCATGCTGAAGGTCCATCAGACACATGAGGCATCGGTGGCGAAGCCCTCGCGCCGCGCCTTCCTGGGCGGTTCGGCCGCGGGCGCGATCCTGCTGGGATTCCATCTCGATGCGGGCAAGGCCGTTCGGGCCGCCGGCGGGCCGGACCTCTCCACGGGGCCGGCGCAACCCAATGCCTTCGTCAGGATCGCTGCCGACGACACCGTCACGGTGATGATCAAGCACCTCGACATGGGGCAGGGCAACACCACCGGGCTTGCCACCATCCTGGCCGACGAACTCGACGCCGATTGGACACGGGTGCGCACCGCCTTCGCGCCGGCCGATGCCGCCCTCTACAGCAACCTCCTGATGGGTCCGGTCCAGGGCACCGGCGGCTCCACCGCCATCGCCAATTCCTGGTTCCAGCTCCGCAAGGCCGGCGCGGCCGCCCGCGCCATGCTGGTCTCCGCAGCCGCGGCGCAGTGGAAGGTCCCTGCCTCCGAAATCACGGTGGAATCGGGCGTCATCCGCCACGCCGCATCGAACCGTCAGGGCCGCTTCGGCGAACTGGCCGAAGCCGCGGCCGGCCAGCCCGTGCCGCAGCAGCCGCGCCTGAAGGACCCGAGCCAGTGGCGGCTCATCGGCACCAAGGTGCCGCGCCTCGATTCGGGCGCGAAGACCGACGGGAGTGCCGTCTACTCCATGGACGTCCGCCGGCCGGGGCAGGTCACCGCGGTGGTGGCGCATTCGCCTCGCTTCGGCGGCGTCGTGAAGACCGTCGACGACAAGGCGGCCCGCGCCGTGCCGGGCGTGCTCGACGTGGTGAAGATCCCCACCGGCGTCGCGGTCATTGCGAAGGACACTTGGTCCGCGATGAAGGGCCGCGAGGCGCTGAACCTGACCTGGGACGACGCGGCCGCCGAGATGCGTTCCTCGGACGCGATCCTCGCCTCGTATCGCGAGACGGCGGACCGCCCCGGGCTCGTCGCCTCCGAGCGGGGCGACCCGGAGGGCGCAATCAAGGGCTCGGCGAAGGTTCTGGAGGCGGAGTTCAACTTTCCCTACCTCGCGCACGCAGCCATGGAGCCCCTGAACGCGACGATCGCGCGGGCCAAGGACGGCAGCTACGACGTCTATGCCGGGTGCCAGCTGCACAGCGTGGAGCAGGCGGTCATCGCGGCCACGCTGGGCGTGACGACCGACAAGGTCCGCCTTCATACCCAGTGGGCAGGCGGTTCGTTCGGGCGGCGGGCGACGCCGGGGGCGGACTACCTTGCCGAAGCGGCCGCCATCGTGCGCGCCACCGGCGGCAAGGCCCCGGTCCATCTCGTCTGGACCCGCGAGGACGACATGGCTGGCGGCTTCTACCGTCCCACCGTCCTCCACAAGCTGAAGGCCGGGCTTGATGCCAAGGGCGCCATCACCGGCTGGACCCACACCATGGTCGGAAAGTCGATCCTGGTCGGCTCGCCCTTCGAGACCATGATGGTGAAGAACGGCGTCGACTCGACGACCGTCGAGGGTGCCTCCGATACCCCCTACGCTCTGCCGGCCTTCCGCTTCACGGTGCACAATGCCCGCGAGGGCGTGCCGGTGCTGTGGTGGCGTTCGGTCGGCCATACCCACACGGCGCAGGCCATGGAGGTCTTCGTCGACGAGCTCGCGCATGCGGCTGGCGCCGACCCGGTGGCGTTCCGGCTCGGCCTGCTCTCGGCCGCCCCGCGTTTGTCCGGCGTCCTCAAGCTCGCGGCCGAGAAGGCCGGATGGAGCTCGGCCGCCAAGAAAGACATGACGTCGAAGGGGAGGGGGTTCGGCGTCGCGGCGCATGAATCCTTCGGTTCCTACGTCGCGATGGTGGCCGACATCACCGCCGAGGACGCGAAGGTGAAGGTCAACCGCATCGTCGCGGCCGTCGACGTCGGCGTCGCGGTCAATCCCGACATCATCCGGGCGCAGGTCGAGGGCGCGGTCGGCTTTGCCCTGTCCTCGGTGCTGCGCAACCGCATCACGCTGAAGGACGGCGTCGTGCAGGAGCGCAACTACGACAGCTACGAGCCGACGCGCATGAGCGAGATGCCGGTGGTCGAGGTCCACATCATGCCCTCCACGGCCGCACCAACCGGGATCGGCGAGCCGGGGGTCCCGGTGATCGCCCCGGCGATCTCCAACGCGATCTTCGCGGCCACCGGCCAGCGCCTGCGCTCGCTGCCCCTGGATCTCAGTGGCATGAAGGGCGTGTGATACGAGAGCCGTCGCCGCCGATACGGGGTGTCCCTCGCCGCATCGAGGTGGCGCCTTACCTCTCCACCCGATGTCTTCGCCAACCGCCTTCGATCAGACCGTCGCCGGCCTTCGCGCCTGCCGGATCTGTCGCGACGAGCCCCGGTACGGTGCTCCTCTTCCGCAGGAGCCGTTCCCCATCGTTCAGGGGACGGCCAAGGCCCGGCTGTGCATCGCCAGCCAGGCACCGGGGACACGGGCGCACCGCAGCGGCGTCCCGTTTCAGGACCCTTCCGGCATTCGCCTGCGTGCCTGGCTTGGGCTCGACGAACCCGCCTTCTACGACCCAGACCGCGTCGCCATCGTCCCGATGGGCGCCTGCTTTCCCGGGCTCGACGCCAAGGGCGGCGACCGGCCGCCCCGTCGCGAGTGCGCGCCACGCTGGCGGCAGGAACTGCTCGCAGGCCTCGATCGGCTCGAACTGATCCTCGTCATCGGCCAGTATTCCCAAGCGTGGCATCTCGGGGCCATGGAGGGTGGCCTCACCGGCACGGTGCGGCGCTGGCGCCAGATCCTCGACGAGCCGCGACGGCCTCGCGTGCTGCCGCTGCCGCACCCGTCGTGGCGCAACAACGGCTGGCTGAAGGCCAACCCCTGGTTCGAGGCCGAATTGCTTCCGGCTCTCAAGGCCGAAGTCGCCTCCGTGATGACGCCTCCGCCGTCCTGAGCGTTGACAAGGTCGTCCCCGGCATGGTCCTCCGACCAGTAATCCGGAGATCCCGATGCCCGACGCCGCGACCACGGCAGACCCCCGCGACCGGCTCATCATCGCCCTCGACGTCGCCACGCCCGGCGAGGCGGAGGCCCTCGTCGAGCGGATCGGCGATGCCGCGACGTTCTACAAGATCGGCTATCGTCTCGCCTATGGCGGCGGCCTTGCCCTGGTCCCCCGCTTGGCGGGTGCCGGCCTGAAGGTCTTCCTCGATCTCAAGCTCCATGACATCGGCAACACCGTGGAGGAGGGGGTGCGTGCCCTGTCCGATCTCGGGGCGACCTTCCTCACCGTGCATGCGTATCCTCAAACCATGCGGGCCGCCCTTCGCGGTCGGGGCCTCTTGGGACCGCGCATCCTGGCGGTGACCGTGTTGACCTCCTACGACGACGCAGACCTCGCGGAAGCCGGCTATGGGCTGAGCGTGCCGGAACTGGTCGT
>NZ_CAXUJR010000119.1:0-9692 GCF_964251405.1 uncultured Methylobacterium sp.
CTGCGCTAAAGTAGTTTAGATGGTTCAGCGAGGTGTTAGCCGGATCGTCAGCTAGTGCACTGATCGGATGGATGGTTCAGGCGCTCGTTTCAGGGCGTCGAAGATAGCGGCGGCGGGTTTGGTCCGGACGATGCGCAGGGGCCTTCGGTTGTGTGCGGCGATGTAGCGTTTGATCGCCGCCTGCAGGTCGACGATGCCGGTGAAGGTGCCCGCTTAAGGCGGCGGCGCGTGAGGGCGGAGACGAAGCCTTCGACGGCGTTGAGCCATGAGGCCGAGGTCGGGTGAAGTGGAAGGTCCAGCGCGGATGACGGTCGAGCCAGGCGCGGACCTTCGGGGGCTTATGGGCGGCATCGTTGTCCAGGATCGCTTGGACGAGCTTGCCGCCCGGCACAGCTTCCTCGACCGCGTCGAGGAAGCGGATGATCTTGCCGTGGCGGTGATGCTGCATGCAGCGGCCGATCACCTTGCCCTGCTGTACGTCCAGAGCGACAAACAGGGTCGTCGTGCCATGTCGCTTGCATCCATGGGTGCGCGCCGTCCGCAGGCCCGGCTTCATCGGCAACGGGTCCTGCGTGCGGGTCAGCGCCTGGATCGTCGCAACCGTTCGAGGCGCGATGGCCGACGTGGGCGGATTGTCCGGCCGACGCATCGGCCGCGAAATGCGCGTTGTTCACGGGGGAAACCCCCGCGGGTTGCCGCGCCCGCCCCGTGCGAAGTGGAAAGATACCTTGGCCGCGAATAACTCTCAAGCAAAATGTCTAGTCGCTAGCGAACAGGCCGTTCGTGAGGTTAATACGGTCCTGGCCGAGGGACTGGCCTCGTCGCGTTCCGCATTCACGGGAAGCGGTCGCCCAGCGCTACCCTGGCGGATCGATCTCGGGGCGGCGGGAAGAGGTTCGCGTCGGCATGCGGACATCGGCGCGGTCGCGACACGTCGAGGCGATGCCGGATGGACCGCCGGGTCGACGGCATCGTGGCATGGGCTGGCGGGCAGGCGACTTTCTTTGTACCGCCCGGCCGCTGCGTGGCGACGGTCCTCGTGGACGGCGCAGGCCGCCATCGTCATCCGCGCGTGTCGATGCAGACCGGTCCTGGAGCCGACCTCGAAGTGGCCGAGGCCGGGGGCTTCCTTCGTCTGCTCGTGCGCCCGCCGACGGATCCAGCATGCCCCGCGATCGGCCGTGGTCGGGTGGGGCGCCTGATGCGCCGTCGGGGCATCCGGGCGCCACTCGGACCGCGGAAGCCGATACGCGGCCGAGGCCTACCGCAAGCGGCACGCCGGCGTGAAGGCGGCGTCGTCCATGGGCCGGCTGGGCTGTCGCTACGACATTGCCCGGACGGAAAGCATCGTCCTCGATCTCGGGAGCCGGTCCCGGCCCAGGCGGGAATGGAACTTGTCCACAGACGACGACCGATCCGGGACGAAGCGCGACGCGGCCTGTTCGCTTGCATCGAAGGTTATTATGATCGGCAGCGAATCCACTCGGCTTTCGGAAATCGACGCCCGAGCGGGCCGACCGGGAAGCGCCCCGACCCCCTGTCCGTCGAACACAGGGGAGGATCACCGAGGGAAGGAACGTCGTGGCTGCCGCTCGACCCGCAAGACAGTCGCCCGATCGACCCGGTCGGGGGCACCGGTCCCGTCGATCGCCAGGGATGTCCGCCGGTGAAAAGCCGACCACCGAGGGGCGGGCATTGTGCAAGCCGAGGGGCAAGGGCCGTCGCCGCCTGGTCTGTCACCACGAAGCGGGCCATGCCCTGGCGCGCTGGTACTTCGGGCACCTGACCGACCGCGTCACGGTGCTGACCGCAGAGCAGGTACGTGCCGGCGAAACCATCGAGGACGAGCGTGGGCGCAGGGTCCCGTGTGAGGGGCTGTGCGAGGGATATGACATCATCGGCTACCCGTTTGGCCCGACCCGCATCGAAGGCGGCCCCGAGAAGCAAGCGCGGATCAACCATGCGCTGGCCGTCTCGCGTGACGTCGAGCTGATTCATTGCGTCGCCGGGTTCTACGCCGAGGCTGATTACGGAAGACTATCTCCCAGTGCCTGCATGTTCTCCGGCGGCCTGAAGGACATGGCCCGCCTCAAGATCGTGCTGGACGCATGGGATCTGCATGATGACGAAGGGCACGCCTCGGCGGCGCTCGCCGGGAAACGCGCCACAGCCCTCGTGCGCTCGCCAAAGGGTGCAGCCGCGATCGGGGCTCTGGCCGATGCCCTCATGGAACGTGGCGAGGTCGAGTGCGAAGAGATCGGTACCATCTTCCGCGGGGCCTACGACGGCCGGGAGTGCCGGTTCGGCGCTTGGAACGCGCACTGGCCGCCGACGCTGGACCAACTGCGTGCCGGCTTCATCCCCGAAAGAGCGGAAGTGTCCTCCCCGATCGGGGTTCGTTGGGCGAGCGTCCCCTGACCGATAGTTTCCGGTTCATGCCGTGTTGCCGCCGCAGGTCACGCGCTTCTCTTCGCGGTCGGCCCACGGCCACCGTAGGTCGGCGTCGGATGGTGACGACGCGCGCACGCGTGATGTGCGCCCGAGCGATGCGAGCGGTCCCCGGCGACGACGGTCAGCCGGGACCCTGGCGGTGTCGTCGAGGAGCATCCGGAAAGGTCGAGCCGTCCGTTGGAGGCGCACCCGTCACGCTCCGCATCCATCCGTCCGCCGCGTCCGTGCACTAGACCGAGACGGTCGGCTCCTGGTCTGTCGACTTGCCGGATCGACCGAGACCCAAGCTTTTGGCGAGCGCCGAGCGCTGGATGGAGTAATTCGGTGAGACCATGGGGTAGTCGCTCGGCAGCCCGAAGCGTGTTCGGTAGCTCCGGGGATCGAGGCCGTTGCCCCAGAGATGGCGCTTCAAGGTCTTGTAGGGTTTGCCGTCGAGGAAGCTGATCAGCCCGTCCGGGGTGATCGATGCGCGGATCTGCGCAGGTGTCGGCCTCTGGCCCCGCTCGATGAAAGGACCACAGGGCTTGCCGAGGCGGGCGAGCGCTCGGTGCACGGACGAGATGAGCTCGGCGAGATCGTCGGGCCGAACTGAGTGAGTGGAGATGTAGGAAGCGACGACATCGGCCGTCAGTGACATCCGATCGGCCACATGCCGATCCTCGACGCCGGCCTCGATCGATTCGTGGGCTCGATTTTCCATTTTGCACCGTCCGGGATTCTGCATCGGGCTGACCGATTCGGGACACGTCGATCCATCCCGCGATGCGGGCATAGCACCGGAAGGGGGCACGGCGCTTCACGAACCCCTCGACGCCCCGACACATCCCGCTCGTCGCGACTTCGGGCTTCGTGCCCTGTCCGGGAGCTTGGCCGAGTGTCATGAGACCGATGCCGGGATCGCCCGACACCGCCGGATGCGGGGCATGACCTGCACATGGAGCGTCGAATGACCGGTCAGGGACACACACCACAGATCGTCGTCGTCGCCTCGATCGTGGTCAACGACGAAATTTCAGGGTCGATCCGCCTGCCGCGCTCTCGACGACGCAGAACGTGGGTGGGGCCGTTCCCGTGCAACTACCCATAACCTGAACATGTCCCATGACTCGAGCCGGAATGACCCCATCCCTGCCGATGAGGACCTCAACCGGCGCGCCGCGCCCTGGCCATTCGCGGTCGTCCCCAACGGTATCCATGGCGTCCCGCACCTGGCCGTAGCGGTCCTGGCCCGACGGGACTTTGGTGCGGCAGAGGCCTGCTCGTCCTTGATGAAGGCTACTCAGTCGGGAACCACGAGCCGGACAAAAAACGTGACGGATAGCGGATAGCGCTACCCGGCATCCGGTACCCACTGTGTCGGACGGCCGACCGCGCGGCGTGTTCGCCCATGATCCGTGCATGCCGAAGCCGCAACTGGTTCGGGTACCGCATTGAGGGACCGTACGCGGCCACACCGGTAACCCGGCGACCTGCGCCTCCATGGCCATCTGCACGACGAGTTGCCGCCCACCGAAGGCGGCCTCGATGTCGGCGTCGATCGCTCGGACTGGCCGCCGATTACGCTCGACCAAGTCTTCGCGAGGCTGGCTCGATAGCCGGCCCTGAAGGAAACTCGATCGCTGCCGGCTTTTCAGGTGGGGTGCACCTATCCAGCTTCAGGAGACGCAGGAAAAGCTGGCACGAGCGGGTGGCCGAGTGCCTGCAGGATCGCGTCCAGGCCGTCGGTCAAGGCCGCGGGACCGGGTTGCAGGATCAGGGGCGACTTGATCTCGACGATCCAGCCCTGCGCTACGGCCGGGATGGCGGACCAGCCGGGTCGTGAGGCGATACGGCATGCTACCACCTTCTTGCCGCACCAGGACGCCAGGATGACCTCGGGCGCGGCCGTCAGCACCGCTTCCGGCGCCACGATGCGGTCCTCGGCGGCCGCCTGCCGGGCGAGCTCCGGAAACACGTCGTTCCCGCCTGTGATGCCCACAAGCTCCGAGACCCGACCAATGCCGGAGATGAGGGGTTCGTCCCATTCCTCGAAGTACACGCGGGGCCGCGCACGCCCTCGGGCCTGTGCCGCCACCCGCGAAGGCCGGTCTTCGTAGCGGGCCGCGAGCGCCTCCGCACGGTCCCGGGCGTCGACGAGGGCGCCAACGGTGCGGATCATCGCGAGGATGCCGGCGACGTCGCGCTGTTTGAACAGGTGGACCGCGATGCCGGCACGAGCGAGGTCCGCCACGATGCCGGCTTGAAGGTCCGAGAAGGCCAGCACCAGGTCGGGCGAGAGGGCCTGGGTCTTGGGGATGTCGGCACTGGTGAAGGCCGAAACCCGTGGCTTTTCGCGACGGGCCCGTGGCGGGCGAACGGCATAGCCCGACACTCCGACGATGCGGTCCTGTTCGCCCAGCAGGCACAGGGTCTCGACCGTTTCCTCGGTCAGGCAGACGATACGTTCGGGTGGGAAGCGGCGCATGCCCCCTCATAACCAAATCTAGCGGCCGGCATCCGCCGAGCCTTCGTCCAAGGTTCCCTCGACAGGCCGATTGGACGCGCCTCCTCGTTCCATCGGACCAGAGAATCCGTAACGCATCGCGACGGCCGCTAGCCGCTGTGGGCTATCCGCCAAGTCGCACGTTCCTGATGCGACGCCACTCTCGAGCGCGGCGTAGCGGCCGTCTCCCAGGCTCCAGAGACAGTACCCTCGCCCGGCCCGTTCGGACATGTCCTTCGCCAACTGTGGTCCTCGTTGGTCAGGCTGATGCCCCCGACGCATCAGCGGCGCAGCGGTTCTACGGGTCCGAGTGCGATGCCCCGGCGGGAACGGTGACGCGCAAATGGGATTGACACGCGTCCTTCCAAAACGCCGGCCTCAGGCCGCGACATCGTCGTGCTTCGGAGTTCTCTTAAGCGCCTGGCGTCGAGGCCAGGCGCCATGCGCGCTACCGGAGTGACGAACCTCAATCGTAGGGGTCGAAGCCAGGACCACGGCCGAAGCGCACCGGCCGTGGTCCGAACCGGCGCGGTCCGTGGTATCCGTCCGGGTCGGCGAAGGCGGGATGCCGGTGGCGGTGGAACCCCTCGCGTTCCACGACGACCTCGCGCCGGGGACGGTAGACCACGGGGCGCTCGACAACGACCTCACGGACGACCGGAGGAGGCCGGTAGATTACCGGCCGCTCGACGACCACTTCACGGACGACGGGCCGCGGCTCGACGAAGACGGGCCGTTCAACGACGGTGCGGCGGGTCACGACGGCTGCCGGGGCGTCGTCGACATAGCCGTAATCCGCAGCATGAGCGGTCGAAGCGACGCCGACCCCGATGGCGATGGCGCCCAGAGCGGCAAGTGCGAACGTTCTCATTCTCAGCCACCTCTAATTCGAGAACCGCCGATGCTGGCGGCGTGGGTTACGCACCTGCTAGAGGCAGGCGTTTGGACGAGTGCCGCGGCGGAAGCCTTCGACGAGCCGCGGAGGACCCACCGACCCTTGTCAGCGGCAGAAGATCCTCCCGTTTGGCTAGTCGAAGTGACGATGATGGTGACGCCGCTCGAAATGGACGGGGCGGTCGTAGCCATGATGGTGGTGCCGGCGGGCGTGACCGTAGCCATGCCCTCCGCCTCCATGGCGAAAGCCGTCGCTGCGGTCGTGATCACGGTGGCGTTGACCACCGTGATACTGTGCCGAGGCCGCCATGGGGGTGAACACGAGCGCGGCGGCAATCAGTCCTGCAAGACGCATCTTCATCGGGGTGACCTCTCGACCTTCAGGAAGCCGAGTTTTGGCGCCTCGGCGTTGAACGGCCACTGAAGCCGGCTGGAGGCTGTTGTTCAGCCAATTCGCGAGGATGTCCCGGCATGAGGGGGCGTTGGTTCGGTACCCCTGCCTCCTGTCGCAGGCACGTTCGTTCAGGTGCCCCATCAGGAGGGCGTCACGCGGTTCCCCACCCTGTGACGAGCCCACGGGCTTGGCTCCCCCGAACCGGGCAGGGGACGTCGAAGGCGGCGAGTCGAGCACCCTCGACCTCCATGCCTGCCGCATGTGCGACGCTGTCGCGGATGCCCGTCTCTAATCAGGCTGGCACCCCATCATGCCCAAGTCCCACGACATCACCTTAGCCGCATCCTCCTGAACGTCTACGGCGCGAAGCGACCGCAGAGCGGGCGTGTTCCTCCGGCCAAGGGCGGCAACCCCCCACGAAAGGTAACCGGGTGGCGCGATCGCGTCTGCGTTCGGTCAAGCTACCCTACGAGCTGGTAGCAACCCCGCGCCTCGGGCCTGCACGTCGGCGATCGCGACGTCGAGCAGTCTCTGCGCGACGAGGACCGCGGTCGGCGCATCGACGGCGCAGGCGTCGGCACCGACGCGCTGCACGAGTTCCGGATGCGCCAGGAAGACCGGGCCGCCGACCATGACCCCTATGGACGGGTTTCGAGAGGCCTTCCGCACGGATCGGATGGACACGCCCAACGCGTCGGCGCGGGATTCGCAGCCGAGTGCCATCCCGACGATGCCGAACCATCGCTCACCGACGAGATCCGCGATCGCCTCTGGGCTGGAGGCCATGCCGTTGGTGACCTGCCATCCGGCGTTCCGGAGGAACTGCTCGACGACGGCCACACCGAACCTGTGCTTCTCCCCGGGCGCTCCCATCAGCAGGACATGCCGAGTGCGCTCATTCAGGCCCGTCTCGGAACGAAAGCTCGACAGGAGCATCTGGAGGTGGGCGACGCCGGTGGTGACCTCGATGAAATCGCAGAGGTCCTCGTCCCACAGGCGGCCAAGCAAGGCCGCCGCGGGCGCGAGAAGATCAAGGAACAGGCTCTCGGCCGTATGTCCCTTCGTCAGCAGGACCGTGAACGCATCGGACGCGGCCGAGAGGTCCGGGCCAAGAACGAGCTGAGCGAACGCCTCGACCGCGTGCGCATCAGGCCTGGTGGGCGACTGGTGCGTCGCAGGCGGAAGGCGCGGATGAAGCAGTTCGAGCTTGGGAATGATGTCGGCTTCGAAGAGCCGACTGAGGCTCATGGCACGCTGACGCGCGTCCTCGGCCGAGCGCTTTCGTCTGTACGTGCGCCGGACTTCGTCTTCTTGAGCAGCATTGCGGGCAACCGGATCACGCCGCGCGGAGTTCGACGAAGCAGAGCTCGGCAATCGTCCGCTCCCGTGACAGTCTTCGCTAGAACGTCGCTTACCGGTCGATGCCGTGCGACTCTTCGAGGCATCAGAGACCCAACTTGGCCGGATGTAAAGCGACCGAGACGAAGATTGTCGGAAGCTTGGCACGTGTTCGCGTTCAGGGACATCGTCCGTCGTGTCGCGTCGAAGCGTGTCGCGTCGGAGGCGGGCTCGTCGGGCAAATCGGAGGTCAGGCGCCCGCCGTCGAGACGCCCTCGCCGGTAGAGGTGATTTTGATGCGCAACCGTTCACCGAACGAACGTCGAAACGGCGGCCTCACCGATTGGGTTTTGGCCCTGGCGATACGGATGCGTCTCGGCGCTCACGCCACGAGGTAGTCCTTGTTCATCCGGAGGGTGACCACGACGCCGGCCTCGTCCCAGTCACGCTCGATCGATCCGTCCAACTGCTGGGTCATCGCGCGCTCGAGCAACTTGCTCCCGTATCCGCCGGGGCCGGTCGGTGCGACGACGGGGGGGGCCTTCCCCGTTCCGTCCAGGTCAGCACGACCGCGTCCTCGGTCGCGGGAGACGACACGTCGAGCGTCCCCGTCGGCACCGAGAGCGCGCCGTACGTGAGGGAATTCGTCGCCAGCTCATGCACGACGAGCGCGAGGGTGGTGGCCGCCGCCTCGCCGACGCCCATCCGCGGAACGGAGACGCGGATGCGCCCGCTGAAGGCCCCATGTCGTCGTAGGGCGCCAGCAGGATCGCGAGCAGGTCGCCGAGGAGCGCCGCCTTCCCTTCTCCGCCAGGGAAGGGACGGGCAAGGTCGTGGGCGCGCCCGAGGGTGGTCAGCCGCTGCGTGAGCTCGCGCGCCATGTCCTCCATGGTGGTGGTCGAGCGCGAGGTGAAGGCCGTCAGGGCAGTGGCGATGGCGAGCAGGTTCTTGACCCGGTGGCTTATCTCGCCGGCCAGGAGCTCATGGCCATACTCGGCCTGCTTGCGTCCGGTCGAATCGAGGAAGATGCCGAACATCACCGACCCGACGATGCCCTGGTCGTCGCCCTGTGCCCGGGTGATAGCCGACCCAAAGATCCGCTTTTGACCACCAAAGTTCCGTATTAAATAAACCTCGAGTGTAACGAGGCCGCACGGTTCGTGGGCGGTCTCGTTCGTTCTTGATGCAGAGGAGTGCTTGGTGGCTTGACCAGGATCGATCGACGTCCAGTCACCGATCTTAAGGTGCCCAGCTAGGAAATCCACGAACGCACGGATCTTGGGCGAGAGCTGCCGGCTGGTCGGCCATAGCGCGGCGAACTCGCCAGTGCGCCGGACGTAGGCGTCGAGGAGCGGCACCGAGGGCCTCCACCGAGGCCCGGGAGGACACGTCAACGGTCGCGGTGCTGACGTCGAAGCCAGCGTCGTCGAGTGTCCGCGCGGCCGCCTCGGCGTTCTCAATGCGAAGGTCCGCCAGCACAAGGTGCTTGCCGGCGCCAACGCGCCTGGCGATGGCCTGGCCAATCGATCCGGCGCCTATGAGTACGATGGTGTTCCTCATCACGGAATCCTCGATGCGGCAATCAACGACGGTGGCCGGGACTATCGGTCGGCGGGCATTCCCAGCCGGCTTCGGAGATCGGGCGCGGTGGTGTTCGCGCGGAACCCGGGGCCGCCTCTCTGGAAGCTGCGCGCCGATGCCAGGTCGCCGACCACGAACGGTTCGCAACCGGCATCCAGAACCAGCTGTGCGGCGACCTTCAGGGCCTCGGCATCGTCACTGGCCAGCGGCACGCCGAGCTTGCCCGCCTGCCGGTTGAACGAAGCCTCGACGGCGGTGGCGTCCACGGCGCTGAGCGCCCGGACCAGCCGCGTTCCCGGAAGGAAGGAGAGGGATAGTGCGCCGACGCCCTGAGCCTCAGCATCGGCGTTGCCCGGCGGGTTGCACGCATCCATGACGACCTTGCCCCGAAGCACCTCGCCGAGTTCCCGCCAGGGCGTCGTAGGGGACGGCGATGAGCACCACGGGCCCGAACTCGGCCGCCTGGCTGCGGAAAGAGCCTTGCCTATGAATTCCGAGAGGAGCCGGTAGATTGAATCGAATTCACGTAAACAGGCAATCATCCGATTGTGG
>NZ_CAXUJR010000120.1:0-9518 GCF_964251405.1 uncultured Methylobacterium sp.
GTGCGCTCCTCGCCCTCCTTGCGGCCGACGACGAGCATCACCGGCACCTTGGCCAGCGAATGCTCGCGGACCTTGTAGTTGATCTTCTCGTTGCGCAGGTCGCCCTCGACCCTGAGACCGGCCCGGTCGAGGGCGGCGATGACCTCGCGGGCGTAAGCGTCGGCATCCTGCGTGATCGTGGCGACGACGACCTGCAAGGGGGCCAGCCACAACGGAAAATGCCCGGCGAAGTGCTCGATCAGGATGCCGGTGAAGCGCTCCAGCGAGCCGCAGATCGCCCGGTGGACCATAACGGGTGCGGTCTTCTGGCTCTCGGCATCGACGTAGAAGGCGCCGAAGCGCTCGGGCAGGTTGAAGTCCACCTGCGTCGTGCCGCATTGCCAGTCGCGGCCGATGGCGTCGCGCAGCACGTACTCGAATTTCGGCCCGTAGAAGGCGCCCTCGCCCGGGTTGATCGACGTCTTGATCCGGCCGCCCGACTGCTCCTCGATCTGCCCCAGCACCCGGGTCATGACGTCCTCGGCATGGTCCCAGAGCGCGTCGGAGCCGACCCGTTTCTCGGGCCGGGTCGAGAGCTTCACCACGATCTCCTCGAAGCCGAAATCGGCGTAGGTGGAGAGGATGAGGTCGTTGATCGTCAGGCACTCGGCGGCGAGCTGGTCCTCGGTGCAGAAGATATGCGCGTCGTCCTGGGTGAACCCGCGCACGCGCATCAAGCCATGCATTGCGCCGGATGCCTCGTAGCGATGGACGACGCCGAATTCCGCCATGCGCAGAGGCAGATCGCGATAGGACTTCAGACCGTGCTTAAAGATCATGACGTGGCCGGGGCAGTTCATGGGCTTCAGCGCGAACCAGCGCTTGTCCTCGGCCTCGTCCCCCGCGCTCTGGGCCGCGAACATGTTCTCCCGGTACCAGTCCCAGTGTCCGGAGGTCTCCCACAGCGACTTGTCGAGGATCTGAGGGGCATTGACCTCGGAGTAATCGCCCTTCAGGCGCCGGCGCATGTAGGCGATCAGCTCCTGGAACACCGTCCAGCCCTTGGCGTGCCAGAACACGACGCCCGGCCCCTCCTCCTGGAAGTGGAACAGGTCCATCTCTCTTCCCAAGCGCCGGTGGTCGCGGCGTTCGGCCTCCTCGAGGCGGTGGAGATAGGCGTCGAGATCGGCCTGGGTCGCCCAGGCGGTGCCGTAGATTCGCGTCAGCATCGGGTTGTTGGAATCGCCGCGCCAATAGGCGCCCGCGACCTTCATGAGCTTGAAGGCGGTGCCGACCTTGCCGGTCGATGTCATGTGCGGGCCGCGGCAGAGGTCGAACCACTCGCCCTGGCGGTAGATCTTCAGGTCTTCGCCGGGCGGGATCGCGTCCACGAGTTCGACCTTGTAGGCCTCGCCCTTCGCCTCGAACAGCGCCCGCACGTCGTCGCGCGTCCAGATCTCCTTGGTGAAGGGCGCATCGCGAGACATGATCTCGCGCATCTTCGCCTCGATCTTCGGGAAGTCCTCCGGCGTGAACGGCTCGTCCCGCGCGAAGTCGTAGTAGAACCCGTTCTCGATCACCGGGCCGATGGTGACCTGCGTCTCCGGCCACAGGGCCTGCACGGCCTCCGCGAGCACGTGGGCGCAGTCGTGGCGGATGAGTTCGAGGGCGCGCGGGTCGGCGCGGTCGAGGAACTCGATGCGGGCGTCCTGCGCGATCGCGTCGTCGAGGTCGTGGACGACCCCGTCGAGCGCCATGGCGACGGTACGCTTGGCCAGCGACTTGGCGATGCCCTCGACGACGCTGCGTCCCGTGGCGGCCGCCTCGATGCTGCGGGTGTTGCCGTCGGGGAAGGTGAGGATGGGCATCGTGGGTCTCCTGGCTCACTCCTGCATACGGGGCAGGTAAGCGGGGGCTGTGTATCGCATGCCGATGGGCGGCGGCGCGGTTTAGACCGATTTGGCGCGGGAGGAAAAGGCGGAGCGGACGCGGGATACCCGTCGCTGGTGGCCGCTGGCGGTCCGGGAGGCTCGTGCTATACTTCCAGAGGGCCCTGGCAGAAGGCCCTGGAAGGCACGACGTGAACATCACTCTGCCCATCCCTGACGAACTCGCCCGCAAGCTCCAGACGGCCGGTGGGAGCGACCTCTCGCGACGCGCCTTGGAGGCCTTCGGGGCTGAGGAATACCGAGCCGGGCGGCTGACCCTCCCGGAGCTGCGCCGCATGCTCGGCTTCGACACGCGCTACGCTCTCGACGGCTTTCTCAAGGCTCGGGGTGTCTATCTGGACTACGGGGTCGACGACCTCGAGCAGGAGCGACGTGATCTGGCGCAACTCGGCTTCCGCTAAGGGCCATGCGCGCTGTCGTCGCCGATACCAGCCCGCTCAACTACCTCGTCCTCATCGGCTCGGTCCAGGTTCTGCCGGCGATGTTCGGCATCGTGATGGTCCCGGAAGCAGTCCGCGATGAACTCGATCAGCCGGAAACCCCCGCCGTTGTGCGGGCGTGGCTGGAATCGCGCCCTGCCTGGCTGACGATCCGTCCGGGTGTTCCATGCGAGGTCGATCCCGCGCTGGAGAAGCTGGACGTCGGTGAGCGTGAGGCGATTCGGCTTGCCATCGCCTCATCGGCCGACCTGATCCTGATGGACGATCGTGCCGGCGCCGCGGCGGCGCGCGAAAGGGAATTCAAGGTCATCGGGACGCTTGGCGTGATCGACCTGGCGGGCCGCAAAGGATTGCTCGACGTGAGGATGGCCATCCGATGCCTGCAGGCCACGAACTTCCGTTGCCGACCGGAACTCCTGCAGGATCTGCTCGTCCGTCATCGCGGATCGTAGGGCACCGATCGCTCATGGCTCTCCACCCCCTCGCACACGAACGGCGAGGGCGGCGCCTCGACGCCGCGCCAACGACCGTAGGTCCAAGGGCGATGCCACGTGGCCCGCTCCGGCAGCGCTTGCGGCACGAGGTCGATCCCATCGGTACCCCATGGGCCACACCGGCAGATGCGGGCGAACCCTATCCATCCTCCCGCCCACAGCCCGTGCCGCTGGATCGCCTCGTCGGTGTAGCTGGAACAACTCGGCCAGTGCCGGCACTGACGCCCGACGAGGCTCGATAGGGTGAGCTGGTAGCCGCGGATCGCCCAATGCGCGGCGCGGCGCATCATCTCCTACTCGGCGGCCTCACGCCGCGCCGCGACCTGGTCGAGGGCGTCGACGACGGCGTCGAAGGTAAGGAGCGTCGAGGCGTGGCGGGCCTTGAAGTCACGGACTGGTTCGAGCACGGCCAGATCGGCCCACTCGCCCCCCGGCGCGGGGCCGTCCTCCTTGAGCATCCGGCGCATGGCGGCCCGGACTTCGCGCAGGGTCTCGCTGCGGGCGCCGACCACGTGGCGGGCCATGATCGAGGCCGAGGCCTGGCCGAGCGCGCAGGCCTTCACATCGTGGGCGAAATCGGTGACGACGCCATCCGACCCGACCGCGAGATCGACGGTGACGGTGGAGCCGCACAGCTTCGAGTGTGCGCTGGCGCTGGCGTCGGGAGACGGCAGACGGCCCAGCCGCGGGATGTCGGCGGCGAGTTCGAGGATGCGGCGGTTGTAGATGTCGTCGAGCATGGCGCGTGAAGCCCGTGTGCTGGCGTAAACTATCCTGGCGTGAAACCCGCATCGCCCGAACCGCCGGCTCGCGAGCGCGGGGACCGGATCTGCGCCGACCGCATTGCGCGATCCGCGAAGAACAACGATATAGGCTCGAGCGTGCCGTTTCGCGAGGACGCGGTTCGTCGAGCAGTGTCGCGCCCACGGCCCTGAAGACCGCATTGTTCGGGCGCTGGCCGGTCGTCGAGACGGCCGAGATGATGCGACGATGTATGCCAAGCCCGACGCTACCGAGATGATGTCCCGTGTCGCGCGGGCGGGAGATGCCATGGATGCCGCGCTCAAGTCCCTCTCGTACCGCCTGAACGAGGTGCGGGACCCGAACCACGCGAGCGCCAACGGCGTCGACCGTGCCGAGCGGCGCAACGACAACGCCCCCGTCGAGGTGGCCCCCCTGCCCCCGTCGGCCGAACGCGTGCCCGCCGAGATCGCCATGGTGCGGCCGAGCCGCGAGGAGGCCGAGGCCGCCGTGCGCGTGCTCCTGCGCTGGGCCGGCGACGACCCGACCCGCGAGGGCCTGCTCGATACCCCCGCGCGGGTCGCCAAGGCCTACGAGCAGATCTTCTCCGGCTATCGCCAGGATGCCGACGCCTTGCTCGAGCGGGTGTTCGAGGAGGTCGAGGGCTATTCCGATATCGTGCTCGTGCGCGACATCCCGTTCTACTCCCATTGCGAGCACCACATGGTGCCGTTCATGGGGCTGGCCCACGTCGCCTACTACCCGAGCAAGGGCGTGGTCGGTCTCTCGAAGCTCGCCCGCGTGGTCGACACCTTCGCCAAGCGCCTCCAGACCCAGGAGACCATGACGGCGCAGATCGCCGACGTGATCGAGAGCATCCTCAAGCCCCGTGGCATCGCCATCTTGGTCGAGGCCGAGCACCTATGCATGGCCATGCGCGGCGTCCAGAAGGCGGGTGTCTCCACCATCACCACGCAGTTCCGCGGCGTGTTCAAGGGCGATGCCAACGAGCAGGTCCGCTTCCTGACCCTCGTGCGCAACAAGTCCTGACGCCGACCCACAGACGATCCAGACCGATGCGATGACCGATCCGACCGCCCGCTTCGCGCCTCCGGGCCCGCGTGCCGAGGTCGAGGAAGGCCTCGCCTTCACCCCGCGCTTCGACGCGCAGGGGCTGATCGCCTGCGTCGCCGTCGATGCCCATGACGGGCGCGTGCTCATGATGGCCCACATGAACGCAGAGTCGCTGGCCCTCACCCTGGAGACGGGCGAGGCCTGGTACTGGTCGCGCTCGCGGGGCGAGCTCTGGCACAAGGGCGCCACCAGCGGGCAGGTCCAGCGCGTGGTCGAGATGCGGGTCGATTGCGACCAGGACACCCTGCTGATCGCCGTGGATGTCGGCGGCGACGGCGGCTGCTGCCATACCGGGCGGCGCGATTGCTTCTACCGGACCGTCTCGTTCGATCCCGCCACGGGCCAGGCGAGCCTCGGGCTCGTTCCGTGAGCTGGGACGGCCTCCCCTATCGCGGGGTCGCCCTCTACCGGGACGGCTTCTCGGAGGGCATCGTCGAGCCCGTCCCGGTGCGGGCGCCGCGAGGGCCTCGCATCGGGCTCGCCCTCGGCGGCGGCTCGGCCAGGGGCTGGTCGCATATCGGCGTGATCGAGGTGCTGGAAGAGGCCGGGATCCATCCCGAGATCGTCGTCGGCTGCTCGATCGGCGCGGTGGTGGGCGGCTGCTACGCCGCCGGCAAGCTCGACCTGCTCACGGGCTTTGCCCTGTCGCTGACCCGGCGCAGCGTGATGGGCCTGATCGACGTCCGCCTCGGCTCGGGGCTGATCTCCGGTGACCGTCTGAGGCGGCGCCTGCAGCGCGATCTCGGCGACCGCCGCATCGAGGGGCTGCCGGTACGGTTCGCCAGCGTCGCGACGGAGCTCGGCAGCGGTGAGGAGGTCTGGCTGAGCCGCGGCCCCCTCGTCGACGCGATGCGCGCCTCCTACGCCCTACCTGGGATCTTCCCACCGGTCCGCCTCGACGGACGCCTGTTGATGGACGGGACGCTGGTCAACCCGGTTCCCGTAAAGGTCGCGCGCGCGCTCGGCGCCGATCTCGTCATCTGCGTGAACCTCAACGGCGAGGCACGCCCGACCCTCGCCGTGGCGATCGACCCTCCCGTGGCCGAAGCCGTCGCGACCGGTGTCGTCGAAGACCTCGCCGTCCGGCGGGGCTGGGCGATCCTGCGCGGCATGCGGGGTGCGGGCCGCCGCATGGCCGGAAAGCGCCGCCCGGCCCGTGAACCGGGCGCACCGGGCATGGCGCGGGTGATGCTCGATGCCTTCAACATCACCCAGGACCGGATCTCGCGGGCGCGGCTGGCCAGCGACCCGCCCGACGTCTCGGTCCAGCCCCAGATCGCCGGCATGGGGTTGTTCGAATTCCACCGGGCCGCGGAGGCGATCGCCCTGGGACGGCAGGCGGCCAAGGCCGCCCTGCCGGAGATCCGCGCCATGGCGGCCTCCGCCGCCGCGAGGGCCTGAGTCCGGGTCCGGAGACAGGGTCGGTTCTCTCCGCGCGCCCGAGCTCCTGCGCCCTTGCTCTTGGCCCGCTGACTCGACCCTTTCGAGCTGGGTCCCGGATCGCCTTCCGCTTCTCTGCTGGCGTCCGGGAACGGGTGATCGACCGATCCCGATATCCGGATCCGGAACCGATGGCGGGCCGCTACGCCATGGTGATGTAGTCGCGCATGGCCTGATGCTCCGCCTCGACGGCGGCGATCCGGCGCTTGACCACGTCGCCGATCGAGACCAGCCCGACGAGATGGCCGTCCTCGACCACCGGCACGTGGCGGAAACGGCCCTCGGTCATGATCTGCATCAGATCCTCGACGGTGGCGCTGCGCGAGCAGCTGGTCACCTGCGAGGTCATGTGGCCCGAGACCGGAGCGTCGAAGGCGGCGGCTCCGCTCTGTGCGAGGGCGCGCATGATGTCGCGCTCGGACAGGATGCCGAGCACGACGCCGTCGGTCTCCGCGACCACGACGGCGCCGATGCGCTTCTCGGCCAGCAGGTGGATCGCGTCGGCGAGGCTGCGGTGCGGCTGGATGGTGACGACGGACGAGCCCTTCTCGGACAGGATGCGCGCGACGGTCATGGGTCTCCCTCCCTCGGGGATTGTCGATGGCGTGCGCCGGGGCACGGCGGCACGAAAGGCGCGGCACGGATCCCGTGCCCGGCATGGGGAGAGTGTGTCGCCGCTGCGACCATCTGGCAAGGATGATCTCCGGTAACGCGCCCGCGGCTGTGGGCCGACGGACTAGGTCTCAGGAACGCCCCGTCCCGCGCCGGTCGATCAACGGCAGCAGGAAGAAGCCGACCGCGAAGCCGCCGAGATGGGCGTCCCACGCGATGGAGGTGCCGTCGGCCCCGAGCGGCAGGGCGATGACCCCGAACAGGAAGTTCGTGACCAGCCAGACCGCCAGGAAGACCGATGCCGTGCGGTTGCGCAGCAATTCCGGGATGGTCTGCAGGGGCGGCGGTGCGGGGATCTGCCAGGGCGGCGCCGAGCCGCGGTTCACCGGCGCGGGCTGGAACACGAAGCGGGCGGCGGCTGCCATCAGCGCCGAGACGCCGGCCGACGCTCCGACCAGCGGAGCGAGGCTCAAGGGATCGAGGACGAGATGCAGGACGGCGCCGGCCACCGCGCCGGCGAGCGCCAGGATGCCGTAACGCAGGGCGCCGCAACGCCGCGCCACCGGCGAGCCGAAGGCCGCGAGCCACACGCTGTTGAAGATCACGTGCATCCAGGAGCCGTGCAGGAGGGCGTAGGTGGCGAAGGTCCACGGCATCGCTTGCGGGTCCGCCACGATGTAGCGCGCGAACGACAGATAGGCGTCGGGCATGCCGGGATCGGACACCCTGCCCGAGGCCGCCGCCAGCAGGGCATCGGCCTGAGACGGGTCCATCGCCACCGTCAAGCGTCCCGGCAGCAGGGCGAGCTCGAGCAGCAGGGTGATGTCCCACGCATCGGGAAGGATGAATTCGCGAAGCGCGTGCACCGCCACCAGGATGCCGATCGAGGCCGAGACCACGCCCGGCATGTTGAAGACGGGAACGCGGCTCTGTCGCGGCAGGTCGGGCATGGCATCCATGACGCAACCATGTCGTGGCGCGAGGCGGGGCGGCAACCCCTCGGTCCGCAAAAAGGCGCTCACCGCCCGCACGCGACCCATCCGGGGATCTCCATTCCCGCCGTCGCCCGCGAACCACTCCCTGGCGCGGTGTCGCGGACGGGCCGGTTAACCCTGACGAAAGGTTAATGAAGCGTGGCTTTTGCGGTGGGCATAGGATGTGCGCTGAGCTTCCCGATATGCCGGGCGCCAGATCGCGTCCGGAGGAACCTGACCCTTTTTCGCACAGGCCCCCTCGTCGGGCTTGCCAGCGCGAGACATCATGAAACATCCCACGAGCCGCCTCCTCCATGCCTATTGGGACCGGGTCCGCCGGGACCGCGCCGCGCCCGAGCGCAGCGAGATCGAGCCCGGGGCGATCCGCAACCTTCTGGCCGACGCCCTCATCCTCTCTGTCGATGTTCCCGAGAGCCAGGCGGCCTTCCGGCTGGCGGGGACCCGCGTCTGCGCCCTGTTCCGGCGCGAGCTCCGGGGCAGCGACTTCGCGCAACTCTGGGGAGCGCCCGACGCCGATCCCTGGCGCCTCATCGAGACCGTGGCGACCGACACGGTCGGGATGGTGGCGGGGCTCCACGCTGAGACGGACCGCGGCGAGACCGTCGACCTCGAACTCCTGCTGCTTCCCCTGCGTCATCGCGGCCAGACGCAGTCGCGCATCCTCGGCTCGCTCAGCCCGCACGTGATCCCGCACTGGCTCGGGCTGCGTCCGCTCGTGCGCCTGCGCGCGACCTCGCTGCGGGTTCTCCAGCCGGTCTGTCCGCCGAACCTCGAGATGGACGGCGACGTGCTGCATGGCCTGCCGGCGCCCGCCAACGACAGCCTCCCGCGCCGTCACGGACATCTTCTGGTCCATCCGGGCGGTCGCGCCTGACAGACGTCGCAGGCTAGCGACCGGAACGCGGAAAACGCGCCGGAACAAGGCTTTCGTAACCAGGCTCCGCTAGCGTCTGGGCTCGTCCGGTGGCTGACGGGGATGGTCCCCCTTCATCCAGAGGTTGCCGGGCGGATCCTGACTGTGCCTTGAGGCCGCTTCGGCGGTGTGACGGGCTGGAGCTGACGCGCGATTGCCATGATCGAGGCCACCCTCAGTTCCGATCCCAAGTCCGATCCGAGGCATGATCTCCGGCGGATGCGCTCCGTCCGTTCGTCCGATCTCCGGCGGCATCAACGCGTCAAGGTCGCCCTGCTCGGCCGCTACATGCTGTCGGACCGTCAGGAATATCCCTGCCAGACCGTCGACATGTCGCCCGGCGGCGTCGGCCTCACCTGCGCGGTGCTCGGTGAGGTCGGCGAGCGCATCGTCCTGTATCTCGAGCAGATCGGCCGGATCGAGGGGACGATCGTCCGGGTTACCGCCACCGGCATCGCGGTGAAGCTCTCCGCGACCCTGCGCAAGCGCGACAAGATCGCCTCGCAGCTCACCTGGCTCGCCAACCGCGAGATCCTCGGCCTCCCCGAGGGTCGGACGCACGAGCGGCTCACCCCGCACGAACCGGGTGTGATGCTCCGCCTCGAGAGCGGGCGCGAGGTCGCCGCGCGGATCATCGATCTGTCGATGTCGGGTGCGGCCCTGTCCACGGTCACGAACCCGTCGCTCGGAGCCAGCGTGATGGTCGGGCGAACCCCTGCCCGTGTGGTGCGCTACTTCGAAGGCGGCATCGGCGTCCAGTTCATGCTGCCGATCTCGCCCGACCGCTTCCACGAAGGCCTGTCGCTCTAAGAGCCCATCGC
>NZ_CAXUJR010000121.1:0-5126 GCF_964251405.1 uncultured Methylobacterium sp.
GAGGCGAGTCATCGGGAGACGCGGATGAAGGCCCCTGCGCGCCGCTCACCCGCGATCAAGAAGGGCGGCCGGCGCCGGCGGACCTTTCTGGGCAAGCTGGTCTATGGCGGCCTCGTCCTCGGCCTGTGGGCCGTGATCGGGCTTGCCGGGCTGATCGCCTACCACGCCTCGCAACTGCCGCCGATCGACCAGCTCAGCGTGCCCAAGCGCCCGCCCAACATCGCCATCCTGGCGAGCGACGGCTCGCTGCTCGCCAACCGCGGCGAGACCGGCGGCCGCGTCGTGAGCATCAAGGAGCTGCCGCCCTATCTGCCGCGCGCCTTCGTGGCGATCGAGGATCGGCGCTTCTACGGCCATTTCGGCGTCGACCCCGTCGGCATCGTCCGCGCCGTCGGACAGAATCTCAGCCGGCGCGGCGTCGCCCAGGGCGGCTCCACCCTGACCCAGCAGCTCGCCAAGAACCTGTTCCTGACGCCGGAACGCTCCGCATCGCGGAAGATCCAGGAGGCGATCCTCGCCCTGTGGCTGGAGCACACCTATTCCAAGGACGCGATCCTCGAACTCTACCTCAATCGGGTCTATTTCGGTGCCGGCGCCTACGGCGTCGAGGCCGCGGCGCAGCGCTATTTCGGCAAGCCGGCCAAGGCCGTGACGCTCGCCGAGGCGGCCATGCTCGGCGGCCTCGTCCAGGCCCCGTCGCGGCTCGCGCCCAACCGCAACCTTCCGGCGGCCCAGGCCCGCGCGGCCCACGTCCTCGCCGCCATGGAGGAGCTGGGCTTCGCCAAGCCCGCCGACGTGAAGCTGGCGCTGGCGACCCCCGCCCGCCCCGCCCGTTCGGGCGGGGGCGGCTCGGCGAACTACGTCGCCGACCTCGTCATGGACGTTCTCGACGACTTCGTGCCGAAATTCGAGACCGACATCGTCGTCCAGACCACCGTCGATACGGGCCTCCAGGGCGTGGCCGAGAAGGCGCTCGTGGACGAGCTCAACCTCAAGGGCGGGCGCTACAACGTCGCCCAGGGCGCGCTCGTCTCGATGAAGCCCGACGGTGCGATCCGCGCCCTGATCGGAGGCCGCGACTACGCGCAGAGCCAGTTCAACCGCGCGACCACCGCCAAGCGCCAGCCAGGCTCGGCCTTCAAGCCCTTCGTCTACCTCGCGGCCCTCGAGCGAGGCCTCAGCCCCGACAGCGTGCGCGACGATTCTCCGATCACCATCAAAGGCTGGAGCCCTGAGAACTACTCGCGCGATTACCGCGGCGCGGTGACCCTGCGCGAGGCGCTGGCGCTCTCGCTCAACACCGTGGCGGTGCGGCTCGGCCAGGAGGTCGGCCCGAAAGCCGTGGTGCAGACCGCCCAGCGCCTTGGGATCTCGTCGCCGCTCCAGGCCAACGGCTCGATCGCGCTTGGCACCTCGGAGGTGACGCCGCTCGAACTGGTGGGCGCCTACGCGGCCTTCGCCAATGGCGGCACCGGCGTGATCCCCTACGTCGTCGCCAGCGTGAAGGCGGCCGACGGCAAGGTCCTGTACAAGCGGGGCGAGGGCGGGCTCGGCCGGGTGATGGACGCCAACGCCGTCTCGATGATGAACGCGATGATGCACGAGACCTTCGTCTCGGGCACCGCCAAGAAGGCCGAGATCCTGGGCTGGGATCTCGCCGGCAAGACCGGCACCAGCCAGGATTTTCGCGATGCCTGGTTCATCGGCTTCTCCTCGACGCTCGTGACGGGTGTCTGGCTCGGCAACGACGACGGGGAGCCGACGAAGAAGGTCTCAGGCGGCAACCTGCCCGGCGAGGTCTGGAAGACCTACATGAGCGTCGCATTGAAGGGGCAGAGCCCGGCCATGCTCCCCGGCGCCGGCCGCTGGCGTCAGCGCGGCCCCGCCGAGAGCCCGGCCGTCACCGGCAGCACGCCGGGCGGCCTGATCGGGGCGCTGCTCGGCGAGCCGCAGGCGGCTCCGCCCAAGGTCGCCGCCGCTCAGCGCGGACGCGGCCCGAGCCGGGATGATCGCAACTTCCTGGAGAAGCTGTTCGGCGTGGGGGAGTGAATGGAAACCGGTCCTGGCTGGGCGCCTCGGATCGGAACAGCCCGACGCATCGCTCCCGTGGAGAGACGACAGAGTCGAAATCCGAGCGGTTTGAGCGTTCATAGGACCGTGAATCGTCCCCACCGGCACGCCTGCAGCAACAACGGTCCCTGCGCTCCGCCATCGTTCCGTGGCGCCAAACCCTGGCGAACAGGCGTGCCGGGCCCGTCCGCTCGGAGCGACTGGCGGAAACGACTATCCAATAGAACTAATCCTTTCGGATTGATGGCCGAGCTGACCGTAACGTCTCTACAAAGGCGAGACGCGCATGCCGATCCCGTGTAGACTTGCGATACGTTAAATATTCTTCGACGATGAGGGCCGGCAAGCGGAGCTTGCTTGCATCCTGATGGCTACGCCGTTTCTGTCGGAGGTCGACATGACTGCCGCGCTCAACCCTGCCGCACCCCATCATTTACCGCTGTTCATTACGGTCGCCGGCGAGACCGATGTGTTCATGTCGGTCATGGCCGTTGTCCTGATCGTCGTCGTCATGGCGGTCGGGCTTCTGTTCCTGCGCGTGCATACGTTGCCCGAGCGGATCGCCCACAAAGGTCACAAGCTCCAGTTCGAGATCGTCGCCGTGCTGGGTTTGCTGGCCCTCTTCACGCATGTGCATCTCTTCTGGGTGATCGGCCTGCTCCTCGCCCTGATCGACTTTCCCAATTTCGGCGGGGCGCTCGGCCGGATCGCGGGGGCGCTCGAAAGGATCGCGGGAATCCCCCCGGCCAAGGGAGCGGCCGAAGCGCCCGAAGAGACCGGCGGTGCAGCCACCTTGGCTAAAGAACTCCCGCCGTCATCCCGGCCCCTACCGAAGATCGTCCCATCAAGAACGGGAGCTTGAGCCATGCTTGAGCTTCTTCTCTGCTCTATACTGACGATACTGCCCGACTATCTGTTCCGTCGCTACGCTCAGGGCAAGCGACTTGGAAGGGAAATCACCTTCTATTCAGTCTGGTTTGAACTGAGATGGGGCATCGTTGCCTGTGTGATGCTCACCGTAGGGTTGATCACGGTAATTTTCTACTATCATCCCTCTACAAACTACGCGACTTTGTATTACAGGACCGTTCCCATCGTTTCCGAGGCCAATGGACGTGTCGCCGAGGTCTACGTGAGCGGGGTGAGCAAGGAGGTCAAACAGGGAGAGCCGATCTTCCGGTTGGACAGTTCGACCCAGGACGCGGCCGCAGAAGCCGCCCGCCGCAAGATTGCCGAGGTCGAGGCCGCCATGGTGGCGGCGCGGACCGAGATCATGGCGGCCGAAGGAAAGGCTCAAGAAGCTCGGAGCGCCCAGCAGCAGGCCATGGACGAACTTGAGACGAAGCAGGAGTTGAACCGGCGCGGCGCCGGCATCGTCGCGTTTCGGGAGATCGAGCGCCTCCAGAACGTCGTGACCGGCCGCCAGGGCGCCGTTGCAGCCGCATCTGCCGCCAAGCAAGCGGCCGAGGCGCAGGTCACGAGTCTCCTCCCGGCTCAGAAGGCCAGTGCCGAAGCAGCGCTCAGACAAGCCGAGGTGGAAATCGCGAAGACCACCATCAGGGCCGGCGTGAGTGGGCGAGTGGAGCAATTCACGCTTCGCGTCGGCGACATCGTCAACCCGATCATGCGTTCAGCCGGAGTGCTGATTCCCGAAGGCGCGGGTCGAAAAGCGATCACGGCGGGTTTCGGACAGATCGAGGCGCAAGTGATGAAGGCCGGCATGGTGGCGGAGGTCACCTGCATCTCGAAACCGTGGACAGTCATCCCGATGGTGGTGACGAGCGTGCAGGACTTCATTGCCGCCGGACAATTCCGTGGTGGCGAGCAACTCGTTGACGCGCAGCAGGTGGTGCGGCCGGGGACGATCCTCGTCTTCCTCGAGCCCATCTACCAGGGCGGGCTCGATGGCGTGACGCCCGGCTCCAGTTGCATCGCCAACGCCTATACGAGCAATCACGATCTGATCGCATCCGGCACTCTCGGCACCACCAAGAAAGTCCTGCTCCATGCCGTCGATGCCGTCGGCATCGTCCATGCCATGATCCTGCGGATTCAGGCGCTGATCTTGCCGATCCAGACCCTCGTCCTGAGCGGGCACTGAAGCGACGGGACGAGGCTACCAATACACCTGGAACCGCCCGATCACCGTATCGGCGTCGATCGTGCGAAAGCCGGCGATCGCCGACGGCGAGGTGTGCGAGCGGATGTAGTCCGCCATGATCCGGACGTTGCGGTCGGGATACCAGTTGAGCCCGACCGTGACGTCGCGCTCGATGCCGCCGGCGATGGTGCGGTCCTGCAGGTCGATGGCGCTGAAACGGACGCCGAGCTCGAACACGCCGAACCCACCCCGCGAGACCCGGTCCCCCTCCGGCACGACCACGCCGGAGAAGACCGCATAGGCGGCTCCGTAATCGGGGCTGAGCTTGTAGCTGCGCGCGCGCTTGCCGTTGAGGATCACACTGCCCTGGACGTAGCCGCCGCGGAACCCGAGACTCGGGCGGCCGTCGAAGCGCTCGACGCGGGTGTCGATATACTCGGCCTGGAACAGGAACGGGCCGGACTGGTAGGCCGCCTCCAGCCCGAGCCGCGCGACGCCCGAGGCGCCGGCGATCACGTCCGTGTCGACGAAGTTCTGGCGCAGGAGCGAAGCCTCGGCTTGGCTCGAGAACGAGAGGTCGTCGCTCGTCCGCGACAGGCTGCGGTAGCTGCCGGCGAGGCCGAGGTGCAGAACGTGGTCGGTCTCGTGGATCGGCGCGTAGGTGAGGCGCCCGGTCGTCGCGACGCCCTGCTGCCCGATGCCGGTATTGGCATTGCCGCCGAAGACGCTCGCCACGGCCGTCCAGTCCTTGCCGTGCGGGTCTTTGCCGTGGATGCCGATGGCGCCGCCGAAGTTGCGGCCCGGCGCGAAGGCGTCGGCGAGCGAGCGTTCCGTGAACAGAGTGTTGGTGTCGCCCGTGAGCTGGTCGAGGCTGAAGGGCTCCTTCATGTTGCCCACGCTGAGGAGCACGTCGTGCGGCGCGTGGATCGCCGCCACCGCGTCGTTGATCGGCGTC
>NZ_CAXUJR010000121.1:5226-9468 GCF_964251405.1 uncultured Methylobacterium sp.
AGGAAACCTCCGCGGATCCTCATCGGGCACTCATCCTCGGCCGCGCCGATCTTCCCGGCGTGTGATCGTCGTGCAGGAAGGCCACGATCCTGAACCGATGGGAATGTCGTGCGCGCGACACCGGACGCGCTAAGCCGGGATCGATCGGCGTTTCGCGGGCGCTGTCGCCTTTTTCCCGCAGTGCGGATGGGTCCGTTCGGGGTCACTCGGATAGATCCTCCCCCAGCTTGCGGGGAGAAGGGATGCGCCCGTCGAGGCGATCACTTGGATTCGGTCCTACAGCATCGGCAAGTTCCGAGGCCGTTTGCCCAGCGGGAAGGCGGCCTCGATCTGCGCAAGATCCGTCTCGTCGAGCACCACCGCGCCGGCTGCCGCGTTCTCGATGGCGCGGGCAGCCCTGACCGTCTTCGGGATCGTGAAGGTGCCGTCCAGCCGCGTCAGGAACGCCAGGGCCACGCCGCGGGGCGTGGTGCCATGGCGGGCGGCGATGGTGGCCAGCACCTGCCCACCCGCGCTGGCGGGGTCGGGGAAGTCGCCGCTGCCGAAGGGCGAGTAGCCGACGACGGCGATGCCGTGGCGTTGGCACCAGGGCAGCACCGCGTGCTCGATCGCCCGCTCCCCGAGGTGATAGAGGACCTGGTTGCACGCGATGGCGCCGGGTCCGGCGATCCGCAGCGCATCGTCGAGTTCGTCGACGTCGAAATCGCTCAACCCCCAGGACAGGATCTTGCCGGCCGCCTTCAGGGCCTCGAAGCCGGCGACCGTCTCGGCGATCGGGTGCTGGCCAGGCCAGTGCAGGAGATAGGCGTCGAGCCGGTCCGTCCGCAGCCGATGCAGGGACGCTTCGCAGGCCGCCACGACGCCCTTTCGCGATGCGTTGCCCGGCACCACCTTCGAGACGAGGAAGACCTCGTCGCGCCGTCCCGCGACCGCCTCGGCGACGATGGCTTCGGCGCCGTCATACATCTCGGCGGTGTCGATGTGTCGGAGGCCCGCATCGAGGCCGGCGCGCAGGGCCGCGACCGCCCCCTCCCGCGCAGCACCGTCGATCCGCCACGTCCCCTGCCCGATCACCGGCACGACAGGGCCGTCTTCGCCGAACGCCCGCTCGATCATCGATCCGCATTCCCTTCCGGCGATCAAGACGGGGTTGCCCACGGCCTTATTGGCGCCATCATGCGCCGGTGATCAAGGGGCCGGCTTCGATGCAACGCACAGGGCGAGGCATCGCAGCGCTCCCCGAGGACGAACCGTGCGAACCCTCGTCCCGCTTCATTCTCGCGCAGACCGGCCGGGAGCCGTAGGCGGGACAACCGGCCGGCAGGCCGGCAGGACGGTGGCCTGATGCTGCCGCAGCACCGCTGGTTCTGGCTCGTCATCCTGCTCGCCTGCGGTGGCGCCGGGCTCCTCTACAACATGCTGTTTGCCGCCGGCGCCACGCCGCTGGCCGGCCTCGCCTACGGCCTCTGCGTCGGCGGGACTGTGCTGGCCTTCGATCGTGGGCTGATCCTGGCGGGCCTGCAGACGCGGATGCGGCGCCTGCCCGCCTGGATCTACGTGCCGGCCGCCGAGATCGCCTACGTGCTGATGATCGCGCTCGGCATCGCCCTGGGCGGCAGCGTCGTCTGGGCGCTGGGGCTCACCCCCGACACGCTGTCCGACGCCGTGAAGATCACGCCGCGGGTGCTGGCCTACTCGCTCGCCGTCTCGGCGATTCTGGTCTTCGTGATCCGCATGCGCGACCTCATCGGCGGCGAGGTCTTCGTCAACTTCCTGGTCGGGCGCTATCATCGCCCGGTGCGGGAGGAGCGCATCTTCCTGTTCCTCGACGTCGTCGGCTCCACGGCCTTCGCCGAGACCCACGGTGACCTCAAGGCCCAGGCCTATCTCGGGGCGATCTTCGCCGCGCTCGCCGAGCCGGTGCGGCGCAACCTCGGCTCCACCGACGACTATATCGGCGACATGGCGATGATCACCTGGCCGATGGAGCGGGGGCTCAAGAAGGGCCGCTGCGTCGCTTGCGTCTTCGACGTGCTCGATCGGCTGGAGGCCGAGGCCGAGATCTGGCGCAGCCGCTTCGGCACGGTGCCGCGCCTGCGCGCGGCGCTCCACGGCGGCTCCATCGTCACGGCGGAAGTCGGGGTCGACCGGCACAAGATCGCGTATTTCGGCGATGCCGTGAACGTCACCGCCCGCATCGAGGCCCTGTGCCGCCCGCTCGGCACCGAGATCCTGATCTCGGACGACTTGCTCCTGCGCCTCGGGACATTGCCGGACGGGATCCGCGCCCGCTCGCTCGGCGCCCATGCGCTGCGCGGGCGCGGGGCGCCGCTCAGCGTCTCGACCCTGGAGCGCGGACCGGCCTCCGGGGCTCTGCCCGAGCCGGCGACCGAGATCCCGGCCGCTGCCGTCGAGCCTGCATCGCGGGCGGCGGCCGCTCGATGACCGGCATCATCGTCTACATCGACGCCGATGCCTGCCCGGTGAAGGACGAGACCTACCGGGTCGCCGAACGCTACGGCCTCCACGTCGTCGTGGTCGCCAACAGCTTCATGGCGCTGCCCCGCGCGGACTGGATCGAACGCGTCGTGGTTTCCGACGGCTTCGACGCCGCCGACGACTGGATCGCCGAGCGGGCGCGGCCCGGAACGATCGTGATCACCGCCGACGTGCCGCTGGCCAGCCGTTGCGTGAAGGCCGGCGCCGAGGTGCTGGCCCATACGGGAAAGCCCTTCAGCGAGAACTCCGTCGGGATGGCGCTGGCCACCCGCAACCTCATGCAGGATCTGCGCGAGGCCGGCGCGGTCACGGGCGGCCCGAAGCCCTTCTCGGCCCGCGACCGCTCGGCCTATCTCGGGGCGCTCGACCGCACCGTGATGCGATTGAAGCGCGGCGGGTACGGCTGACCCGATGCAATGGACCGACGATGGCCTCGTCATCGGGCTGCGCCGCCACGGTGAGACCGGCACGGTCCTCGAACTGATGACGCCCGGCCACGGGCGCCATCTCGGTCTCGTCCATGGCGGGCGCTCGCGGCGGATGCAGCCGGTGCTGCAGCCCGGCAACCATGTTCGCGCCACCTGGCGGTCGCGGCTCGACGAGAGCCTCGGCTCCTTTGCCGTCGAGCCCGTCGATCTCGGAGCCAACCGGCTGCTCGACTCAGGCTTCGCCCTCTACGGCATCGGCCACCTGACGGCGCTTTTGCGGCTCCTGCCGGAGCGCGATCCGCACCCGGCCCTCTACGCCGCCGCCGGGGTGCTGATGGCGCATCTCGGCAATCCCGTCGTGGCGCCGGCCCTGATGGTGCGGTTCGAGCTCGCGATCCTGTCAGAGCTCGGCTTCGGCCTCGACCTGTCCGCCTGCGCGGCCACCGGCGGCAACGACGCGCTGGTCTACGTCTCGCCGAAGAGCGGGCGCGCGGTCAGCGCCTCGGCTGGCGAACCCTACCGCGACAGGTTGCTCGCGCTGCCGGCCTTCCTGCGCGAACGCGAGGAGGGCGGGATGAGCCCCGCTCCGGATGCCGCCGACGTTACCGCCGGGTTTACCTTGACGGGGTACTTCCTCGAACAGCACATCTGGGGGCCGCGTGGCCTCAGGGCGCCGGAGGAGCGGCTGCGATTCGTCGCGCTCGGCACGCAGGCGGAATAGGCCTGTTCATGCTATGTTCTGATCAGGGCCACTGACGGCCCAGGAGTTCGTGATGGGCCAGCCCTTCGATCCGCCGTCCGGATCCGACGGCATCGAGAGCGTCGAGCTGAAATCGGCGCTCGAAGAGCGCTACCTCGCCTATGCGCTCTCGACGATCATGCACCGGGCACTGCCCGACGCCCGCGACGGCCTCAAGCCCGTGCATCGGCGCATCCTCTACGGCATGCGCCTGCTCAGGCTCGACCCGAATACCGCCTTCAAGAAATGCGCGAAGATCGTCGGCGACGTGATGGGCGACTTCCATCCCCACGGCGACCAGGCGATCTACGACGCGCTGGTGCGCCTCAGCCAGGACTTCTCGCAGCGTTATCCTCTCGTCGACGGCCAGGGCAATTTCGGCAACATCGACGGCGATGGGCCTGCCGCCTACCGCTACACCGAGGCGCGACTGACCGAGGTCGCCCGCCTGCTCCTCGACGGGATCGACGAGGACACCGTCGATTTCCGGGCCTCCTACAACGGCGAGAAGGAGGAGCCCGTCGTCCTGCCGGCGGCCTTCCCGAACCTGCTCGCCAACGGCTCGCAGGGCATCGC
>NZ_CAXUJR010000122.1:0-9293 GCF_964251405.1 uncultured Methylobacterium sp.
AGCACGGCTGGAAGGAGGGGCGGGATCCGAGCGCGGGCTTCAGTAACGATGGCTATCTTGCTGCGAACCCAGATGTCGAAGCCAGCGGGCTCAATCCCCTGCTTCACTTCGCGAAGCATGGATTGGTAGAAGGTCGTGACGGCTGGCAGAAACATCCCTTTGCCTCGGCACCGGAGACTCGATCGGTTCAACGCGTGAAGAACAATCGACTTCGACGACCGACCTCAACGAATCCCTGAACCTATGGGCGATTATCCCAGAGAACGTATTGCTGCGAAGACGATCCAACGCCTCCGATTCAACTCGGAGATCCATAGTCATTCTGGAGCAGAACCGATACGGCGACCGCGAGCGGGATGGTGGGGCCGGTCCATCATTGCATGAAGCTAAGTAACTTGAGCTATAAGGTCGCAGCTATCAATCATTGCGATTCGTAAAAGGCTACTGCGATCATACGGTTGTCGATCTGAAGGATCATGCCCGTGCCAAGCGGCGGGAAACGCCATAGATCGCCAGCCCCAGACCAAGCCACAATCCCAGGCGTGCCCAGGTCTCCCAGGACAGCCCCGCCATGAGGACGAGGCAGGCCAGGATACCGAGGACCGGTGTCGCCGCGCCACCTGGCGCCTTGAACGGGCGCGGCTGGCCCGGGCGGGTCCACCGCAGCACCATCACGGCGACGCAGACCAGGATGAAGGCGAGCAGCGTGCCGATGCTGACGAGCTCGCCGAGCACGTCGATGGGCGTCAGCGCCGCCACCAGCGCGGTCAGCGCCCCGACGACGGCCTGAGCCGTGGCCGGGGTGTGGAAGCGCGGATGCACCCGTGCGAAGGCCGCCGGCAGCATCCCGTCCCGTGCCATGGCGAACAGGATGCGCGACTGCCCGAACAGGGCTGTCAGCGTCGCCGTCGTCAGCCCGAGGATCGCCCCGCCCTTGATCACGATCGAGAGGCCAGCGATCCCGATGACGTCCATGGCCTTGGCCATTGGGTCGGCGACGTCGAGCGCGGCATAGGGCACGAGCCCGGTGAGAACCGCCGCCACCGCGATGTAGAGCACCGTGCTGATCGCCACCGAGCCGATGAGCCCGATCGGCGCGTCCCGCTGAGGATCGCGGGTCTCGGCGGCGGCCGTCGAGACGGTCTCGAACCCGACGAAGGCGAAGAACACGATCCCGGCCCCGCGCAGGACCCCGCTCCAGCCGAATTCGCCGAAGGTGCCGGTGTTGTCGGGGATGTAGGGGGACCACAGGCCCGGCTTCACGTGCCACGCGCCGAGGCCCACGAAGGCCAGGATGATCGCGACCTTGAGGGCGACCATGACGGCGTTCGCGCCCGTCGATCCACGGTTGCCGCGCGTCAGCAGGATGGTCAGGGCGATGACGAGTGCGGCCGCCGGGAGGTTGACGAGGGCCGTCGTCCCGTCCGGTCCGACGACGGTGCCGGGGGCGGCTCCGAGCGCTGGCGGCAGGGTGAGGCCGACATCGTTCAGGAGGCTCTGGACGTAGCCGGACCAGCCCACCGCCACGGTGGCGGCGGCCATGGCGAATTCGAGCACGAGGTCCCACCCGACGATCCAGGCGCAGAGGGGACCGAGCGTCGCCTTCGCGTAGGAATAGGTCGAGCCGGACGCCGGGATCGCCGCGGCGAGTTCGGCGTAGCAAAGGGCGACGAAGCCGCAGGCGAAGCCGCCGAGCACGAAGGATAGGGTCAGGGCCGGTCCGGCATGCTGCGCCGCCGCCGTTCCGGTGAGCACGAAGATCCCCGCCCCGATGGTCGCTCCGATACCGAGGCAGACGAGGTGGAAGGCGGTCAGGGTGCGGTCGAGCTGCGGCGTGCCGCCTCCCTTGTCGAGAGAGTTCGGCCGTGCGGGCACCGTGAGGGGCTGGCCTGTCATGCGGTGTCTGCCTCCAGCGATGGCTTGGACAGCGACCAGCACGTCCCGCGCCACCCTCCGTCGAGACCCTGTCGATGGAGCCTCGCCGGTACGGTTACCTCACGCCGCGCGGCGCGGCACCATCCGCTCGCTGGCCAGCGCCTCCTCGGCGCCCGAAACGCCGGCCTCGGTATATTCGGCGTCCTCGTTCACGCACCAGGGGTCGTAGAGGCGCGTCCCGGCGATGATGTTCTTCACCGTGAGCATCGCGGTCATCATCGCGTGGTCTTGGTTGTTGTACTTGTGCATGCCGTTGCGGCCGACGAGGTGCAGGCTCGGATAGGCGTGTTCGAGGTCGCGCCGGATCGTGGCGACGTGGTCCTTGTAGGCCTCGTCGTAGACCGGATAGGCCTTGGGCTGGCGCACGACGCAGGCATCGACCACGTCCTCGGGGGCCACGAGGCCGATCTGGCCGATCTCGCGCTTGGCGAGTTCCACGAGGTCGGCGTCCGACGCCGTCCAGAGGCCGTCGCCCTCGAAGCAGAAATACTCGAGTCCGAGGCAGCTATAGGCGGCATCGGGCACCATCTCGGGCGACCACGAGCGGAAGTTCTGCACGCGCCCGACTTGCACCGACGGGTCGTGGATGTAGATCCAGTTGTCGGGGAAGTCGCGGCCGCCCTTGGCGATCAGCGCGACGGTCACGAAGTCGCGGTACTGCAGAGCCCGGGCGTTGAAGGTGCTGATCGGCGTCGGCGCGATCGCCGCGACGAGCTCCCGCAGGGGCGCCGACGACACGACGTTGCGGGCGAGGTAGGTCTCGCGGGTGCCGTCGCCGCGCACGGCCGTCACGGTCCAGAGCCCGGTCGAGGCCTCGAAGTGCAGGCCGTCGACGCCGCGGTCGAGCAGGATCGCGCCGCCCTGGGCCTCGACCTTGGCGGCGGCCGCCTCCCACATCATGCCGGGGCCGCGGCGCGGGTAGCGGAAGGATTCGATCAGCGTCTTGATGACGGGGCCGCCGGCCTTCCGGCGCCGGCGCAGGCCGAGGGAGCGCGTGAGGGCGTCGCGGATCGCCGTCCCGAGGTTGAGCCCGTTGATGCGCTGGGCCGCCCAATCCGCCGAGATGGCGTCGCAGGACATGCCCCAGACCTTCTCGGTGTAGGTCTTGAAGAAGATCGAGAACAAGCGCTCGCCGAACTGATTGCGGACCCAGTCGTGGAAGGTTCTGGGCTCTGCGATCGGCCGGGCGCGGGCGTACAGGTAGGAGGCGACGCAGGCCGCGCTCTCGACGAGGCCGAGGTTGCCCAGGGCCTCCATCGCCTTCAGCGGATAGGCGTAATACTTCCCCTTGTAGAAGATCCGCGACAGGCGGGGACGGTCGATGAAATCGTCCGGAAGGATCTCGTCCCAGAGGTCGACCACCGCCTTCGACTTCGAGAAGAAGCGGTGTCCGCCGATGTCGAACAGGAAGCCGTTATGCGACACGGTCCGGCTGATGCCGCCGACCTGCGTCGGGTCGCGCTCTAGCACCGTGACGGAGCGCCCCTCCCGAGACAGCAGGTAGGCCGCGGTCAGTCCTGCGGGACCGCCGCCGATCACCAGCGTTTCCGTGTAGTGGCTCATCGATAACCCGGCATCACGAGGGACGACGCTGGTCCTGCTGCGCCGGCCGCATGGTGCGGGCGTTGCGGTTAAGGCGGCCTTACTCCCGAGGGAGCGTACGGGCCGGATCGATCGCCCCGGCCGCCCTCGCCCTCTTCATTCCTTAAGCTTTCGCCGTCAGCGTGGGGCGAACGGTCCCCGGAGGGCGGTCGCCCCACCCTCCCCTGGACGACGGCCTCCCTTTCACGCGATCGCGATATCATGAGAGCAGCGTCGTCCGTTCCGAGACTGGCCCCGGTCACCGCGTTCGCGTCGCCCTTCGACAATCCGGTCGTCCTCTGGCTGCTCGTCGCAGTCGGGTTGTTCGTCCTCTACCCGCTCGGCGAACTTCAGGCCGTCGTCGCCCTCCGCAGCCTGCCCGACACCGACGATGCCATGCGGCTCGTGGAGGTGCGCGACCTCATGGCGGGCCAGCCGTGGTTCGACATGAACCAGCACCGCCTCATGCCTCCGGCCGGTATCGGCATGCATTGGTCGCGCTACGTCGACGCCCCGATCGCTGCCCTGATCGCCCTCGCGACTCCGGTGTTCGGACGCGCCCTCGCGGAGGGGCTCGTCGCCGCCCTGTGGCCGCCGGCCCTGTTCGCGATCTACCTGCTCCTCCTCTACCGGGCCGTCTCGGCCCGGTTCGGCCCACGCGCGGCGATCCTGTCCCTGTTCATGGCGACCCAGGCGGCCGTGCTCGGGCCACTGTTCAGCTTCGGCCGGATCGATCACCATAACGTCCAGATCCTCGCGGTGGTGGGGCTCGGCCTCTGCCTCGCGCAGGCGGAGGGCTCCTGGCGTCGCGCGGCGCTCGCGGGCGGGCTCGCGGCGTTCTCGCTGGCGGTCGGCCTTGAGGCCCTGCCCTTCCTCGCCATCGCGGGCCTCGTCCTCCTCGTCGACTGGATCCGGTCCGGGCCGCCGGCCCTGCCGGCGCTCTGCGGGTTCTCGCTGGCGCTGGCGCTAGCGGCGCTCCTTCTCTTCCTCGGCCAGACCTCGCCGCGCCTCTGGCTCGTCACGGCCTGCGATGCGCTCTCGCCGCCCTGGCTCTGGATCTCGTGCTGCGCCGCTGCCACGGGCGGCGGCGCAGCCCTGCTGTCCTCCCGTCTGCCGCACGGTCTGCACCGCGCCGGCTTCGCCGGTCTCCTCGGCATCGTGATGGTCGCCGGCTTCGCGGTGCTCTTCCCCGAATGCCTCAGAGGGCCTTATACCGACCTGCCGCCGATCGTGAGGCGGGACTGGCTCGAGCAGGTCAGCGAGATGCTGCCCGTCTGGACGCACGTGGGGCGGAATCCAGGTTCGGCCCTCGCCGCCCTGGCGCCCCTGCTGATCGCCGGCGTCGTGGCTTCGGTCGCGGTCCTGCGCGCTCCCGTCGAAATCCGGCGCTCCGCCCTCTTCGCCACGCTCTTCCTCCTTGCCGGCTTTGCGATCGGCCTCGTCCAGTTCCGGGGGACCTACATGGCCTCGGCCGTCATCCCCTTCGTGGCCGGGCCGCTTCTCGGTCGCGCGGTCACCCTGCTGCGGCGTGAGGATGCGGGATGGATGCGGCCGGCGACCCTGGTGGTCGCCCTTCTCATGGTCGCCAGGATCTGGGCCGTTCCCTTCGCCGTCGCGACCCGCCTCACCGCCTCACAGGACTTGCAGGCATCGGGCGTGACCCTGCAGGACTGCAAGACGAAGAGCGCCCTCGCGCCCCTCGCAGGGTTGGAGCCCGGCGTGATCCTGGCTCATATCGACCTCGGACCCTCCATCCTTGCCCAGACCCGCCACGCGGTGGTGGCCGCCCCCTATCACCGGGCCATTCCGGGTCTCGCCGCCTCGTTGATCGGTCTCGGCGGGAGCGAGGCCGATCTTCGCCGGAGCGTCGCGTCGTCCGGAGCCACCCATGTCGTCCTGTGCCGGGACATCCTGGAAGGCGCGTCCGGGGAGCCTCGACCCTTCGCGACGCGCCTGGCGCAGGGCGAGGCTTCGGCACCCTGGCTCGACGGCGTGCCGATGGCGGGCTCCCCCCTCATGGTCTGGCGGGTGCGTCCGGATTCCGCACCGTAGGGCCGATCCCCTCATCGGCCCCGACGCTGTTCGCGTAGACGGTCGTGGTGGCGGACCAGTCTGAGAACACGCCGCGCACGCCCACGTCCCCTCCACTGCCTCTCGTGCGGAAGGGGCGGGGCTGGCGCCGCCCGCCGTTTCGTGTATGACCGGCGCAGCCTCGACCCGGCGACGGGCACGGGGCTAAAGCCGCTTGGCGACGCGACCCTGCTGGACGACATCCCGGCAGCGGCCCGATCCCGAGCCTCGCGCGGCCCTTTTCGCGAAGGCCGCCGAACCCGACCAAACCCAACCGAAAGGGATAGCGATGTCGATCTCGGCAGAGCGCAAGACCGCGCTCATCAAGGAATACGCACAGGGCGGCAAGGACACCGGGTCTCCGGAGGTCCAGGTGGCGATCCTCACCGAACGGATCACCAACCTGACCGGTCACTTCAAGACCCACGGCAAGGACAACCATTCCCGCCGCGGCCTCCTGAAGATGGTCTCGCAGCGCCGCTCGCTGCTCGACTACGTCAAGCGCAAGGACGAGGCCCGCTACCGCAGCCTCATCGAGCGTCTCGGCATTCGCCGCTAAGGCGATCTTTCCACGCGGTCCCGAGCCAGGCTCGGGGCCGCGTTTTCGCAAAAGCATCGGCCCGGAAAGCGGGAACCGGTTTCCGGAGAAGCCGATGCTCCAGACGACACGCGTCATCGGAATGGGTCCGGTGATGCGAAACTCGGGCCGGCTCGACGTGCGCTCGCCGGGGACAGGATCGCAAGGGGCTTTTCATACGAAAGCTCCTTGCCGTCTTGCCCCTGGCGGCGCCGGCCGCAGCCCGACCGCATGAGGCTAAGGGAAAAACGATATGTTCGACGTCCAACGTGAAGAGCTGATGTGGGGCGACCGCAAGCTCGTCCTCGAGACCGGCAAGGTCGCCCGCCAGGCTGACGCCGCCGTGATGGCCACCTACGGCGACACCTCGGTGCTCGCCACCGTCGTCTCCGCCAAGGAGCCCAAGGCCGGGATCGACTTCCTGCCGCTCACCGTGAACTACCAGGAGCGCGCCTACGCCGCCGGCCGCATCCCCGGCGGCTACTTCAAGCGCGAAGGCCGCCCCTCCGAGAAGGAGACGCTGGTCTCCCGCCTCATCGACCGGCCGATCCGCCCCCTCTTCGTCGAGGGCTGGCGCAGCGACACCCAGGTCGTGATCACCGTCCTGACCCACGATCTCGAGAACGATCCCGACGTGCTCGCCATGGTGGCGGCCTCCGCCGCCCTGACGCTGTCGGGCGTGCCGTTCATGGGCCCGATCGGCGCGGCCCGCGTCGGCTATATCGGCGGCCAGTACAAGCTCAACCCGCCCGTGCCCGAGATGGAGGCCTCCTCCCTCGACCTCGTGGTCGCCGGCACGCAGGACGCCGTCCTGATGGTCGAGTCCGAGGCGAAGGAGCTCGACGAGGACGTGATGCTCGGCGCCGTGATGTTCGGCCACAAGCATTTCCAGCCGGTCATCGAGGCGATCATCCGTCTCGCCGAGAAGGCCGCCAAGGAGCCCCGCAACTTCACCGCCCCCGAGAACGAGGAGGTCGAGAAGGCCGTCCTGGCGATCTGTGAGACGGAACTCCGCGCCGCCTACAAGAACACGATCAAGCAGGAGCGCTACGCCGCCGTCGACGTCGTCAAGGCGACGGTGATGGCCGCGCTCTGCCCGGCCGACGGCGAGGCCAAGTATCCGGCCGAGAAGGTCAAGGCCGCCTTCAAGGAGGCCCAGTCCAAGGTCGTGCGCTGGAACGTGCTCGACACCGGCTCCCGCATCGACGGCCGCGACGTGCGCACCGTGCGCCCGATCGTGTCCGAGGCCGGCGTGCTCCCGCGTGCCCACGGCTCGGCCCTGTTCACCCGCGGCGAGACCCAGGCGCTCGTCGTGGCGACGCTCGGCACCGGCGAGGACGAGCAGTTCATCGACGCGCTGGAAGGCACCTACAAGGAGACCTTCCTGCTCCACTACAACTTCCCTCCCTACTCGGTGGGCGAGACCGGCCGCATGGGGTCCCCGGGCCGCCGCGAGATCGGCCACGGCAAGCTCGCCTGGCGCGCCATCCACCCGATCCTGCCGCCGGCCCACGAGTTCCCGTACACGATCCGCGTCGTGTCCGAGATCACCGAGTCGAACGGCTCCTCGTCGATGGCCTCCGTCTGCGGCGCTTCGCTCGCGCTGATGGATGCGGGCGTGCCGCTGCGCCGTCCGGTGGCGGGCATCGCCATGGGCCTCATCCTCGAGGGTGAGCGCTACGCCGTGCTCTCCGACATCCTCGGCGACGAGGACCATCTCGGCGACATGGACTTCAAGGTGGCCGGCACCGAGAGCGGCATCACCTCGCTGCAGATGGACATCAAGATCGCCGGCATCACCGAGGAGATCATGCGGATCGCCCTGCACCAGGCGCAGGAAGGCCGCGTCCACATCCTCGGCGAGATGGCGAAAGCCCTGACCGACGCCCGTCCTGAGCTCGGCGAGTACGCGCCGCGCATCGAGACCATGCAGATCCCCACCGACAAGATCCGGGAAGTGATCGGCACCGGCGGCAAGGTGATCCGCGAGATCGTCGAGAAGACCGGCGCCAAGATCAACATCGACGACACCGGCACGGTGAAGATCGCGTCCTCGGACGGAAAGGCCATCAAGGCGGCCTATAACTGGATCCGCTCGATCGTGGCCGAGGCCGAGGTCGGGATGATCTACGACGGCACGGTCGTGAAGACGATGGAGTTCGGCGCCTTCGTGAACTTTTTCGGCGCCAAGGACGGCCTCGTCCACATCTCGGAACTCGCCGCCCAGCGGGTCGCCAACGTGAAGGACGTGGTCAAGGAAGGCGACAAGGTGAAGGTGAAGTTCCTCGGTCAGGACGACCGCGGCAAGATCCGCCTCTCCATGAAGGTCGTCGATCAGACCACCGGCGAGGACCTCACCGAGAAGCTCAAGGCCGAGCGCAACGCCGATCAGGACCGGGTGCGGGGCGGCGACCAGGAGCCCCGCCGCGAGCGCGGCGAGCGCCGCAACGCGGGCGAGTAACGCGCCCTCTCCTACCCTTTCTCACCGATCCCGAACCATGGTCGGGATCGGTGAGACCCGGCGGACGACTGCTGCCGCGCGGTCGCGCGGGCAGACCTCGACGGGTCGGGCTCGTCGAGGTCTGGTGACAGAAGGACGAACGACGTGGAGCGCGGCCCTTTCGGGGCCGCGCTTTTTCTTTGGCGGGCGAACGATCGGTTTGGGTCGCAGGGGAATCCGACCGGCTGCGACCGAGCCAGGCCAAACCGTCACGGATCGGGTCAAGGGAACGTGAGGACGCGCTACGCGAGCTGATCCACGATCCACGCCCGCGCTTCGTCGAGATCGGCGAATGTCGGTGAGCGCAGAGAGTCGACCCTCCCGAACCCGGCCTCCAGGAACCACTTGCCCGCATCCGCCTCGTGGTCGTCGGACAAGCGCACCAGCACCGCGATGAGGAAATCGTCATGGAAGACGAGCTGGCTCTCGGTGTCGTTGCTTCCTGTCGCAACCTTCACAGGCGTGAGGCGAAGGTTCATGCGGCGACGCGGCCTCCGAGATGCAGGTAGTTCGACTTGAACTCGGCCAGCGCCCTCAGGCGAGGCAGGTCGAGGATCGTCAAGCGCCCGCTCTTGAGCTCGATGAGCCCCTGACGCCGCAGTTCCTGCAGCGTCCGGTTGACGTGCACGT
>NZ_CAXUJR010000123.1:0-9282 GCF_964251405.1 uncultured Methylobacterium sp.
GGCCAAGCTCGGTCTCGTCGCGATCGAAGCCGATGACCCCGCGCTCGCCCGCGACTTCATGGAGGCGATGGCCCAGAACCGAGCCGACTTCACGCTGACTTTCCGTCGCCTCGCCGAGTGCGCCGCCGACCCGGCTGCCGACGGGATGCTTGCCGCGCTGTTCGACGACCCCGCCGCCTGCCATGCCTGGCTCGCGCGCTGGCGCGATCGGCTCAAGCGCGAGCCGCAAGGGGGCGGCCTGCGCCGCGACGCGATGCGGGCGGTGAATCCGGCATTCATCCCGCGCAACCACCGTATCGAAGCGGTGATCGTGGCCGCGGTCACACGGGACGACTTCGCGCCCTTCACGGAACTGCTGGACGTGCTGAGCGTGCCCTTCGAAGACCAGCCTGACCGCGCCACCTTTGCCGAGCCGCCGCGGGACGAGGAACGGGTGCTCCAGACCTTCTGCGGAACCTGACCGGCGACAGATCCGCCGCTCAGCGCGGGTTCGTCCAACTCGACGCTTGCACCGGCGGGGCTTGCGAAGACCCGGCTTGCGAGGACTCGGTTTGCGAAGGCGTGGCCCGCGCGGGCTTGGCCCCAACGCCTGTCGCCGGCGCCGTGGCGGAACGACCGGCTACCGGGGTTTCGGCGACGCGTGCCGGCCTCGCCTGACGACGCGCGCGAACGGAGCGCGCATGCCGGGCACGGCGTGGCCGGACGTTTTCCGAACCGGATCCTATGACGCCGCCGACGATCCCGCCGACAACGGCCCCCACCGGACCCGCAACCAGCGCACCGGCCAATACCCCCGTGCCGACGCCGACGGCGGTTTCGTTGCGGGCCATCGCGGGCTGAGGCAGCGCGAGGACCCCGATCATCAAGAGACCGAAGGAGAGGTTTTTCATTGTCGGGACTGGCTTTCCGGGTTCGCCGGCGCCAGTGCCACCGCACCGTGACCAAATCGGGGCTGACCGGCAGCCGCCACATGGTCGCGAATCGAGCGACGCAGCGTGCGACTTCGGCTTGAGGTCGCGTCCTGCCGTCCCGTCCGACCAGTCGGGCGGAACCCTTCTCCCGTCCGCGCCTTGCGCCCGTCGAGACGACGTCACCCGGGATCCTGGGATTCGCATGCCCACGCTGAAGGCCTTGTTCGATCCCCGCCCACGGGTCTCGGCCCCCGTCTACCGTCGCGACGTGCTGCGAGCGGCACTTGCGGCGGCCGTTCTCATCTGCCTCGCGGTCTGGCTCGGGGGGCAGGGCTGGCGCAGCGCGGCGATCGGCGCCGTGGCGCCGATCGTGCCGGCCGCCCTCGTCGTCCTGTCGCGCACCGCCGGACGCCTTCGAGACCGCGACAGGACTCCTTGGTTGTTGGCGGTCTACGGCATCCTCTATGTCGTGAGCCTCGCCCCGATCGAGGACCTTGCCGACACCTATCCGGTCGAGACCCTCGCCAGCGCACTGGCGATCCTGGCCTTCTTCGTATGGTTCTTCGTCGAGACGTGGCTGCGCGCCGGCACGCCGGGCCCGAACCGGTTCGGGCCGCCCCCTGTCGAGACCCCCGTGGCCTCAATGTGAGCGCGTGCGGTCCACGATGGCGCGGGCGGCCTCGAAGGCCTCGTCGGCGTCGAGGTCGGTGGTGTCGAGAATGACGGCGTCGGCCGCCGCCTTGAGCGGCGCTGTGCTGCGCCCGGCATCGCGGGCATCGCGGGCGGTGATGTCCTCAAGGATCGCGGAGAGCGAACTCGTCTCGCCGCGTCGCGTGAGTTCGAGGTGCCGGCGCCGGGCGCGCTCCTCAGGCGCCGCCGTGATGAACAGCTTCACCCGGGCATCGGGGCAGACCACGGTTCCGATATCGCGCCCGTCGAGGACGGCGCCGCTCTCGCCGCCGGCGAATCGCTGCTGCCAGGCGAGAAGGGCGGCCCGCACCGCCGGCACCGAGGAGATCCGGGAGGCCGCCTCGCCCATCGCGCGCTGACGCAGGCGCGGGTCCGCCAGCCGGTCTGCGATGAGGGTCGCGGCGGCACGGGCCGCGGCAGCCTTGTCGTCGAGGTCGCAGCCGGCATCGAGCACCGTCAGGGCGACGGCGCGGTAGAGCAGGCCCGTGTCGAGGTGCGGCAGCCCGTAATGGGCGGCGAGGCGCTTGGCGAGGGTGCCCTTGCCGGACGCCGCCGGTCCGTCGATCGCGATGACCATCGGCATGTCCGTCAGCCCGAAATCGCTGCGCCGAGCGCCTGCATCGTCGGCAGGAAGCTCGGGAAGCTCGTGGCGATCATGGCGCCGTCGTCCACCGTAACGGGCTTGGCGGTAGCCAAACCCATCACAAGGAAGGCCATGGCGATGCGGTGGTCGAGATGGGTCGCCACCGTGCCGCCGCCCTGGGGCGGGGTTCCGTCGCCGTGGACGATGAGGTCGTCGCCCTCGACGAGATGGGCGACGCCGTTGACGCTCAGGCCGTCAGCCACCGCGGCGAGGCGATCGGATTCCTTCACGCGCAGTTCGTGCAAGCCCGTCATGCGGGTCGTGCCCTCGGCGAAGGCGGCGGCCACCGCAAGTACGGGATACTCGTCGATCATCGAGGGCGCGCGCTCGGGCGGCACGTCGACGCCCTTGAGGCGGCTCGCCCGCACGCGAAGATCGGCCACCGTTTCGCCGCCCTCCTCGCGCTCGCACAGGCGCTCGATGTCGGCGCCCATCTCGACGAGGGTGGTGATGAGGCCGATGCGCAGCGGGTTCATCATCACGCCTTGAATCGTCACGTCGGAGCCCGGCACGATCAGCGCGGCCACCAGCGGGAACGCCGCCGATGACGGGTCGGCGGGCACGACGACGTCGGTGCCGCGCAGGGTCGGCTGGCCGGTGAGCGCGATGGTGCGGCCGTGGCCGCCCTCCCCGGTCTGGGTCACCGCGACCTCGGCGCCGAACAGCCGCAGCATCCGCTCGGTGTGGTCGCGGGTGGCGGCGGCTTCGACCACCGTGGTGGTGCCGGGCGCGTTGAGCCCGGCGAGCAACACAGCCGACTTGATCTGCGCGGAGGCCACCGGCGTCTCGTAGGTGATGGGAATCGCCTCGCGGGGGCCGCGTAGCGTCAGCGGCACCCGCCCGCCCTCCTCTTCGGCAACGACCTGCGCGCCCATGCGCAGGAGCGGGTCGAGGATCCGGCGCATGGGGCGCTTGCGCAGGGAGGCATCGCCGTCGAAGGTCGCGGTCACCGGCTGGCCGCCGACGACGCCCATCATCAGTCGCGAGCCGGTGCCGGCATTGCCAAAATCGAGGATGCCGGCCGGGTCGCTCAAGCCTCCGATGCCGACGCCGCGCACGCTCCAGCGTCCCTCCCCGAGCCGCTCGATCCCGGCACCGAGCGCTTTCGCGGCGGCGGCGGTCCTCAAAACGTCGTCGCCTTCGAGCAGGCCCTCCACACGCGTCTCGCCGATGCTGAGGAGCCCCAGGATCATCGCACGGTGGGAGATCGACTTGTCGCCAGGCGGACGAAGCGCGCCGCGGAGAGGAGCGCCGGGCGTGGCGGTCAGGGGTTGTGGCTCGGAATCGTGCGACACGGGTGATGCTTTTCGAGTTCTGGCCCGGCCGCGCCCCGCCCGGAAAGGCGAGATCGATCGACCGCTGCCGCGCCGGTTATCACGCACGTGCGGCGCCGTCATCCGAGCCGCAGGCAGGGACTCGGCGCGATGAGGGATAAAGCATGCGGCGCGCCATGGGACGATGAGCGTCAGCTATTTGACAGGGCCGGTCCGCGCGACTAACGGGGCGCCTCCCCGAACAGCAGATCTTTAGAGGTTTCCGCCCGTGGCCAGACCGGAACTCGGCTTGAAGCGTCAATGCATGAGCTGCGCCGCGAAATTCTATGACCTCGATCGCGACCCTGCGACCTGCCCGAAATGCGGGACGATCTACCAGGCCACCGCCGTGTCGAGCCGCGTCGCCGCCCCTGCCCTCGCGGCTCGCGCCGCCGCGGTGCCCGCCGATGACGAAGAGGATGTCGACGCCGAGAAGGGCGGTCCCGAGATCGTCTCCCTCGACGAGGTCGAGGCGGCCGAGGACGATGCCGACCCGGTGGCGGACGACGCCGAGGGCGAAACGGCGGATGCCGACCACACCTTCCTCGAGGAGGAGGATGCCGGCGACGACGATGTCGCCGACCTCATCGACGGCGACATCGAGAACGACGAGGAAACCTGAGCCGGTTTCGGCAAGACGCCTCTCCCGATCGGGGTCGGCTAAAAAACTTCTCCGGAATGATGCTGGGGGGGTTGAGTCGGGCAAGGCGCCCGAATATAGAACCGCCTCCGCCGGACGTCGCCAACGACGACCTGCCGGAACGCCCGCCGGGACGATCACGATCGACCATCCCGGTCGCTGAATGTGGGGCCTTAGCTCAGCTGGGAGAGCGCTTCCATGGCATGGAAGAGGTCATCGGTTCGATCCCGTTAGGCTCCACCATTCACCCCTGCGACGAACTTTCGACGATGGCGAGGACGGATGTTTCCGAGGGCTTGCGCCCCCGGATGGCCCGCGTCGTGGCCGCGAGACCCGCTCGTTCGGGTCGGACGGATGTCTGACGACATTGTGCGCAGGCGATCGACGGCCGAACTGGTCTCGCTCCTGACGGACCGCCTCCTGACGGGTCCAAGTGCCACCGCAATCCTCGAAGACTGGTGCCGCGAGCACGGCTTCGCGCCGGAGCCCATCCTCCTCGCCCAGCCGGTCGAGGCGTCGCGCAAGGTCCCGACACCCCGTCAATGCGAGCGGCTCGCCGTCGAGGATGCCGGCATCGTCCGCTATCGCCGTGTCAGGCTGACCTGCGGCGATCGCGTGCTGTCGGAGGCCGAGAACTGGTATGTCCCGGGCCGGCTCACCGGCACGATGATCCGCATCCTCGATACCACCGCCACTCCCTTCGGCCGTGTCGTTCATCCGCTGGCGCCGAGCCGGCGCAACCTCTCCCTCGACGTGCTCTGGACGCCCGAGGCCGGCGAGCCGGGTCCGGAGACGCCGCTCTTTGCCATCCAGGCTGTCCTGAGCACGGGAGACGGAACGCCCTTCTGCGAAGTCACCGAGACCTATCGCGGCGCGGTGGTCGCGGGGCTCAGTTGAACGCGACCACGGGTCCCTCCCCGGTCATCGCCATCTCTGCTATGGGCGAGGGTCACCGGAGATTCCCTATGAAGTACCTCGTCGCGTTCTCGACCGCCCTGATGCTGCTGACGGCAATCCCCGCCTCGGCCATGAGCTGCTGCGGCAGCGGCAAAGCCGGCAAGGGTGCTGCCATGTGCGGGCGTGGGGACATGGCCCGCGGCGGCATGGCGATGAACCATGGCGGTCAGAAGGGCCGCACGATGAGCTGTTGCTGCGAGGGCATGTCCGGCAAGATGAGCAAGCGCGGCTGAGATCGTACTCATCCCGGCCGTTCCGGTGCAGCGACACGGTCGTCTGTACCGCGGGATCCTTGTCGCCATCGCCGCGCGTGATCGCCTCGATAGGGCCGTCGCGTAGGAGCGAGGTGAAGGACCCGGTATTCCGGAACGATCGGCCGGGCCGCGGCGATGCCGCCGGAATCACCCGCCGCGATGTTGACCGCATCCGCGTCGGAGACATCCGGGAGACGGGCGCCGCGACACGGCGGACGTCGTGCTTAGGTGCGAGTTCCCGGGTCGTCGGCAACGACCTTGGTCGTAGTTGCCGATACACCGAAATATCTCGGGGAGATTCGTTGACCGTTCCCGACGACGTCGTATGCGCTAGCAGGGGGGTGACGGCGGATTCGAGTTTCCCACTGGGCTTGGATGCATGAGCTTTGGCTGCATGGGCATGGGGCGTCTCGATGAGCACGTCGCAATCGATGTAGGAGATCATGGCCGGGCTCCCCGGTGTTGCGACCGGGGCGACCGGCATTCCCCCGCGACAGTCCTGGTCGCGACCATGGGGTGCTCATGCCGCGTCCGATGCCGGCTGCATGACGCGCTCTTTCAGCCGAGACAGGGAGGTGGAACGCGATGCGCATCACGATGATCGGTTCGGGCTATGTCGGCCTGGTCTCGGGAACCTGTTTCGCCGATTTCGGGCATGAGGTGGTCTGCGTCGACAAGGATCCCTCCAAGATCGAGGCCCTGAAAGCCGGCCGGATGCCGATCTACGAGCCGGGCCTCGAGGCCCTCGTCGCCGACAACGTGCGGCAGGGACGCCTGAGCTTCACCACCGATCTCGCCCCCGCCGTCGCGAACGCCGATGCGGTCTTCATCGCGGTGGGCACCCCGTCCCGGCGCGGCGACGGCTTTGCCGACCTCTCCTACGTCTTCGCCGCGGCCCGCGAGATCGCCCAAGCGCTCACCGGCTACACCGTGATCGTCACGAAATCGACCGTGCCGGTGGGCACCGGCGACGAGGTCGAGCGCATCGTCCGCGAGGCCCGCCCGGACGCGGAGTTCGCCGTGGTCTCGAACCCCGAATTCCTGCGCGAAGGTGCGGCGATCGAGGATTTCAAGCGGCCCGACCGCATCGTCATCGGCACCGACGACGACCGCGCGGTGGAGGCCATGAACAAGGTCTACCGCCCACTCTACCTCAACCAGGCGCCGATCCTGGTCACAGGGCGCCGCACGGCCGAGCTCACGAAATACGCCGCCAACGCCTTCCTCGCCACCAAGATCACCTTCATCAACGAGATCGCCGACCTCTGCGAGCAGGTCGGCGCCAATGTCCAGGAGGTCGCCCGAGGCATCGGGCTCGACAACCGGATCGGGTCGAAGTTTCTGCATGCCGGCCCTGGCTACGGCGGCTCATGCTTCCCCAAGGACACCCTCGCCCTCGTCAAGACCGCCCAGGATGCCGGAACGCCGGTGCGCCTCGTCGAGACGGTGGTGTCGGTCAACGACCAGCGCAAGCGCGCCATGGCCCGCAAGGTCGTTACGGCCTGCGGCGGCTCCGTGCGCGGCAAGACCGTCGCGATCCTCGGCCTCACCTTCAAGCCCAACACCGACGACATGCGCGACGCGCCGTCCCTGTCGATCATCACGGGCCTGCAGGACGGCGGGGCGAGGATCGTCGCCTACGACCCCGAGGGCATGGACCAGGCCCGCCTCGTCCTCTCCGACGTGTCCTATGCCGAGGACGCCTATGCCTGCGCCGAAGGGGCGGACGCCCTGGTCATCGTCACGGAATGGAACGCCTTCCGCGCCCTCGACCTCGACCGTCTCGGCGCCGTGATGGCCACGCCGATCCTCGTCGACCTCCGCAACGTCTACAGCCGCGAGGACGTGGAACGGCATGGGTTACGCTACACGGGCATCGGCGTCGTGCCAGGTCTGGGCTGACGTTCGCCAGCTCGATCCCACGCCGGATGCGGCGCGGGCGGAGTGCCTCGCCGGGGACAGTCCGGTGATGAACCGGCGCGTCGTCGCCTGAGATCCATGAGGTCGTCCGCCGGAACGGAACCTTCGATCTCGTCCGGGTACTCGACCGCGCCCGTTGCGGCCGGCGCCGAGGTATGACAACCCCCTCCCCTTCATCGGGAGCCACCGCGGAAGGTGACGACCGCGTGCGGGACGGCTGTCATTGCTGATCCGGTCCGAGGCCGCGTTTCGACGTGGTGCATCGTTTTCGAGGGTGTCGGCCGACGGAGGGGATGGCGATGCCGTCCTGGATGTGGCGACGGCGCCTAGCGCGAGAGACATGTCTCAATGAACGAAGCGGGTTGCACGTTTCTCATCATCGTCCCGCTCTACCGCGCCCCCGAACTGATCGAAGGGTTGTTTGCGAACCTGAGATCGCTGGCCGACGAGATCACGGCTCTCGGCGCCCGGGTCGTGTTCATCAATGATTCGCCAGATGATTCCGGCCTCGCGGCCGCGCTCGCCTTGGAAACCGCGGCGGGATTGTCGAGCATTGACTTCGAAGTCCTGACCAACGAGCAGAACATCGGCTTCGTGAAATCGGCCAACCGCGGCCTTCTCCTGGCCCGCGACCGACGGGTCGACGCCCTGCTGCTCAACTCGGACGTCCTGCTCGCGCCCGGTGCCCTCCGGGAAATGCGCGCGGTGTCGAAGGGCGATCCGCTGATCGCCGTGGTCAGCGCGCGCTCCAACAACGCCACGATCAGCAACTCACCCTACGCCGCGCGGTTTCGCGACTACGATTTCGCCGAAGCGCTGGCCGCGCACGACGCCCTCGTCCCGTACATGCCGCAGGTCAGCTACGTCCCGACCGCGGTCGGTTTCTGCCTCTACATCCGCTGCGTCGCGATCCTCGAATTCGGACTTTTCGACGAGATCTACGGCGCCGGGTACAACGAGGAGAACGATTTCATCATGCGCTGCAGCCGGCACGGCTATCGCGCCGTCCTGGCCAATCGCGCCTTCGCCTATCATCTCGGCAGCGTCTCCTTCGATCAGTCCGGGGAAGGACGCAGCCCGCGCGAGGCGCAAAACCGGATTATTCTGGACGATCGCTATCCTGAATACGCGCGCGCGATCGAGCGATACTTCGAAGGAACCGAATATCGCGCGCAGCTTCTGTGCTCGGAATTGCTGCCCGATCGTCAGAACAAATTCAGTATGTTGTTCGACTGCCGCAACATGGGCTGCTATTATAACGGCACCTTCGAGCATGCAAAGCGAATTGTGCAGTCGTTCTCAAATAAATTGGATAATAATTATCAGATATTTATCGCATGCGATGAGGATGCCTACGAATTTCATGAATTAGGAAACATTCAGAACGTCAGCTTTGTAACCGCAGATGATGCAAGGAATTCTTGCTATAGCTTTTCAGTGCGGATTGGGCAGCCTTTCGAATGGAGTGATCTCGTCGACGTCTGCTCATCGGCACCGATCAGCGGTTTCCTGATGCTCGATACGATCGCGATGGATTGCCTGAATCTCGATGAGAACGGTCTCGAAAGGATGTGGCGTCAGATGCTGAACGTGATCCCATTGATCGGGTTCAACAGTCGGTTCACGCGCGATCAGTTCGTCCGGCGGTTTCCGCTTCCGGACGATGTCCTGGAGTTCGTTTCTCTCTGTTCAACGGACGTGGCCGATTATGCGCCGCGCCTGCCCGTGGCCCCTCACGCCCGGACGCAGCCGTGCATCCTCGTGGTGGGCAACCATTTCCAGCACAAGAACGTTCGCGCCACCGTAGCGTTGCTCAAGCCTCATGCCAGAACGCACAAGATCGTCGTTCTGGGCATCGATCTGACGGACGAGCCGGACATCATCAGCTACAAGTCGGGGTATCTCAGCGAGGAGGAGGTCGATCAGATCTACGCCTCCGCGACAGTGGTCCTGT
>NZ_CAXUJR010000124.1:0-6527 GCF_964251405.1 uncultured Methylobacterium sp.
AGCGCCACGAACCAACAGAGGGCGGCCCAGGCCGCGCCGACGCACCAGCCCGCCACGACGTCGCTAGGCCAGTGCACGCCGAGATAGATCCGGCTGATGCCGACGACGAGCGTCACGAACACCCCGAGCGCCAAAGTCAGGATCTTGACGCCGCGCCCGCGCTCGACCCTTGCAAGGAGCCCGGCCAGGGTCAGGTAGGCGATCGCGGACATCATCGCATGCCCGCTCGGGAAGCTTGCGGTGAACACCTCCATGCCGTGCGGCACCAGGTCGGGCCGCGGCCGCACGTAGAACAGCTTGAGTACGGTCGAGGCAATCAAGCCCCCCCCGATCGCCGCGACGAGGAAGACCGCGATCCGGCGACGCTCGGTCATCATGAGGAAGAGCACGACCGACAGGGTCACGAAGGCGATCGTGAAGATGCTGCCGAGACCCGTGATGTCGCGCATGGTCTCCTCGAGCCAGCGCGGCCCGAGCGGGTCGGAGAGGTCGAGGGGATTGCGCAGGGAGAGAAGGATCTTGCGGTCGAGGGCCGCGGTCGAGCCTTCGCCGACCTCGTCAGCCAGCGCGAAGAAGCCGTAGCCGAGCAGGCTCACGGCCATCAGCGAGACGAGGGGCCCGATCTCGTTGAGGCGCAAGCCGCGCCATAACGTCGTGGCGTGCCCAAGGACAGGGACCTGGTGGCTGCCCACCGCGGAGAATTTTGGCCGGGTCTTCATCTTGGTAGGGTTTTCATGGTGTCGGCAGATCCTGTCCGAAGGCGAAGGCGGCGCGAGGTTCCCAAGGGCCGCCGAGATAACGCCACAGCATCAGCCCGGGTGCCATGAAGCGGAAAGGTTCGAACCCCTGCGCGAGGTCGGCGTGGAGCGCCCGGGCGATCTCGGGCGCCACCTTGTTCTGCACCGTCACGTGCGGGCGCCAGCCCTGACGATCCTGAGGGGTCAGCATGTCGGCAAAGCGGCTCGCCAGCCGCGCGCGCAGGGACGAAAGCGCGTCCGAGGCCAGGACGAAGGCGACACCCCGGCCCGTGAAGCGCAGGCCCGTCACGGCGACCTCCGGCAGCGGCTCGGCGCGCAGCGTCGCCGCGATGGTCTCGACGATCCCGGGTTCCTTCAACCCGTCGAGGTGATGGAACAGGGTGGCATGGGCCGGGATCCGGTTGAGCTTCTCGGGGAAATGCCGCCGCCGCAGGCCTTCGAAGAACGCGGCCGAGTCCGCGTCGAAGGTCAGGGTCAGGATCAGGGGATCGGCGCTGGGCTCGGATGTCGGCATCTCGCCCTCGAAGATGGTGCGGGCCCGGCAAGGGGTCCAGTGCCGGCCCTCCGCGGATGCCCTGTTCATGTACGCACGGCCCGTCTAAGGAGCCGGCATGCAGCGTCGTCAGCGGGAGACCGTCCATGTCGGCCGTGAGGGATGGCTCTTCCTGATCGGCGGCACCAACCGCGTCATCGAGCAGTACCGGTCGACCTGGACTTGGTGGTGGCTCCTGCGTGGCTGGACCCGACGCATCGAGGCGCGTGCCGCACGGGCTCGGGGGCTTGGCATCCGCTACCTGCACGTCGTCGTCCCCGAGAAGCTGTCGGTCTACGACGACCGTACGGACGGTCTGCGCTACGATTGGCGGAAATCCCCTGCGCGACGCCTCGCCCGCCGCCTCGCCGACAGCGCGGCCTTCGTCGACCTCGTCGGCCCAATGCGGGCCGCCCGCGACGGGCCGGAGCCGCTCTATTACCTCACCGATACTCACTGGACCCACGAGGGCTGCTTCCTCGCCTACCGCAACCTGATGCGGGCCTGCGGCGCCGTGGTGCCGCCGGACCTCGCCGACCGGCCGCGCTTCGACAGCGAGCGCGTGCGCGACCTCGGCGAGAAGGTGCCGGCCCGGCCGAGCGAGCGCACGAGCTTGGCGCTCATCGCGCGCGACGCCGTGCGCAGCCATGCCAATACGCTGGTGGACGCCTATGAGGCAGCGGACCGGGCCGCCTATCTCCACCGGGGTGCCCACGTGGTGTTCCGGAACGAGAGCCCGGCAGTCGACCCGCGGACCCTCGTGCTGTTCGGCGATTCCTACGCGCATTTCGCGCCCATCATGCTGACCGGTCTCCTCGCCGAGAGCTTCCGGGAGGTGCATTTCGTGTGGTCGGCGAGCCTCGACTGGAATTACGTGGAGAAGGTGAGGCCCGACCTCCTCGTCACCGAGATCGCCGAGCGCTTCATGGTCCGCATCCCCGACGACCGCTACGACGTCGCCAGCCATGGCGCGCCCGAGGACCCCGCCGATCTCGACGGCCTGCCGCCCCTGGCGATTTCCGGGACGGTGTAGGCGACAAGCCGCGCGGGGTTCGGGACGCCGTCACCTCTACCCGCCTTCGCTTCGGCTCCCATGTCAGGGCCAACGATCGTGGGTTGAGGGAGGCACAGGCCATGGGACTGCTCGTCGACGGCGTCTGGCAGGACAAGTGGTACGACACCGCCTCCACCGGCGGGCGCTTCAAGCGCACGGATGCGAAGTTCCGCAACTGGGTCACCGCCGACGGCAGCCCGGGTCCCTCCGGGGAGGGCGGGTTTCCGGCCGAGCCCGGGCGCTACCATCTCTACGTATCGCTGGCTTGCCCCTGGGCGCACCGGACGCTGATCATGCGCGTCCTCAAAGGCCTGACCGACGCGGTCTCGGTCTCCGTCGTCGATCCGCTCATGGGATCGGACGGCTGGGTCTTCGGAACCTCGCCCGGGGCCACGCCCGATGCGGTGAACGGCGCCTCCCGCCTGTACGAGGTCTACCTCCGGGCCGATCCGGCCTTCACCGGGCGCGTCACGGTGCCGGTGCTTTGGGACCGGACACGCGTCACCATCGTGTCGAACGAATCGGCCGAGATCATCCGCATGCTCGACGGGGCCTTCGGTGATCCGGGGCCGTCGCTCTACCCCGAGGCCCTGAGACCCGAGATCGATGCAATCAACGCCCGCGTCTACGACGCGGTCAATAACGGGGTCTACAAGACGGGTTTCGCCACGACTCAGGAGGCCTACGAGGAGGCCTTCGGCGCGCTGTTCTCCGAACTCGACGCGCTGGAGGCCCGGCTCGGCCGGCACCGCTACCTCTGCGGGCCTGCGCTCATGGAGGCCGATATCCGCCTGTTCACCACACTGGTGCGCTTCGACGCGGTCTATGTCGGGCATTTCAAGTGCAACCGGCAGCGGATCGCCGACTATCCCAATCTCTCGCACTACCTCCGCGACATCTATGCCCTTCCGGGTGTGGCCGAGACCGTGAACCTGACCCATATCAAGCGCCACTATTACGAGAGCCATCCGACCATCAACCCGACCGGGATCGTTCCCATCGGACCCGACCTCGCCTTCGACGCTCCGAACGACCGCGCCCTGCGCTTCGCGAATTGAGGCGAAATCGGCACGACAGTGCCGCCCGACCCTCGACAGATCGATCAACGACCATAGGTCTCGGCACCATGACGCTTCGCAACGCTATCTTGTCCCTCACCACCGTCCTGGCGCTCTCCGGGCAGGCCCACGCGCAGGCGACGATCAAGCTCGACGGGCGATGCGACAGGCTCGTCATCGCCGGGCAGGATCTGACAGCGGCGTGCCAGGGCACGCTGACGAACGGGGTCGACCGCAACCGCGCCAGCTTCGAGTTCGCCACCAAGGACGGCCGGTCCCTGAGCTTCAGCGGCAACGGCTCCCAGCAGGAGCGCACCGAGGAGACGGACCCGCTCCAGCCGATCAACCTTCTCATTCCCGGCGAGAAGGGTGCGGAGGGCATCGTGCGCAATCCCGTCGTGGCCGTGGGCGCTTGCAGCTTCAAGTCGCCCGAGCCGGGCAAGACCGCCATCGTCTGCGAAGCGACCGCCTCGACGGGCCGTTTCGAGGGAACCTTCGTGACCGACGCCAAGGATGCCTCGAAGGATGCGTCCAAAGGCTCCTCCAAGGAGCCGCCGGGCGCATCCAGGAACTGAGCCGGGCGGTCGCTTCCGACGCTTCCGGATCTCGACGCGGGCGGGCAGCAATGAGGCGGAGCCCGCGTCGGGAAAAGGCGATGGGGTCCAGAACCTTGCCAACCGAGTCCCGAGGGGGCGGCATTGCGTCTTTCGACCCGGAGGCTGTAGGCCGCGGTCTGGTCACGGCGGCGTCAGCGACCATCTATCCATGAAGGTAGAGTGTCCGTCGGCCGGACCCAACTTCGACATCGACACTTCTGCGAGGGTTCCATGCTCAACGATGCTTCCGCGCCCGATCCGCGCCCGGCCGGCGAAACCGGATCACCCACCAAGGACGTGACCACGGCGAGTTTTCGGCAGGACGTCATCGCGGAATCGATGAACCGCCCGGTCCTCGTCGATTTCTGGGCGCCCTGGTGCGGCCCCTGCAAGCAGCTTGCTCCTATCCTCGAGAAGGCGGTGGCAGCCGCTGGCGGCAAGGTCGTCCTCGTCAAGATGAACATTGACGAGCACCCGTCCATCGCGGGCCAGCTCGGCATCCAGTCGATCCCGGCCGTGATCGCGTTCCAACGCGGACAGCCGGTGGACGGCTTCATGGGGGCCGTGCCCGAGGCGCAGATCAAGACGTTCATCGAGACCCTGGTCGGCCCGGTGGGACCGACGCAGGTCGAGGACCTCCTCGCCGAGGCGACGCTCGCCCTTGAGGAGGGGGACGTCGCCGGCGCCTCCGAAATCTATGCGGCGGTTCTCGCCGAGGAGACGGAGAACATCGCGGCGCTCACCGGCCTTGCCAAGATCCAGTTCGATCTGGGCGAAATCGAGCATGCCAAGCGCTTCCTCGGCATGGTGCCTGAGGCGAAGGCCAACGATCCTGCGGTCGTCAGCTTGCGCGCCGCCATCGAGCTGTCCGAGCAGGCAGCGTCGCTCGGCGACCTCGGCGGCTTCCGGCGCCGCATCGAGGCCGATCCGAACGATCATCAGGCGCGCTTCGACCTGGCGCTCGGCCTCAACGGCACCAACGAGCGCGACGAAGCGGTGGACCAGCTCATCGAGATCGTGCGCCGGGACGGGACATGGAACGAGGGCGCCGCGCGCAAGCAGCTCCTCACCTTCTTCGAGGCCTGGGGACTGATGGACAAGGCCTCGATCCGCGGCCGGCGTCGCTTGTCGACCCTGGTCTTCGCGTGACGACGCCTACCTGAGCGATTGTGAAGGACCGAGCCCGATGCCGAAGTTCGTTCTCGACGTGACGGCATCGGGTTCCGAGGAGAGAACATGAGCACGCATGCGGGCTACAAGAGTCCGGACGATTGCCCCGGCGTGATCCCGGTGTTTCCCCTGCCGGGTGCCCTGCTGCTGCCGCGTGGGCAGATGCCGCTCAACATCTTCGAGCCGCGCTATCTCGCGATGGTGGACGACGCCTTGCGCGGCGACCGCATCATCGGGATGATCCAGCCCGACGTCGAGGCAGGCTCATCGCCGATGACGCCTCGGCTGTTCCGGGTCGGCTGCGCCGGCCGCATCACCCAGTTCGCCGAGACCGGTGATGGTCGCTACCTCATCTCCCTCACTGGCGTTGCCCGCTTCCGCGTCGAGAGCGAGCTCGCAACCACCAGCCGCTATCGCCGCTGCCAGGTCTCCTACGGCGAATTCGCCACGGATTTCGAGCCCCGGGCCGGTGAAGAGGCTGTGGACCGGGAGGGGGTGCTCAAGGCGCTCAAGGACTTCGTCGAGGTCAACGACCTCAAGGTCGATTGGGCGGGGATAGACGAGGCCCCGAACGAGGCCTTGGTCAACGCCCTGTGCATGATGAGCCCGTTCGGACCCCGCGAGAAGCAGGCGATGCTGGAAGCCCCCGACCTCAAGTCTCGAGCCGAGGTCTTGATCGCGGTGACCGAGATGGAGTTGGTGCGCGGCACCGGGGCCGAACCGACCCTGCAGTGACATCAGACCACCAAGGACTACATCCGATGGCGAACGAACCTGTACCCGCAGTCGAAGCGACCCGCGTCGACCCGAAGCTCCTCGAGCTCCTTGTCTGTCCGCTGACCAAGGAATCCCTCGACTACGACGCCACGCGTCAGGAGCTGATCAGCCGCTCAGCCAAGCTCGCCTATCCGATCCGCGACGGCATCCCGATCATGCTGCCGGAAGAGGCGCGCCCGCTGACGGATTGACGCCACCAGCTGCTGCATCGGTATCCTGGCTCGCAGGCGGCCCGGGTGACGGGCCAGGCACGTGTCCCTTCTCCCATGAGAGAAGGACAGGATGAGGGATGCGTGCTGTGGGGAGAGTTCGCACATCTGCCTCCAGCTCTCTTTATCCAGTGAAAGCGATTGCAGGTGGGACTCGTTCGCCTTTCCTTGTGCGAAGTATCGACACCCCCTTTGTCATTCTGGGCGCAGCCCCGGAATGACAAATTGGAGCTGGGACACAAGGAGAGACCAACTCCATCCTTCTTCGGAACCGGGCCGAATCCCCATCTGCAATCGCCCGTCCTTGCAGCAAAGGTCGCTTCGCGATGTTCCGTCGGATGCCGGGATATAGGCTCCGTTGCTCAGTTGAGAC
>NZ_CAXUJR010000124.1:6627-8942 GCF_964251405.1 uncultured Methylobacterium sp.
GCTTCGCGATGTTCCGTCGGATGCCGGGATATAGGCTCCGTTGCTCAGTTGAGACCAGGGTCCACAAGCTGAGCCGCAATCAACCTTGGCATTCAGTCGAGGAGAGAACAGCCTCCGAGCCCTTGTTCGGGCCGCTCGTCATAATCCTGCCGCTTCAATCCTTATGATGTCCTGATTCCCGAATTCGCGATCGAATCGATCGTTTCACATCTCCGCCCCATGGGCGGGGAGAGCACGGGAAATATTGACTGATTGAAGGATGGGCATGTTTAGGATTGTTGTCGTGTTGGCGCTCGGGGCTGTCGTGTTCGGGCAGGGCGTGGCCTCGGCCAAGGACAACGGCGGCTACAACGGGACGTGGTCCGTCGAGCTGGTGACCGAGAGCGGTCTCTGCGACGCCCGCGCTCGCTATGCGGTGTCGGTGCAGGAAGGGGCGGTGAAGCTCGTCTCCGCATCCGACAAGGCCAGCCTGTCGGGCCGCGTCGGCGATGACGGGACCGTCGGGATCAACGTGAGCAACGGAGCCGCCACCGGCGCCGTCACCGGCCGGCTTCAGGCCCGGTCGGGAGGCGGGACCTGGAAGGTCTCCGCCTTGTGCTCGGGCCGCTGGACGGCGACGCGCAGCACCCTGCGCACCGCCCAGGCGGAGTGACGCGCCCCTTCAGGTCGCGGTTGCGAGCCAGGTCCGTGCTTCTTCGAGACGGGCGCGCTCGAACACCTTGATCTGCGCGGGCGAGAGGCGGCCGGCGGTCTCGGCCATGATCCGCATCCACTGCGCATCCGAGACCACGGCAACGTGGCTGACGCCCTTCACGAGGGCGAGGCCGAAGCGCACGTCCTTGAAGAAGGCGGCGGGCTCCATGCCTTCGAAGGCCCGGATATCCTGAAGAAGGCGCAGCTTGGCGCCGCCATCGAGATCGGCCTTCATGGAGGCGATGACGGCATCCATCTCGCCGTCGCTGATCTTCCCGTCCACGATGATCTCGGCGACGTTGGAATCCGGCTTCTTCTGATAGGTCAGCACGCTCGCATACTCCTCGGCCACTCCCGTCGTGCGGGTCTCCCCTTATAGGAAACTCTGCGGGTCCACGTCGACCGTGACGCGGACATTGCCCCGCGCCTTCGGCGCACGGGCCAGCCAGTGGCGCAAATAGGTCTGCAGGTCGATGGCGCGGGCGGTCTTCACGAGCAGACGGAAACGGTAGCGGCCCCGGATCAGGGCGAGCGGCGCCTCGGCGGGCCCCAGCACCATCACGCCGGCCGGCGGCTCGGCGGCTCGGGCCAGCGCCTGCCCGTGCGCCTCGGCCGTTTCCCGGTCGTTGGCCGAGACGATGAGCGCAGCGAGGCGCCCGAACGGCGGCAGGCCGGCCTCCTCGCGCGCGGCGATCTCCTCGGCGTAGAAACGCTCCGCATCGCCCGAGAGCAGGGCCGCGATGACCGGATGCTCGGGCTGGAAGGTCTGCACCAGGGCCCGGCCCGGCCGTTCGCCACGTCCGGCCCGGCCCGTCACCTGCTGCAGGAGCTGGAAGGTGCGCTCGGCCGCGCGCGGATCGCCGGAGGTGAGGCCGATATCGGCGTCGAGCACGCCGACCAGGGTCAGGTGCGGGAAGTTGTGGCCCTTGGCCACCAACTGGGTGCCGATGACGATGTCGCAGCCACCCTCCGCTACGGTCTGGAGTTCGGCGCGCAGGCGCTCGGCTCCACCCGGAAAGTCGCTCGACAGCACGATGACGCGGCTGTCGGGAAACAGCCCGGCGACTTCCTCGGCGATGCGCTCGACGCCGGGGCCGCAGGGGGTGAGGTTGTCGAAGGTACCGCAGGCGCTGCAGGAGTCCGGCCGGCGCTCGGTATAGCCGCATTGGTGGCACACCAGCGCCCGGCGGAAGCGGTGCTCCACGAGCCAAGTCGAGCATTGCCGGCACTGGTAGCGGTGGCCGCAGGCGCGGCACAGGGTGAGCGGCGCGTAGCCCCGGCGGTTGAGGAAGAGCAGCGCCTGCTCGCCCGCCGCCACGGCCTCGCGCACGGCGCTCACCAGGGTCGGGGCCAGGAAGGTGCCGCGCTCGGGCTTGTCGAGGCGCATGTCGATCGCGGCGATCTGCGGCAGGCGACGCCCGCCGAAACGCTCGGGCAGGAGGACGCGGCGGTAGCGCCCGCGCATGGCGTTGACCCGCGTCTCGATGGACGGGGTCGCAGATGCGAGGACCACGCCGCAGCCCTCCAGCCGGCCGCGCACCACCGCCATGTCGCGGGCGTGGTAATGGACGCCGTCCTCCTGCTTGTAGGCGGCCTCGTGCTCCTCATCGACGACGATGAGG
>NZ_CAXUJR010000125.1:0-8798 GCF_964251405.1 uncultured Methylobacterium sp.
TCCCGCATCCGCCGCCTGCCTGATACGGGGCGCCTCGTCCATCAGGGCGAAGTACCGCTGCAGGGCGGCACCCGCCTCCTGCAGGATCGCGTTGAGGGTGCCGAGCGCCCGGGCCGGCTGCGCCGCGAGCAGGAGCGCCGCCACGTAGCCGGTGAAGTCGCCCACCGTGCGCTCACCGGACATGACGCGCTGGCCCACCAGCACCAGGACACCGGCCACCGCGAGACCGCCGCCGATTTCGAGCAGCGGGTCGAGGCGCCCCCGCGCGTTGGCGGTCTTCATCTTGAGGCGACGGACCTCATCGAAGGCTTCGGTGGCACGGCCCTTGAGATAGCCTTCGAGACCGTAGGTCTTGGCGATGCGCGCGCCTTGGAGACTCTCGTTGATGAGGCTTGCGGCTGCGCCCATCTGCTCCTGCGTGCTCGTCGAGACCCGCCGGAGCTTGCGACCGATCCTGGCGATCGGGCCGGCGACGAACGGCACCGTGACGGCGGCGACCAATGTGAGGATCGGGTCCATCCAGATCAGGGCGGCCACGAGCGCGATCAGCATGGCGATGTCGCGCAGGAGCACCGTCGAGATCCGGGTCAGCGCCTCCTTGATATAGGCGAAATCGGTGGTGAAGCGCTGGGTGAAGGCCGCCGGGCTCTCGCGACCGAGTTGCGCCAGGTCCGCTTCGATGAGGTGAGCATAGAGTGCCACCTGCATGTCCGCCTCGACGCGGGTGACGACCCGGTTCGTCAGGACCGTCTGCCCGAACAGTGCGAAGCCCCTGATCGCCGTGATCGCGATGACCACCACCGGGCCGTAGGCGAGGGCGGCGGTGTCCTTCGCGTCGAAGGCGTCGAAAGCCGCCTTGATCAGGGCGGGGTAGAAACCCGTCGCGGCGCCCACGATGGCGATCAGCACGAGCACCACCGCCAAAGTCGCCCGGTGCGGCCGCAGCCATTCGCGCCAGACCCGGCCGAGGAGAGGGAGAGTGTCGCCTCTCGGAAGCGGCCGACGCGCCATGATAATCCGTATCGATTCCCCATGACGGCCGAGCCGGCGCGACATCGACCGCTCTTTGGCGCCCCATGGCTTCTAGATCAAGGCCGCCTTACCAAACTTGGCAATGTAATCATGTTTCAATAAGAGAGGCGCTTCGTCTGGAGCCATTGTCGATGTCGTCCCGGTCCGATTCCCGTGCAAGGCACCTCGTCTGCCAGCTCCTCTTCGTCTGGCTCGTCTGCCTATCGCTGCCGGCGCAGGCGCAGGACAAGCCAAAGCCCTTGAAGGCCGTCGCCACCTTCTCCATCCTCGGCGACCTCGTACGACAGGTCGGCGGCGACCACGTCGTCGTCTCGACCTTGGTTGGGCCGGATGCCGATGCTCATGGCTACAACCCCGCGCCGGGCGACGCCCGCACTTTGTCCGACGCCAGCGTCGTCTTCGTGAACGGGATCGGGTTCGAGGGCTGGATCGATCGGCTGATCAAGGCTTCGGGCACCAAGGCGCCGGTGGTCACCGCATCGGCGGGTGTGCCCACGATCGCCGGCGACGCGCATGGCCATGATCATCACGTCGATCCGCATGCCTGGCAGAGCATTCCCAACGCAAAGATCTACGTCGCCAACATCCGCGACGGTCTGTCCCGGATCGCCCCCGACTACGCGGCCGCCTTCGCGGCCAACGCGGCGGCGTACCTCGCCAGGCTCGACACCCTCGACGATCTGGCGAGGGCCGCGATCGCGGCGATCCCGCAGGACCATCGGCGGATCATCACGACGCACGACGCCTTCGGCTATTTCGCATCCGCCTACGGCCTGCGTTTCATCGCACCCCAGGGCGTCTCGTCGGACAGCGAGGCGAGCCCGCGCGACGTAGCCCGGATCATCCGGCAGATCCGCCGGGACAAGATCCCGGCGGTGTTCCTGGAGAATATCGCCGATCCGCGCCTGATGCAGCAGATCGCCAAGGAGAGCGGTGCGCGGATCGGCGGGAAGGTCTATTCCGACGCCCTGTCGCGGGCCGACGGGCCGGCCGCCACCTACGCCGACATGATGGCCAACAACCTGCGCGCCTTCACCACCGCCATGACGCCGCCCTGAGCGGGGACGTCGCGGTTCACCCGCCCGTCATCGGCGGGAAGAAGGCGATCTCGGTGGCTCCGGCGATCGCGGCTTCGGGTTTGGCGTGGACCTTGTCGATAGCCGCACGGACCACGCCGGTATCCTCGAACGCGTAGGCGTATTCCTCGCCGCGTCCGCGCTGCCAGGCGACGAGATCCGCAACCGTAGTGACGTCGGCGGGCAGGTCCACCGTTTCATCGGCCTTGCCGATCCGCTCGCGGACCCAGGCGAAATAGACGAGCTTCATGCGACTTTGCCCTTGTGACGCCCCGCCCCCTATCGCGGGTCGTCGATGACGTGCCTGATCCCGGCTTTCATGTAGTCATAGCCCGTATAGAGCGTCAGGGCGGCGGCGACCCAGAGCAGGCCGACCCCGATATCGACGGTGCCGGGCAGCAGCGTCTCCCCGGCCGGTCCCGCGACGAGGAAGCCGATGGCCACGAGCTGCAACGTCGTCTTCCACTTGGCGACCTTGCTCACCGGCACCCCGACCTTGAGTTCCGCGAGGTACTCGCGCAGTCCCGAGACCAGGATCTCACGGCACAGGATCACGATGGCGGCCCACAGCGTCCAGCCCTTGATCGAGCCATCTGCGGCGAGCATCAAAAGGCAGGCGGCCACGAGGAGCTTGTCGGCGATCGGGTCGAGCATGCGCCCCAGGGCCGAGCTCTGGGCGTAGGTTCGGGCGACGTAGCCGTCGAGATAATCGGTGATCGCCGCCACGATGAACACGCCGAGCGCCGCGAAGCGGGCACCGATCTCGTCGGGCCAGTACAGCAATCCGACGACGACCGGCACGGCGGCCAGGCGCCCGTAGGTCAGGCAGTTCGCCAGGTTCCAGGCCGGCGACCGGCGGCGGGGCAAGACCGCGTTCATAGGATGTCGGCGTTCATGGGCGCGGTGAACCACGGGGCGGTACAGGGGTCAACCGTGGCGCTTGCGTCCGGGCCGGCTTCGTCCTGCGAGGCCGCCTACCGTGCCGCCAGCACCGCTCGTATGCTCGTCCAACGCAGGTCGGGGTAGCGGCCGTTGTCGAGCGGGGCGAGCTTGCCGTCGCCGCTGAACATGTCGCGCATGTATTGCATGCCCTGCCAGGGCGGAAAGACCTGGCCCTTGCCCGGCGCCACCGCACGCGCCACCCTGATGAGTGTCTGCAGGACGCCGATGCTCCCGGCTCGCAGCGGCCTGAAAGGCTGTCCCGTTACCTAGCTCGCCGCTGCGGCGAGGCCGCGCGGACTTGTCTGCTCGCCGGCGATCCTCAGGACCCGGGGCGTTGCGGGATCGAGGGCGGCCGCTGCGGTGAAGGCAGCGACGTCGTCCATCGTCGTGAAGTCGATCGGCTGAGCGACGTCGCCCCAATGAAGAACGCGCCGGAGGCCGAACAGGATGAAGGGCGCTTGGCCGGTGAGCATGTCGGCGAAGGCCCCGTTGAGAATCGAGGTCGCCCGGATCGGCGCCACGTCCAGACGGGCCTTGAAGTCGCGACGCAGGTCCATGTTGCGGTTGGACCCCGCCGGTGTCCTGGTGAAGTCCAGCGAGAAGTCCGAGGGAATGAATCGCGGCACCCCGGCCGCGACCGCCGCATCCAGGAGAACGCCCTGCGTGCCGATGATCGTCTCCTCGAGGCCATTGAGCGCCGAGACGACGCAGGTCGTGCCGGTGCAGGTCGCCGCCACCTCGGCCACGCTGTCGAGGTCGAGTTCGACGACGTCTACCCCGAGAGCCCGAAGCCGCGCCGTCCGGTCGGCCGCGGTGCCCCGCCTGACGATCGCGGTGACGGCGACACTGCGCTTGCGGAGTTCGCGCGCGATGCGCCCGCCGAGGTCGCCCGTCGCGCCTGCCAGCAGGACACGACCCGGCGGTATGGCTTCGCTCATCGTTCGTTGTCTCCCATCGCCGCGGCTCGACGAACGCCACCATCTAGGCGTCGAGCGGCGCGGGATCAGGCCCCGGCGTGGAAGAAGTCGTAGACTGCCCGCGCGGTCGCCGCATTCACGCCCGGCGTCTTGGCAAGGTCCTCGAAGGCCGCCCGCTCGATCGCCTTCACGGTCCCGAAATGGTGGAGGAGGGCGCGCTTGCGGCTGGGGCCGATCCCGCCGATCTCGTCGAGGGGATTCTTGATGAGCTCGCGCTTGCGCTTGGCCCGGTGCGTGCCGATGGCGAAGCGGTGGGCCTCGTCGCGCAGACGCTGGACGAAGTAGAGGGTCGGATCGCGCGGCGGCAGCTTGAAGGGCGGGCGGCCGGGCACGAAGAAGGTCTCCCGCCCCGCATCGCGGTCGCGTCCCTTGGCGATACCGACGAGCGTCACGTCGGTGACGCCGATATCCGCCAGGGCGCCGCGGGCGGCGTCGAGCTGCCCCTTGCCGCCGTCGATCAGGACAAGGTCCGGCCAGGCCGGGAAGGTGTCGACCTCCTCCCCGGCGTCCGGCGCGGCGCCTGCGCCCTCGGCGCTGCCAGGCTCGACGGCATCGCGCGGAGCTTCCTTCACGAGGCGCTTGAAGCGGCGCTGCAGCACCTCGCGCATCATGCCGTAATCGTCGCCCGGGGTAAGCTCCTCTGACTTGATGTTGAAGGTGCGGTAATGCGTCTTCATGAAGCCCGTTGGCCCGGCCACCACCATGCCGCCGACCGCATTCGTGCCCATGATGTGCGAGTTGTCGTAGACCTCAATCCGGCGCGGCGCCTTGGCCAGACCAAAGGACTGGCTCAGGGCCACCAGCAGCTTGCCCTGCGAGGCGGTGTCGGCGAGCCGCCGCGCCAGTGCCTCCTTGGCGTTGCGCTGCGCGTAGAGGACGAGGTTCTTGCGCTCGCCCCGCTGAGGCAGGTGGATCTCGACGCGGTACTCGGTGCGGCTCGACAGGGCTGCGCCCAGCAACTCGGCGTCCTCGATCGGGTGCGAGACGAGCACGATCCGGGGCGCGGGCTTGTCGTCGTAGAACTGGCCGATGAAGGAGGCGAGCACCTCGTCCGGCGTCATGGTGCGGTCGGCCTTGGGGAAGTAGGCGCGGTTGCCCCAGTTCTGGAAGTTGCGGAAGAAGAACACCTCGATGCAGAACTGTCCGGCCTGTTCGTCGATGGCGAAGACGTCCGCTTCCTCGACGCCCTGTGTGTTGACGCCCTGCGTGCCCTGGATCGCCGAGAGCGCGGCGATGCGGTCGCGATAGCGCGCGGCGCGCTCGAATTCGAGCTTCTCCGACGCCTCCTGCATTTCGTCGCGCATGCGGTCCTTCACGGCGTTGGACTTGCCGGACAGGAACGCCCGCGCGGATTCGGCAAGGCCCGCGTAGTCGTCCAGCGCGATCTCGCCGGTGCAGGGGCCGGCGCAGCGCTTGATCTGGTAGAGCAGGCAAGGCCGTGTTCGGTTCTCATAATAGCTGTCCGAACAGGTTCGCAGCAGGAAGGCGCGTTGGAGGGCGTTCACGGTACGGTTCACCGCCCAAACGCTGGCGAAGGGACCGTAATAGCTGCCCTTGCGCCGCCTCGCGCCACGATGCTTGACGATCTGCGGTGCCTCGGAATCCGCCGTCACCAGGATGTAGGGAAACGACTTGTCGTCCCGCATCAGCACGTTGAAGCGCGGCTTCAGCTGCTTGATGAGGTTGGCCTCGAGCAGCAGCGCCTCGGTCTCGGTCGCCGTGGTGACGAACTCCATCGCCGCCGTCTGCGAGATCATCCTGGCGATACGGTTGGAATGCGCCTGGCCGCGGGCATAGGAGCCGACCCGCGCCTTCAGATTCTTGGCCTTGCCGACGTAGAGGACGTCGCCCTTGTCGTCGAACATCCGGTAGACGCCGGGGGAGGGCGGCAGCGTCGTCCAGAACCGCCTGATGATCTCGGTGCCGGCCTTGACCGCGCCTTCCTCGAAATCGAAGTCGATCTCGGGCGCGTCGGCCGATTGCGGGTGGTCGGCGGGCTCCTCCTCGGCGTCGAACCCGTCGGGAGGCAAGTCTTTCGAAGGGGAACGGCTCATCCCCCTTGATCTAAGCGCGTCGGATTCCGCTGGAAAGGGGCCGGATGCGCATCGCGATCGGCGAGCCGTCCTAGTCGAACAGCGCGTCGATATCGCCCTGGTCGACATGGCCCGGGTCGTCGTCGAGCCGCGGCCCGTTGAGAAGCGATCTCTCGTCGTTGATGTCGGGCCTCGCGGGGCCGTCGACGCCGAGGACGTCCTTGAAGCTGTCGAGACCTCCCCAGGCCTCGATCATCCGATCGAGATGCTCCTCGACGAACTTCAGCACGCCGACGATCTTGCTGATGCGCTGTCCCGTCAGATCCTGGAAGTTGCAGGCTTCGTAGGCGATGACGACGCGCTCCATGATGGCGTCGATGTTCTCACGTCCGGCCGCGGAGGTCCGCATCGCGCGCAGCATGCTCGCATTGGTCTCGATCTCTTCGATGGCGCCGAGGATCGTGCTCGTCGCCTGCTCGGTGGAATCCACGACCGCATCGAGTTCGCCGGCGACGCGGCGCATGCCGTTGCCGGTGTTCTCGGACCGGTAGAGCGTCGCAATCTCGGTCTTCGTGCGCGTGATCGCGTCCTTCATGATGTCGAGTTCCGAGCGCATCGCGAGAGCGTCGCTCAGTTCCTTCCGGCAGGCTTCCACCGTCTCGATCGTGCTGGACTGGGTCATCTGCCGCAGATCCTGGATCGCCGTCAGGATCTCCGTCAGCCGGGTGTTGTTCAGCTCCGAACTCTCGGCCGAGACCGACTTCTCGAACACCGGCTGGCTGCTCGCAAGACCGAGGCTGTCTTCGATGCGATAGCGCTTCATGGTCATGGTATGGGATCAGCCGACTTCGAGAGTTCACGTTTGTGACTATGAACCGGACTGGTTGCCATTTGCTGAACGGCGGCGTGTTCCGGTCATGGTGACCGAATATTTACACTGAATCGAACTGAGCGTTTCGATCGACTGGATTCTCGATCGATTCACCACGTTTATTCACCCGGCGCTCCCGTCCGCGCCCTCATCGTCTCGCATAGCGGGTTTATGCAGGGGGCGAGGGGAACATGCGTAGCGGATGGTGCGTGGCGGCGGCCTTTTCGGCTCTGACGCTTGCCGGGGAGGCGAGGGCGCAGGACGGCCGCTACGGCGGCGGCTTCATCGAGTTCCTGGTCTCCGGAAGCACCGGCCCGGCTCGGACTGTTTCTCATCGATCGGGTGCACGGCTCGCAGACGACGGAACCCTGCCGCGGCACCTGGCCGCCTACGGCTTTGGCGGCCCGTCGAGCCCGCGGATGCTGTCATCGGGAGACCGCGTGCCAGAAGACACAGCGCCATATCCGGTCCAGCGGGTGCCGATCCGCAACGCGGCGCTCTCGCAGGAACCCGAGCAGATCGCGATCGCCCGTGCTCCCGACCCGCGATTCGAACGGCAGACGGTCGATTTCGACGGCCGGCAGGCGCCGGGCACCATCGTCATCGATACGCCGTCGAAGCACCTCTACCTCGTCCAGCCGGGAGGCAAGGCCTTACGCTACGGCATCGGCGTCGGCCGACCCGGGTTCGCATGGGCCGGAACCAAGACGATCAGCCAGAAGAAGGCGTGGCCGGACTGGACGCCGCCGGCCGAGATGCTGCGGCGGCGGCCCGATCTGCCACGCCATATGGCGGGCGGGCCTGGCAACCCGCTCGGCGCGCGCGCGCTCTATCTCGGGTCGTCGCTCTACCGCATCCATGGAACCAACGAGCCGCACACGATCGGCCAGTCGGTCTCGTCGGGCTGCATCCGGATGATGAACGAGGACGTCATCGACCTCTATGAGCGCACGAGCGTCGGTGCGCGCGTCGAGGTCATCTGAGTTCGAAATCACCTCACATCGAAGGCCCGGCGACGCTTTCGCGTCGCCGGGCTCGCGGGGATCAGACCCAATCGTCGTCGCCGCCGCCGCCGAGGTCGCCGCCGAAATCTCCACCGGCATCGTTGTCGAACGACGCGTCCTGAATGTCGTTGCCGCCGCCGAGGGCAGAGCCGAAATCCTGGCTCCCGCCGGCCGCACCGGCTGCTTCGGCTCCGGTGCCACCGAGGCCGGCCGCGGCCGCGCTGCCAAGGGCGGAATGACCACCGGCAAACGCGTTCGACAGGGCGCTACCGAGCAGCATGCCGCCGGCCGCACCGGCCGCCATGGGCAGAGCCGTCGCCAGGAAGCCGCCGCCACGAGCCGGCGCCTGCTGCTGGCCCGCCCAGGGACCGCCCTGCTGCGGACCGCCGAAGCCGCCCTGCTGTCCTCCGTAGCCCGGCTGCTGACCGTAACCCGGCTGACGACCCTGACCACCCCACGGCTGGCCTGCCGGCCGCTGGGGCTCGGCGCGCGAACCTCCACCGAAGATGCTCGACAGGAAGCCGCCGCCGCCCTGAGGCTGCTGTGCCGTCGCCTCCCGAGCCTGTTCGAGCTGCTGGTTGAGGCTCTTGATCGCCTCCTCCTGAACGTAGATCAGCTGCGCCATCGCGTAGGGCGCGTAAGGTTGGCTCCGAAGCTTGTCGGCAATGAAACGCTCGGCATCCGCGTCGCGAGGCTGGCTTCCCGCCTGCTCGAGGCGCTGGAAGATGCCGCTGATCACGTCACGTTCTTCGCTGTTCATGGAGTCGTCCTCCTGGGGCAAGCCGGCGGGTTCGCTCCGCTCGGGCGATCAGGAGATGGGTGCGAGGCTGGGCTTTTGTCAGGGGGGGCGCAGAACTTCACGG
>NZ_CAXUJR010000126.1:0-2102 GCF_964251405.1 uncultured Methylobacterium sp.
TCCGGCACGCCCGCGGCGTCCGCGGCCGGCGGCACCACGAAGACGGGCAGTCCGTTATCCGGCGGGCCGGCCCCCGATACGCGGGCGGCGGCTCAGGAGGCCGCTGCGGCCGCCCGCGTCCTCGCGCGCCAACTCGGCATCCTCGCGGCCGGGGCGGCTCGATCCGGCAGCCGGCGCGGGCGCGCGGCTGTGGGGCGTCTCGCGGCCGGGACCGCGGCGGCCGGCGCGATGCTGGCCGCGAGATTGCGGCGAAAGCCCGCCGACACAGATGCCGAGGCAGCCGCTTCCACGCCGCCCGGGCCGCCGGCCCGGCGCCGGCCGATCCTCTCGACACTGTTGGTGGCCTGCGCCGTCGCCGGCCTCCTCCTCGCCGGCTTCCTCGTCTGGATCCTCGCGACCCTACCGCCGCTGGGCGGCGTCGCGACCGAGAACGATCGCCGGGCGATCACCGTGGAGGCCGATGACGGGCGGGTCTTCGCCACCCGCGGCGTCTTCCAGGGGGAGAGGCTCGTGGCGGCCGACCTGCCGCCGCATCTCGCACAGGCGATCGTCTCCATCGAGGACCGGCGCTTCTATTCCCATTGGGGCGTCGATCCTCGCGGCCTCGCCCGCGCCGTCTGGCGCAACCTCGCGAGCGGCGGGGTGCGCGAAGGCGCCTCGACCATCACCCAGCAATACGTCCGCCTCACCTCCCTGACCCAGGAGAAGACCCTGCGGCGCAAGGTGCAGGAGGCGTTCCTGGCGCTCCGCGCCGAGAGCACGATGACGAAGCAGGAGATCCTGCTCGGCTACCTCAACACCGCCTATTTCGGCGCCGGCGCCTACGGGGTCGATGCCGCCGCGCGGCGCTATTTCGGCAAGCCGGCCAAGACCCTGACCCTGCCGGAATCCGCGATGCTCGCTGGCCTCGTGCGCGCGCCCTCGCAATTGTCGCCGACCCGCAATTTCGGCGGCGCCAAGGAGCGCGCCGACGTGGTGCTGCAGACCATGGTCGAGACGGGGGCGATCACCACGGCCGCGGCCGATGCGGCGCGGGCCGAGACCATCACCCTGCGAACGCCGCCCGAGACGCCGCCCGGCACCAACTTCTTCATCGACATGGTGGCGGCCGACGCCAAACGGCTCATCGACGCCCCCGGCGACGTCACCCTGCGCACCACCCTCAACCTCGATCTCCAGAGCCTCGCCGAGGGTGTCGTCGCCCGCCGCCTCGACGCGGAAGGTGCCAAGAAGAAGGTCTCTCAGGCCGCGATGGTGGTGCTCTCGAAGGAGGGCGCGGTGCTGGCGATGGTGGGCGGGCGCGACTACGAGGACAGCCAGTTCAACCGGGCGACGCAGGCCAAGCGCCAGCCCGGCTCGCTGTTCAAGCTGTTCGTCTACCTCACCGCCTACGAGAAGGGCTACACGCCGGAGACGGTGCTGGTCGACCGCCCGATCCAGATCGGCGAATGGGAGCCGCAGAACTCCAACAACCGCTTCCGGGGCGCCGTCCCCCTGCGCAGCGCCTTCGCCTTGTCCATCAACACGATCGCGGCCCAGATCGCCGACGAGGTCGGCATTCCCGCTGTGATCGAGACGGCGCGCCGGCTCGGGGTGCAGTCGGAACTGCCGAACCTGCCGAGCCTCGCGCTGGGCTCGGCCGAGGTGACCCTCCTCGAGATGACCCGCGCCTATGCGGGCGTGCTCGCCAACCGTACCGGCCTTGAGAGCCACAGCATCCACGCGGTCCGGGGCGGCTCGCCGCAGCCACTCTACCTCCGGCCGGAGCCGAAGGCCGGCGCGGCCCTGCCGGGCGACAGCCGCACGATGATGCTCGACTCGCTGCAGGCGGTGGTCGACGGCGGCACCGGCAAGGCGGCCCGCGTCGCCAACATCCCGGTGGGCGGCAAGACCGGGACGACGCAGGATTACCGCGATGCCTGGTTCGTCGGGATGACCCCGGATCTCGTCGTCGGGGTCTGGGTCGGGAACGACGACAATTCCTCGATGAACAAGGTCGGCGGCGGCGATCTTCCGGCGGCGATCTTTCACGATTTCATCGAGCGGGCCTCCGTGCAGATGGCCAAGGCCCGCAAGCGGCCCTCCGCCGCTCGCGCCCAGCC
>NZ_CAXUJR010000126.1:2202-8782 GCF_964251405.1 uncultured Methylobacterium sp.
CCTGCGCGGCGTGCCGGAGGTCATCGATACCGGGACCCTGGCCTTCCGCGGCCGCGTCGTTCGCCTCCTCGGCGTCGAGGGCGAACGCGGCGCGCTCGCCCGCCAGCTGTCCCGCTACCTCCGCCGCCGCGAGGTCACGTGTCTGCGGCCGACCGGCGAGGCGGAGGGCGAGCCCGAGGGCCTTCGCTGCCAGATCGACGGGGACGATCTCGCCGCGCTGATTCTCGCGGCCGGCGGTGCCCGCGCCGCGGGGAATGCGCCCTCCGACCTCCTCGCCGCGGAGGAGCAGGCCCGCTCGGAACGCGCCGGCCTCTGGCGCCGGGAGCGCTGAGCGATCCGTCGCCGCAGGCGCGTGCGTCACGGCCCAGCAGTCCTTTTCGAGCTCTTTCGACCGTGCCATAGTCCGGCCGATGCGCCGGTCGAGTGCGCGATGGGAGGTTCACGGATGGCATTCTTCCTCGGGATTGGTGGCCCCTGGGTCGTTCTGATGATCCTCGACCTCCTGTCCACGAAGCGCGATCTCGACGCGCTCCCCGCCGGGCAGCGCCGGCCCTGGATGGAACGTCTGGAATACCTCACCCAGCATCGCGACCCGGTCCCGCCGCAGGGCCGCAAGCGGCGCTGACGCCGGCCGAGAACGTCATTCGGGCACCGGCACCGCCCATCCGCATTCCGTCAGCCCGGCCAGCATATGCACCGGCGCCGGCGCCTCGACGACAATCGGCGGTCTCTTCGGGTAGAGCGGCAGGCTGAGCGTGCGGGCATGAAGCTGCAGCCCGAGGCCGCCGGTGCGCGGTGCCGTGCCGTAGATCGGATCGCCGACGATCGGCCAGCCCATGGCGGCGCAATGCACTCTGAGCTGGTGCGTGCGGCCCGTGACGGGAGACAACGCCAGCCACGCTTGGGCTCGGTCCGGAGCCCGGCCCATCACCTGCCAGTGCGTCAGCGCAGGATCCCCGGCCGGATCGGCCTTCATCCACCAGCTGCGCGGGTCGTCGGAGCGACGGGCGAGTGCCAGATCGATGCTGCCGGTCTCTGACGGCGGATCACCCTCGACCAGCGCCCAGTAGGTCTTGCCGACGACGCTCGTGGCGAAGAGCCGGTTGAGACGGGCCAGCGCCTTGGCGTGGCGCCCGAGAGCCAGGCAGCCGGAGGTGTCGCGGTCGAGCCGGTGGGCGGCCTCCGGCCGGCGCGGGAGCCCGAAGCGTAGGGCATCGAGATGATCGGTCAGCGTCGGCCCGCCCTTGGGGCCGGGATGGACCGGAAGCCCCGCCGGCTTGTCGATGACGAGGACGAGCCCGTCGCGGTAGAGGAGGCGCCGGCTTATGTCTGCTACGAGGGCGTCGGCTGGAGGCATGGTCCTGCGCTACGTGCGCGGGGCCGAGGGAGCAAGCGGGAATGAGCGAAGACAAGAGGCCGGGCTGGCTGCTGCGCCGGATGTTCGGCAAGAAGGAGGAGGCTTGGCCGCCGGAGCCGGTGCCCGTTCAGCCTCCCGATCCGAAACCCGGCTCGGACCTCCAGTCGGTCACGCCGCCCCTCGACTCCCCCGCCTCGGTCTCGGAGGGCCAGCCCGATTTCGCCACGGGCGCCGCGGATGTCGCCCATGTGCCGATGCCCCCCAGCGAGCCCTCCCCGGTCGAACCCGACGGCAACGCCGTGCCGGACGAGCTCGAGGGCGCCGACATGCAGCCGGTGGAGGGGCAGGAGGAGCGCCCGCCCGCAGGGACCGCCGGCGACCCGCCGGAGCGCGGGGGTGAGCAGGCCGACACCACGAGCCAGGCCTTCGCGCCGCTGCAGGCGCCGGAGCCCGCAATCCTTGAACCGGTAGCAGCCGAATCCGAGAATCGCGGGTGGTGGAGCCGGCTGACCGGAGGCATGAAGCGCACCTCCTCCGCCCTGTCGGAACGAGTCACGGGGCTCTTCACGAAGCGCAAGCTCGATGCGGACACCCTGGAGGAACTGGAGGACGCCCTGATCCAGGCGGATTTCGGCGTCGAGACCGCGATGCGGATCTCGCAGACCGTCGGCCAGAGCCGCTACGAGAAGGGGATCTCGCCCGACGAGGTCAGGGCGATCCTGGCCGCCGAGGTCGAGCGCGCGCTCACCCCGGTCGCGCTGCCCTTGAGCGTCGATGCCTCCAAGAAGCCCTTCGTGATCCTGATGATCGGGGTCAACGGCGCGGGCAAGACCACCACCATCGGCAAGCTCGCCCTGAAGCTGAAGGCCGAAGGGCGCTCGGTGATGCTGGCAGCCGGCGACACCTTCCGGGCTGCGGCGATCGACCAGCTCAAGGTCTGGGGCGAGCGAACGGGGACGCCCGTCGTCGCGGGCGCGCAGGGGGCGGACGCCGCGGGCCTCGCCTTCGAGGCCTTCCAGAAGGCGAAAACCTCCGGCACCGACGTCCTCCTCATCGACACCGCCGGCCGCCTCCAGAACAAGACCGGCCTGATGGCCGAGCTGGAGAAGATCCTGCGGGTGATCCGCAAGATCGACGCGGAGGCTCCGCACGCGGTCATCCTCGTCCTCGACGCCACGGTCGGCCAGAACGCGATCAGCCAGGTCGAGCTGTTCTCGAAGGCCGCCGATGTCACCGGCCTCGTGATGACCAAGCTCGACGGCACGGCGCGCGGCGGCATCCTGGTGGCGCTGGCAGCGAAGTTCGGCCTGCCGGTCCACTTCATTGGCGTCGGCGAGGGGGTGGAGGACCTGGAGCCCTTCGCGGCCCGCGACTTCGCCCGGGCGATCGCCGGGTTGGAGGCGGGTTAGGCGGGAACGAGACTGGGCGGGACGGCAACCTCGGAAAGCCGAGCCTCAGAACTAGCGTTCCCAATTCGTGACGGACATCGGTGGCCCCGATGGTCCGGTTGAGGCGCGGGCTCAAACCCGTGTACAGCCCACCCGCCACCGAGGCCATGCCGAGCACGCGTTCGGCTGAGGACGAGACACCATGCAGATCGAAGCCGTCCCGCCGCAACGCCACCTGCCGCCGCTCGTCAAGCTCGTCCTGGAGCTCGGGCCGCTCGTGGTGTTCTTCTTCGCCAACGCCTATGCCGAGCGCTTCGGCGTGACAGCCGACCAGAAGCTGTTCGCGGCCACCGGCCTGTTCATCGTCGCCACCCTGGTGGCACTGACCATCCACTACGCCCTGATGCGCCGCCTGCCGATCATGCCGCTGGTCTCGGGCGTGGTGGTGGTGGTGTTCGGGGGCCTGACCCTGGCGCTTCAGGACAAGACCTTCATCATGATGAAGCCGACCATCGTGAACACCCTTTTCGGTTTCGTCCTCCTTGGCGGCCTCGCCTTCGGCAAGTCGCTGCTCTCGGTGGTGCTCGACAGCATGTTCGCGCTGACCGATGAAGGCTGGCGCAAGCTCACCTTCCGCTGGGGCCTGTTCTTCCTGCTGCTCGCGGTCCTGAACGAGGCGGTCTGGCGCACGCAGACGGAGGATTTCTGGGTGAGCTTCAAGGTCTTCGGCATCATGCCGCTCACCGTCGTGTTCGCGCTCTCGCAGACGCCGCTCCTCATGCGCCACGAGAGCAAGGACGTGCCCAAGGCGTAACGAATCAGGGTTTGGCCGCCGCCCTGATCTTGTCGAGGACGCGGGGGTAGTTCTCAGGCGTCAGGATGCCGACGAGCTTGTCGCGGATGATGCCGTCGGGGCCGACGATGAAGGTTTCGGGCACGCCGTAGACGCCGAAATCGATGCCCGTGCGCCCGGTCGAATCCACGCCCACCGCCTGGAACGGAACGCCGTTGCGAGTCAGGAAGCGGCGCCCGTTCTCCGGCGCGTCCTTGTAGTCGATCCCGACGAGGCGAAGCCCGGGCTCGCGTGCGAGCCGCATCAGTTGCGGGTGCTCGACCTGGCAAGGCGCGCACCAGGAGGCCCAGAAGTTCACGACCGTGACCCGGCCCTTGAACTCGGCGCTGGACAGGCCCGGCACCGGACCACCCTCCCCCGTCAGGCCCGGCAGCGCCTCGAGGACGAAGGCGGGGGCCGGCCGTCCGATCATCGCAGAGGGCACGGCCGACGGGTCGGCGCCCGAGCGCAGGCGCAGGAAGAAGACCGCGCACAGGAGGGCGAAGGCGACGACGGGCAGGATCGTCAGGAGCGAGCGGCGTGGCGCGGCCGCCGGCGCGTCGAGGCTCACGAGGGCTCTCCCGTGGGGATGCGGGCCGGGTCGTCCTGCATCGCCGCCAACGCCCGCCTTTGCGCCCGGGCGTCACGCAGGGCGTGGAGGATCAACCCGCCGACCACCAGAGCGGTGAAGGCGTAGGCTCCCACGATGAAGCCGCCATGCGAACCGAGATCCATCGCCGTCACAGGCCCTGGATCGCTTGGCCGAGCGACGGGGCGGACCCGCACGAAGCGCCCGTATCGAGGCGTTCGGCCTCGCGGATGGTGAGTGCCCGGACCCGGCGGCGCAGGATCTCGGTGCGCATCCCCTGCAGATGCAGCGTGATCCCCAGGACCGTGAAGGCGACGATCATCAGGACGAGCGGGTAGAGCATCGAGGAATCGATGGACGAGCCGCCCATGCGCAGGATCGACGCCGGCTGGTGGAGGGTCGACCACCAGTTCACCGAGAACTTGATGATCGGCAGGTTGACCGCGCCGACGAGGGTCAGGATCGCGATGGCGCGCGCGGCGCGGTTCGGGTCCTCGATGGTCCGCCACAGGGCGATGATGCCGCAATAGATCAGGAACAGCACCAACATCGAGGTCAGCCGCGCGTCCCAGACCCAGTAGGTGCCCCACATCGGCTTGCCCCAGAGCGAGCCGGTGACGAGGCAGATCAGGGTGAAAGCGGCACCGATGGGTGCGGCGGCGCGCTGGGCGACGTCGGCCAGCGGATGACGCCACACCAGGGTGCCGATCGCCGAGAGTGCCATCGATCCGTAGAAGAACACGCCCAGCCAGGCCGCCGGCACGTGGATGTACATGATCCGCACGGTCTCGCCCTGCTGGTAGTCGGGCGGGACCACGAACCATGTGAGATACAGGCCAACGGCGAGGAGCAGCGCGGCGAGCCCGGCGAGCCAGGGCATCACGGGGCCGGTCCACCGCAGGAAATGGCCGGGATGGGCGAGGCGATTCCACATGCGCCGCCCTTAGCTCAGGGTGCGGTGCAACCGCAATGCGGGGGGTGGGCGCAGCCCGTCCGTCGTCCTGTCGCCCGTCTCGTACGGGCGGGATGGTCCGCTCCTCCGCGTCACGATGTCAGACGATGCGTCGATGTGGGATGCGGCGGGCGACCCCGCCCGGGATGGCAAAGGGCGCGTTCGCTTGTGGGGAAGAGGAGCCGGAAGAGGACATTTGATGTCTTGCCAATGGCGCCAACCGTCATCATCGCTGCGGCGTGAGGGGATGACCTCACCCTATCGACGGCCGGGGCGCACGATGTCCGAGCCGGCAGCCGCGAACTTGGGATCGGCGAGACGGTTGTCACGGGCTAACGACCCGGAGGCGCGTCCCGCCCTCTTGTTCGCTTCTCCCACGCCTTCCCGGCACCAAGGAGCAAGCCCATGCGCATCGTCGACGTCCGCGAGATCACCCAGCCGATCTCCTCTCCTATCCGGAACGCCTATATCGACTTCTCGAAGATGACCGCGAGCCTCGTGGCGGTCGTCACCGACGTCGTGCGGGACGGCCGCCGGGTGGTCGGATATGGCTTCAACTCGAACGGCCGCTATGGTCAAGGCGGCCTCATCCGCGAGCGCTTCCGCAACCGCCTGCTGGAGGCCGACCCCGGGAGCGTCCTGAACGAGGCGGGCGACAATCTCGACCCGCATAAGCTTTGGACCGCGATGATGACCAACGAGAAGCCCGGCGGCCACGGCGAACGCTCGGTGGCGGTCGGCACCCTCGACATGGCGATCTGGGACGCCACGGCCAAGATCGCCGGCAAGCCGCTGTTCCGGATGCTCGCCGAGCAGAAGGGGCGCGAGGCCGACCCGAGGGTCTTCGTCTACGCCGCCGGCGGCTACTACTACCCGGGCAAGGACGACACGGCTTTGCGCAATGAGATGCGCGGCTACCTGAACCGCGGCTACACCGTCGTGAAGATGAAGATCGGCGGCTCCCCCATCGCGGAGGATCAACGCCGAATCGAGGCGGTCCTTGCCGAACTCGGCTCGGAGGCGCAGCTCGCGGTCGATGCGAACGGACGCTTCGATCTCGAGACCGGCATCGCTTACGCCAAGATGCTGCGCCAGTACCCACTGTTCTGGTACGAGGAAGTCGGCGACCCCCTCGACTATGCGCTGCAGGCTGCGCTCTCGGAATTCTATCCGGGCCCGATGGCCACGGGCGAGAACCTGTTCTCGCACCAGGACGCCCGCAACCTCCTGCGTCACGGCGGGATGCGCCCGGACCGCGACTGGCTGCAGTTCGACTGCGCCCTGTCCTACGGGCTGGTGGAGTACCTGCGCACCCTCGACGTGCTGGCGCAGTTCGGCTGGTCGCCGTCCCGCTGCATCCCGCATGGCGGCCACCAGATGTCGCTCAACATCGCGGCCGGCCTCGGCCTCGGCGGCAACGAGAGCTATCCGGACCTGTTCCAGCCCTATGGCGGCTTCCCGG
>NZ_CAXUJR010000127.1:0-8624 GCF_964251405.1 uncultured Methylobacterium sp.
ACACCGGGATCGACCGCATCGGCGCGAGATCGTGCTGCACGCGGTCGGTGCGTAGGAGCGCTTGGGCATGGCCTTCACCGAAACCCTCTGCATCTGACGCTCTGTTTGGCGTGCACAGGGCTACTTTCGACCCGTTGCAGATGATCGGAAGGTCCGTTCCAAGGCAACTTGGTGGCCGAGGACCTACGACTGGGTCGGGTGGATTTCCGCCTGACCGCTTACGGTCGGCAGAGCATTGAAGCGGACCTTGTCTTCGCGTGAGCTTTTGATCAGTTCGGTAGGAGTCCCGCCTCTTGATAGCTCCTGACCAACGAGTCGAACAGATTTATGTCCGAACGACTTCGAGCGATGATCTGAGCTCCGGCTACAGCAGCATAGATCGCACGGGCTCTCTTCTCCCCGTCCTTCGGCTCAACTAAATTTGCAGCAATTAGATGCTCGCGTAGCCAAGCCGTATTAACGTCGGCAAAAGACTGGACCTCCTTCAGAACCTGCTCAGGCAACGCGTCATATTCGGTCGCCATGAAGCTGCTGAGGCACATACGATTATTGCGCTCCAGAGAGAGGCGAAAAATACTGGGGTATTGCCGCAGCGCTTCCATCGGGCTTTGCGCATCCGTTGAAATAGCCTCAAGATCGCGGGCGATGTCTTCCCAATAGCGGCGCGCGACTGCCGCGCCAAGGATGGCCTTATTTGCGAAGTAGTAGTTGATGCTTGCGGCCTTGACGCCGACGGCCTGCGCGAGGTCGCGGAAATTGATGCCGCTGTATCCATAGGCCATCGCTGCTTCCCTCGCTGCCACGAGGATCGCCTCACGCACATCCCTCTTCAACGTCGCTGCCATTCTCGACCTCCACCTGTCATATGGCAGACAGGGGTTGACAGCACAAGATGTCAGTCCTAGCTTGCTACCTGTCATCTGACAGACAGGCAAAATTCTGAGGAAAGCGAGACGATGATGTCCGACAAGCTCAAGCTCTTCACCTCACCCTCGGCCTTCCCGAACCCGCAGCGCCTGCGGATCTTCATGCACGAGAAGGGGATCGCCGGTCACTTCGACGAGACAGTCTACGACATGTCACCGGTCGGCGAGCAGCGGGGTTGGAAGCACCTGAAGATGAACGCTTGGGGCGAAACACCGACCCTCGCGCTCGCCGACGGCTCTTACTTGAGCGAGACCTCCGCCATTGCCCGCTACCTCGAAGACACGTTCGAAGGCCGCAAGATCATGGGCGAGACGGCGCACGAGCGTGGCCTTGATCAGATGTGGGACAACCGGGTGTGGGTGCACATCCTCTATCCCATCGTCACTGCATTTCATGTCCTGCATCAGGGTCTGGGCCCGAAGCTCGAACTGACCAGCAATCCGGCCTGGGGCGAGCACTCCCGCAAAGTAGCACTGCTGCATGCCGGCTTGGTCGACCGGCACCTCTCCGACGGCCGTGCGTGGCTGGTGGGAGGCGATCAGCCGACGTTCTCGGACATCACGTTGGCGACGGCCATCGCGTTCTCCAAGTTCCCGGTGAACGCCACCCCGCTCGATGAGCGCTTCGAGCATCTCGATGCCTTCTGGCAGCGCTGGCAGTCTCGGCCGACCTTCATCGCTGCCTATGCGGACAGGAGCAGCGGTGTGCTGGAGATCGACAACCGGACGTGAGCGCCCAGCGGTCGGTCCCGGCCGGGGTCCGACCGCAATCAGGAAAATGAGAACTCACCCCTAGACCGATGGGTGATTGCAAAGCGTTCACGCATCTTCCTAAAAAGAGGTATGGCACAAATCGAGTCTCGGGAGGATCTTATGAAAGTGCTGTTCTCGGCTTTCGCCTTCTGCTTGCTTGCGTCGTCCGCGTTCGCCACAGAAACGAGAGACTTGGTTGGAAACTGGCGTCTTGCAACAGCGACCCGGCTGCTTGTGGATACCAATGAGGTCATCGACGCCTACGGTGGGCCACGGCCAACCGGGTGGTTGAACTACAGTCCCGATGGACGAATGATGGTCGTGGTCGCTTTCGAAGGACGAAAGAGGCCGGAAGCCAACGACAAGATGACTGACGAGGATCGCATCGGATTGCATAAGAGCTTCTATGCCTATACCGGAACTTACGCCTTCGACGGACAAAAGGTCACTCACAAGATCGATGTCTCTTGGAACGAGGTTTGGACGGGAACATCGCAAGTTAGAAATATCGATTACAGAGATGAGAATCTCGTCATCACGACGCCGCCATTCAAATTCAATGTCGACGGAAAGATGAGCGTCCTTACGTTGACATTTGCACGGAACAAATGAAGTCCGTTCTTTTCACGGACGATGTGGCGGACCGATGGAGTCTCGCGGACCGAGAATTCATCCATGCCGATCGAGACTTGGTGCTCGGCCTCCAACTCAGGGTGAAGCCCGTCGCCCCTGTGGTCGCTGACGGATCAGGCCCCCGCCACGAACGCCCCATACCCCTTCGCCCGGAGATCGCAGGCCGGGCACGTCCCGCAGCCATAGCCCCAATCGTGCCGGGCGCCGCGCTCGCCGAGGTAGCAGGTATGGGTGTCCTCGACGATGAGGTCGACTAAGCCCTGCCCACCGGTCTGCTTCGCGAGCGCCCAGGTCGCTGCCTTGTCGATCCACATGAGGGGCGTGTCGAGGACGAAGCGGCGGTCCATGCCGAGGTTGAGTGCCACCTGCAGCGCCTTGATGGTGTCGTCGCGGCAATCGGGATAGCCGGAGAAATCGGTCTCGCACATGCCGCCGACGATGCGGCGGAGCGACCGGCGATAGGCGAGCGCCGCCGCGAAGGTGAGGAACACGATGTTGCGGCCTGGCACGAAGGTGTTGGGCAGACCATCCGCCGCGAAGGCGATCTCCGTGTCGCGGGTCAGCGCGGTCTCCGAGATCGCGCCCAGCGCTCCGAGATCGATGAGATGATCCTCGTCAAGCCGTGCCGCCCAGTCCGGGTCGAGGGCCGCGATGCCCGCGCGCAGGCGAGCCCGACAGTCGAGCTCGATCCGGTGGCGCTGCCCGTAGTCGAAGCCCAGCGTCTCGACGCGGGAGAAGCGCGCCAGCGCCCAGGCGAGGCAGGTCGTCGAATCCTGTCCGCCCGAGAACAGGACCAGGGCGCCCTCGTCGGTCATCGCGCTTGGTCGTCCACTAGTCCGCACCCTCGTACTCGGCCCATGACATCGATGTCTCGAACACCTTCACCGACGAAAGCGCGGGCAGCGCCCCCTTGGCGCGATGCCAGATCCAGGCCGCGATATGCTCGGCGGTGGGGTTCTCCAGCCCCTCGACCTCGTTGAGGCAGTAATGGTCGAGCTGGCCCAGGATCGGCGCGAACGCGGTCTCCACGTCGAAGAAGTCGACGACCCAGCCGGTGTGCGGATCGACCGGGGCGCTCAGGGTCAGCTCGACCCGATAGGAGTGCCCGTGCATGCGGTGGCAGCGGTGGCTCGCGGGCACGTTCGGTAGCCGGTGCGCCGCCTCGAAGGTGAAGGCTTGGGTGATCTTCATGGGGCCGTTCCTAGACCGGATAGGGGCGACGGACCACATCCAAGGCGGGCGGGATGTCCATCTGTTGAGCCGAAGGCCGCCCGCAACGCCTAAGCGGGACGTCGTCGGGTCAGCCGCGGCCGCCAGATGCCGACCACGACGTTGACGACCGCGACGGCGAGCAGCACCCACAGCGTGTTCCGCTCGGCCGCGAGCGATCCCGTGAGGGTCGCGGGGTCGATCCGCCCCGCCAGCGCGAGGGCGCTCTGCTCCGCTTCCTGCTGCATCGGGCCGAGAACGCCGACGAAGCCGCTCTCGAAGACCAGGATGCCGGTGGCGGCCTTCAGCCAGGCCCAGCCGGCGTCGTGGTAACCGCGGTTCAGACCGATCGCCAGCAGGCCGGCGATCAGCGTCAGCCCGAGCGACGGAAAGAAGATCCACGTGGCGATCGTGCCCATCGCGCCGCGCATCATGGCGTATTCGGCCAACGCACTCGGCGAGGGAGCCCAGCTCAACAGGACGAGCAGGGATGCCATCGCCCCCATGAGGCCGATGGCGCCTATCGTGTGAAGGAATTTCAGAAAGCGTCGCACCGAGTCTCGAAACCCGCCGAGGTCTGCAGGCGAAACGCTACCGCAATCGAAGGGATCGCGGTAGCGGCCCCGGCGGGCGGCGCGAAGGCCGATGTCCGCCGATCGGACCGGATCTCGAGTCTACGGGATGCCAATGATCTTGTGCGTTTGCAGAGACAGCCGCCAGCGCGCGTCGCCGCGACAATGCTCCACCGCCGCTTGCGTCGCCGCGAGCCGGTCCGATCCGTCCATGGGTTGCAGCCAATGATGGCGGAAGGGGAGGGAGGCCAAGGCGTCGAGATCGAAGCCGCCTTGAGGAAAGACCAGCTTCAGCTCGTGTCCCGAGGCCTGCACCAAGGGGTTCCCGGCCTTCGGGCTGACGCAGATCCAGTCGATCCCCTCGGGGGCGGGAAGCGTCCCGTTGGTCTCGACGGCGATCTCGAAGCCGCGTCCGTGGACGGCATCGATCAAGGCGGGGTCGAGTTGCAGCAGCGGCTCGCCGCCGGTGAAGACGACATAGCGATTGTTCTCGCCGCCGCGCCAGGTCTCCGAGATGGCCACGGCGAGGTCCTGCGCCGAGGAGAACCGGCCGCCGCCCTCGCCGTCGAGGCCGACGAAGTCGGTGTCACAGAACCGGCAGGCGGCCTCCGCTCGATCCTCCTCGCGCCCGGACCAGAGATTGCAGCCGGCAAAGCGGCAGAACACGGCCGCGCGGCCCGCCTGCGCGCCCTCGCCCTGAAGCGTATGGAAGAGTTCCTTGACGGCGTAGGACATCGCACCTTCAGCGCGGGGTGGCGAACCGGTGTCCCGGAACGCCGTCCGCCATAGTCCGCAAAGGCCCCCGACGCCACTTGCGGACCCCGGTTTCGAATGATCAGAGGCGGCAGAAGGTTGTGACTTGGTGTGGGTGAGCAGGATTTGCCATGCTCTCGCCATGGAACGCGGGTTGGAGTGAGGCGTCATGGATGCGGTGGACCCGTCTTCGCATGAGCGGCCCCGTTCCGGTCGGCCCTCGCGCGGGCTCGTTTCCGCCCCACCTCTTTCGGACGACGCGGCCGGGAAACCGATCGACGTCGTCCTCGTCGAGACAGGCCTGATGTCGAACCGATTCTTGAGCCGCCTCGCCCTTGGGCTCGCCGCGGCAGCGGGCTTGTTGACGGGGGGCGCGGCTTGGGCCGTCACGGCGCCGATGCTGGTGGTGGACGTCGATTCCGGCAAGATCATCCATGCCCAGGGGGCCACCGACCCTTGGTTCCCGGCCTCCGTCACGAAGCTGATGACCGCCTACGTCGCCCTCGATCTGGTACGGCAGGGCCGGGTCTCGCTCGATTCCCTCCTGACGATCTCGCCTCAGGCCGCCGCGGAGCCGCCCTCGAAGATGGGCTTCAAGCCCGGCACGCAGCTCACCCTCGACAACGCCCTCAAGATCATCATGGTCAAGTCGGCCAACGACGTCGCCTATGCGATCGGCGAGAACCTCGGCGGATCGGTCGAAGGGTTCGCCGCGATGATGAACGAGACGTCTCAGCGCATCGGGATGCGCGAGAGCCGCTGGACCAATCCGCATGGCCTGCCGGACCCCCGGCAATGGACCTCGGCCCGCGACATGGCGGTGCTGGGCCGCGCTCTGATCCGCGATTTCCCCGAGTCGAGGCCGCTCTTCTCGATCAGCGCGATCCAGTTCGGACGGTCCGTGATGGCCAACCACAACGGCCTGCTCGGGCGCTACGCCGGCACCGACGGCATGAAGACCGGCTTCATCTGCTCGGGCGGCTTCAACGTGGTGGCGAGCGCCACCCGCAACGGACGCCGCATCATCACGGTGGTCATGGGCCAGCCAAGCGCGCGCGAGCGCGACATCAAGGCGGCCGACCTGTTCGATTTCGGCTTCAGTCAGTCCACCGGGTGGGGTGCGGCGACCCTCGAGAGCCTGCCCACCTCCGGGATCTCCGAGCCACCGGACATGCGCCCTTACGTCTGCGACCGGCGCAAGCCGATGCCGGTGGATTCCGGCCAGGGTGCGGTCGTCGCCGGCGCCAATGCCGACAACGCTAACACGCAACTGATGGCGGCGGTCTCGCCCCTGCCCTCGGCGCTGGCCTTCGCCACGATGAACAGTGCGGCCCTGCGCAACCGCGCCCTTCCGCCCCGTGCGCCCCTTCAGCCGGTGCTGGTCTGGATCGGTCGCGACCCGGCCGAGAGCGCCATCGCGCTGAACGAGCAGGCCGAGTCCGAGAAGGCCGAGAAGGCCGCCGCGCGCACCGCCAAGATCGAGGCGGCGAAGGCTGCCCGCGAAACCGCGAGAGCAGCCAGGGCGACCACCGCGAAAGATCAGCCGGCCCCGAAGAAGGCCGCCGCGAAGGTCCGACCCGGCATGCCGTCTTCCACGAGCGCCTATACGTCGGTCGAGACCACCCCCGTCCTCGCCGGTGGCCCGAAGGTCAGGGCTGAGGCCGTCAAGCCGGCCAAGGCGAAGGTGGTGGCGGCCAAGGCCCAGCCGAGGCCGGCATCGGCGAAAGCCGGGGCTTCCAAGCCAGCGGCGGCCAAACCGACGAAGGCCGCAACGGCCAAGGTTACGACGGCGAAGGCCACGACGACCAAGGCCTCGACCGCGAAGGCCGCGACGCGGCGAGGGGCGGGGGAGGATTGAGCACGGCTTCGGGTCGCGCTAGGCGGATCCGATGACCGAGCCGCAGAGACGTCCCGATCCGATCCCGCTCACCGTCCTCACGGGCTTCCTCGGCGCCGGCAAGACGACGCTGCTGAATCGGATGCTGCGCGATCCGGCGCTCGCCGACACCGTGGTCATCGTCAACGAATTCGGCGAGATCGGCCTCGACCACCTGCTGATCGAGTCTGTCGACGAGGACATGATCCTGCTCGGCGCCGGCTGCCTGTGCTGCACCGTGCGCGGCGATCTCATCAGCACGCTGGAAGACCTTCTGCGGAAGCGCGACAACGGCCGCATCCAGCCTTTCCGGCGCGTGGTGATCGAGACGACGGGCCTCGCCGATCCCGCGCCGATCCTGCACGCGCTGATCTACCATCCATACCTCGTAATGCGGTACCGGCTGCAGGGCGTCGTCACGGTGGTCGACGCCGTGAACGGCGAGGCCACCCTCGACGCTCATCCCGAAGCCCAGCGCCAGGCCGCCGTGGCCGACCGGATCGTCGTTGCCAAGGCCGATCTCGCGGCCGATGCGGGCTCGGCCCTGCGGCAGCGGCTCGGCAACCTCAATCCCGGCGCTACGATCCACGAGAGCGACGTGCCGGCCGCCGACCTCCTCGGAGGCCTGTTCGGCCTCGAATCGAAGGGCGAAGACGTCCGCGCCTGGCTCGGAGCCGAGGCCGTGGAGCACCACCATCACGGCCATCATCATCACGACGTCAATCGCCACGATGCCGCGATCCGGGCCTTCACCCTGACGAGCGACGTCCCGGTGCCGCGCGCCTCCTTCGACATGTTCCTCGACTTGCTGCGCTCGGCCCATGGACCGAAGCTCCTGAGGCTGAAGGGGCTCGTGGCGCTGTCCGACTCGCCCGACCGCCCGGTCGTCGTCCACGGCGTCCAGCACGTGATCCATGCGCCTGTTGAACTCGACGCCTGGCCGGACGACGACCGTCGCTCGCGCCTCGTTCTCATCGTGCGAGACCTCGATCCCTCCTTCGTCGAGAGCCTCTGGGACGCTTTCCTCGGCCGGCCACGCCTCGATTCCCCCGATGCGGCCGCCCTCATGGCCAATCCGCTCGCGATCCCCGGCAGCTGACGACAGGACGCCCGGGGCTGTCCCAGTCCTGCAAGTTTCGCGGCGGCATCAATCTTGGTCCTTGGGCTGGCGAAGGGGCGCTTCGAGCGTTCCCGTGTCCCGTAACGGGACGGCCCGGCAGGGATCAGGACGGCAGCATGAGACAGAGGTTCACGGTCATCGAAGGCGGTGCGGGGGCGGCACCACCTCACGCCGCGGTTGAGGCCGCTCACGATGCCGGCCCCGCCACATGGCGTATCGACCTCCGTCGAGCGAATTCGGTCCCCGAGCAACGGATCGCGGATTGGCGCGGCCTCCTCACGCGGCTGCGGGTTCCCGACCCGATCTTTGCCGATCCCGATTATCTGCTGCCTGCCGCCCAGCATCAGGCGCGCGGGGCCGAGCCGGTCTTCGCATTCGCGCTTGCGGCGGTGAATGGGCAGGAGCGCCTGGAGGGTGTGGCGCCTCTCACGATGCCCCATCACCTTTGGGGACGGAGCCGCGCCAAGCTCTGGCAGCCTGCTGGCCTCAACGTGGCGGCGACGGTCAATCCCGATCACCGTGACGCCATCCGCGACGCCGTCACCGATTGCCTTCGCGCATCGGGAATCCGTTACGACCTCGATGCGGAGGCGGCCCCACTGGACATCTCCCTTCTCGATCGAACCCTGGCGCCGGTGCGATCGGCCCGGACGGCCTTCTCGATCCGTCGCGACATTCCGGTCGAGAACGTCCTCGGGATCCGGCCGGCATCCGCGCCGGCCTTGCTCACCACCGAGCGGATCGTCGAACCCGGCCGCATCCGAGATGCCGTGGAGGACTAC
>NZ_CAXUJR010000128.1:0-8355 GCF_964251405.1 uncultured Methylobacterium sp.
GGATTCCGCCATTCGGTGGCCGCGCGCCAGGATTGCTGCGGCTTTCGCAAGGTCGAACCGCTCGGACGAGCTTTGGCAGGTACCGCCGGCTGGCTCACGGGCCTGCGGGCCGGGCAATCGCCGAACCGCGCCGACACGCCGCTCGCCGAAGCCGACGAGGCTCGCGGGCTCATCAAGATCAATCCGCTCGCCGACTGGACCCGGGCCGATGTCGAGCGCCTCGTGATCGACAACTTCGTCCCCTACAACGTCCTCCACGACCGAGGCTTTCCCTCGATCGGATGTGCGCCCTGCACCCGTGCGGTCCGTGTCGGGGAGAGCGAGCGCGCCGGCCGGTGGTGGTGGGAGCAGGAATCTAAGAAGGAATGCGGCCTACATCTCCATCGACCGGAGGCGGCCGTTGCACCCGGCGAGGAACCCGCTGCCTTCGAGCGCATCCGCAACACCAGCCCGGAGATGGCCCAATGAGCGCCGGTCCCGCTTCAGAGACCCTGCCCGCTAGCCGGCCCGACCGCCTGACGCATCTCCAGCGCCTGGAGGCCGAGAGCATTCACATCATGCGGGAGACGGTCGCCGAGACCGAGAACCCGGTGATGCTCTACTCGATCGGCAAGGATTCATCGGTCCTGCTGCACCTCGCGCTCAAGGCCTTCGCGCCGGGGCGCCTGCCGTTCCCGCTGATGCACATCGACACGACGTGGAAGTTCAAGGAGATGATCGCCTTCCGCGATGCGCGCGTGAAGGCGCTCGGTCTCGACCTCATCGTTCACACGAACGCGGACGGTCTCGCCCGCGGCATCGGCCCGATCAGCCACGGCTCGGAAGTCCACACCGACGTGATGAAGACGCAGGGTCTCCGTCAGGCGCTGGACAAGCACAAGTTCGACGCCGCCTTCGGCGGTGCACGGCGCGACGAGGAGGCGTCCCGCGCCAAGGAGCGCATCGTCAGCGTGCGCACTGCCCAGCACCGCTGGGACCCGAAGCGCCAGCGTGCGGAGCCCTGGCACCTCTACAACATGAAGAAGAAGCGCGGCGAGAGCCTTCGGGTGTTCCCGCTCTCCAACTGGACCGAGCTCGACGTCTGGCTCTACATCGAGCAGGAGCAGATCCCGATCGTGCCTCTCTACTTCGCGGCCGAGCGCCCGGTCGTGGAGCGCGAGGGACAGCTCATCCTGGTCGACGACGAGCGCCTGCCGCTCGAACCCGGCGAGACTCCCCAGAACCTGTCGGTGCGCTTCCGGACGCTCGGCGACTATCCGCTCACCGGCGCCGTCGAGAGCGAGGCTGCCACCTTGCCGGAAATCATCGGCGAGACGCTGGCCGCCCGTACCTCGGAACGTCAGGGACGGGTGATCGACAAGGACGGAGCGGGCGCCATGGAGCGCAAGAAGCAGGAAGGCTACTTCTGAGATGACGATCCACCAGGCCCCCGAAGCCTTCGGCTACGACAGCTTCCTCGCAGCGCACCAGCACAAGGAAGTCCTGCGCTTCATCGCGTGTGGCTCCGTCGATGACGGCAAGTCGACGCTGATCGGCCGGCTGCTGCACGACACCAAGCAGATCTACGACGACCAGATCACCGCGCTCCAGCGCGATTCGCGAAAGCACGGTACGCAAGGGGCCGAGGTCGATCTCGCCCTTCTCGTCGACGGCCTCCAGGCCGAGCGCGAGCAGGGCATCACGATCGATGTCGCCTACCGCTTCTTCTCGACCGACAAGCGCTCGTTCATCGTCGCCGACACGCCCGGCCACGAGCAGTATACCCGCAACATGGCCACCGGCGCCTCGACTGCCGACGTCGCCGTGATCCTGGTCGATGCCCGCCACGGCCTCACCCGCCAGACCCGCCGGCACGCCCTGCTGGTGTCGATGCTGGGCATCCGCCGAGTAGTGCTGGCCGTCAACAAGATGGACGTGGTTGGCTGGTCGCAGAACCGGTTCGAGCAGATCACCGCGGCGTTCGATGCCTTTGCGGCGCCGCTCGGCTTCGGCGAGGTCAAGGCGATCCCCCTCTCGGCCAAGAACGGCGACAACGTGGTGCTGCCGGGCGCGGCCGCACCCTGGTATGATGGCGTGCCGCTGCTGAGCTACCTGGAGTCCGTTCCTGTCCGGATCGAGGAACAGGCGGCGCCGTTCCGGATGGCGGTGCAGTGGGTCAACCGTCCGAATTCCGAGTTCCGTGGCTTCTCAGGGCTGATCGCCAGCGGTCGCATTGCGCCCGGCGACGCCGTCGTGATCGCTCCTTCGGGTCGGACCTCGACCGTGGCCAGGATCTACACGGCGGACGGCGACCTGCCCCAGGCCGTCGAGGGCCAATCGGTGACGCTCGTTCTCGCCGATGAGGTCGATGCTTCGCGCGGCGCGGTGATCGCGGCGGCGGCGGCGCCATTGCGCATCACCGATACCCTCGAAGCCCGCCTGTTCTGGGCGGCCGAGACCGAGGTCGCAAGGGGCGCCGCGCTGCTCGCCAAGGTCGGCACCGTCACGGTGAATGCCATCCTCAGCGAGATCCGCACGAGGATCGACCCCGAGACCGGCCGGCCCGAGCCGGCCGGGCGTCTCGTGGCCAACGACATCGCGGACGTGGTCCTGACCCTCGATCGGCCCGTGGCGGTCGATGCCTATTCGGCCAACCGCGATACCGGCGGCTTCATCCTGATCGACCGCGAGACGACGGACACGGCGGCACTGGGCCTCATTCAGTTTACCGACGCCCCGAGCAAGAACGTGGCGACACCCGTTCCGCAGGTCGGTGCGACGGCTCGCGGCGGCATCCTCGGCGGTCTGCGGCGCCTGTTCGGGCGCAGCTGACCGGGGTTCGACGACGTTCGGCGTGGCGGGTCCTCGCCACAGCCGATGCGTCGGCCTCGGTTCGTCGGCCGTATTACGCGGCAGCGGACGGCGTAAACCAATACGGTGAAACGGAATCCGCCGAACATCAGTTGTCCTGCCAGGAAACAATCCCGCATTGGCGGGGTAGCTTCGAGGCGGCAAGCGACACATGGCAAATCCTGAGAAGACCACCGCCGATGCCGCGTCGAACGAAGGCGGGAATTCGACGGTCTGGACGCTAGCTCTTGCAACCGCCCTGATCGGGCTCGTGGCGCTCCCGCGCCGGACGACCGTCCAGCACTCCGGCGAGACCTCTCCCAACGGCCCGGCCCGTGAACCGTCGCCTTCCCATACGGGCGAGGACGCCAAACGGGTGGCGGATGCGCAACCCGAGCGCGGACGCAAGGCGACGACGCCGTCCGAGATCCCAGCCAAGGGCTGGAAGGATATCGGGATGCGGGTATTCAAGGATATCAGCGAGAACCGTCTCGTCTCGGTGGCGGCGGGCGTGACGTTCTACGTCCTGCTCGCGATCTTCCCCGCCATCGCGGCGCTCGTCTCCTGCTACGGCCTCGTCGCGGATGCCGCGACCATCAACGAACAGATCGCCAGCCTGCAGGGCATACTGCCATCGGGCGCGCTCGAGATCGTCGGCGAACAGGTCAAGCGCATCACCGAGAAGGGTGACACCACGCTGGGCATCACCTTCTTCACCAGCATCGCCCTTTCCCTGTGGAGTGCCAATGGCGGCATGAAGGCGGTCTTCGACGCGCTCAACGTGGTCTACGAGGAGAAAGAGACGCGCAATTTCTTCTGGCTCAACCTGCGTTCGCTCGCCTTCACTGCCGGCGCCCTGCTGTTCGTCGTCTTCGCGCTGGTGGCGATCGTCGTGCTGCCCGCGATCTTCGCCTTCGTGGGTCTGAGCGAGAAGGCTTGGTATATCGCCCTTCTGCGCTGGCCCGTCCTGCTCGCGGCAGTGCTCGGTGGACTCGCGCTGCTCTATCGCTACGGCCCGAGCCGAGACGCTCCGCGCTGGCGCTGGGTGACCTGGGGCAGTGCCGTCGCGGGCGTCCTCTGGCTCGTCGCATCGCTAGCCTTCTCCTGGTACGTCTCCAACTTCGGCAGCTACAACGAGACCTACGGATCACTCGGCGCGGCGGTCGGGTTCATGACCTGGATCTGGCTCTCGACCACAATTGTTTTGGTGGGGGCCGAGATCAATGCGGAGATGGAGCACCAGACCGAGGCCGATACCACCGTGGGCAAGCCGCTACCGCTCGGCACCCGCTCGGCGCGGATGGCCGATACGGTGGGTGCAGCGACGTGAGGATACGTCCTTCGCCTTAATCCTCCCCCGTTTCCAGCGGGGTGGCGGCTGCGTGCATGATGGGGCAGGCCGCCATCATCTGGGTCATCAAACCAGCAGGTCGGCTACCGCGGAGGGAACGAAGTTCAGGGTGATTTCCGAGAACTCCGGCGTCCGCAGATAGCCGTATGATTTATGATGGTTGGGCTCACCGCTCAGGCGGCGGTACTCGTTCATCACCGCAATGTCGGTGACGTGGACGCCGTGATCGTTGGGCACATAGTCTTCGCCGAGAGCGCCTGTCACCGTTGCGACATCTCGTTTGTCGGTCAGGTTCGTCCAGTGAGCGACATTGTTGGGCGTGCGGCACGCCCCGTGCTCGGCGGCGATCTTCAGCTTCACCTCCGCCAGACCCAGCGGCGACCCGAGCGTCACGAAATGCGCGACCTTCACCGATGGCGCATCGCGCTCCAGCGACCTCAGCGCATCGTAGGCGATGATCGATCCCATCGAGTGCGCGGCGAGCAAGATACGCCGGCCGGATAGGGCCTTGATCCGCTCGCACAGGCGCCCGCGGACATTGCGGGCGAACTCCGTCTCCGAATGGTAGTGCCACAGGTCGTCGAAGCGCGTCTTCAGGATGATGTCGTCGACGGGCGTCACGCCGGTCTTCGTCTGCAACCTGTCGAGCCCCTCGTAGACATAGCCCATCAGGGTGCTGACGGGCGCAATGTCGGCCGGATCATGTCTTGGAAACGGCCCGCTGCCATCGTCCGGATGATACGGTTCATCGTTCTCTTCGGCGACGACCGGCTTCTCGTAGCGAAGGTCCGCCCAGTAGATGAATTCGAACGGAATTTCTCCGTCGGACCACCCGCAATTGCGTGTCAGGCCTTCGGCGATGGCCGCCTTCCACCAGCGTGTCTTCTCGTCGAGGGGCGGCTTGTTCTCCAGGCCATGGATACCGAGGATGATGCACGGCTCGTTTGTTCCGGAGATCATCTTACCTTCAGTCCCACCCTTCCGGCCTTGCTCGACCCTTCAAGGAAACCGAGACGCGATGCGCGTCAACGCAGCGGCACTGGTTGTGTTCGGTCGGACGCAAACGTCGCGATCCCTCGATAAAGCCGACTGGCAATGCGGTCCGGAAAAGGCGGTTCCGGACCGCGACATTTCTGATCGGCCGCGCGGACGCCATCCTCCTCATTGCAGTCGCTGTCGATGCCTCCGGTACCGGTTCGTCACCTCAACGCGCGTCGTCGATCTGCGGGATGGTCTGGGCAATCTCGCCCGACTTGCGCAGTTCCGTCCGGTCGACCTACCGGAGTTCGAGGGGCGGGGCCTGGACTGCGCCATTCGTGAGGATCGCGCATCCGGGCTTGGCGTTCGTGCAGCCCTGGCCCTAATCAGGCGTGCCCGCACGCGAACCCTGGCCGCTCGATGACCGCTTCCCCTGCCTCCGCGCCCGTCGGCCCCGGCGACCAGATCATCCTGGTCGACGGCTCGTCGTTCATTTTTCGCGCGTACTTCCAGTCGATCAACCAGGACCAGAAGTACAACACCCGCCCGTCCGACGGCCTGCCCACCGGGGCGGTGCGATTGTTCTGCACCAAGATTGCCCAGTTTGTGCAGGAGGGGGCTGCCGGCATCAAACCGACGCATCTCGCCATCGTGTTCGACAAGTCCGAGGGCTCTTTCCGCAAGGAGCTTTTCCCGGATTACAAAGGTCACCGCCCGGACGCGCCGGACGACCTCAAGCGCCAGATGCCGCTGATGCGCGACGCCGTGCGCGCCTTCGGGCTGATCCCGATCGAGCTTGAGCGCTACGAGGCCGACGACCTCATCGCCACCTATTCACGCCAGGCCGAGGCAAGGGGCGCCGGCGTCATCATCGTCTCCTCCGACAAGGACCTGATGCAGCTCGTCGGTCCGCTGGTGCGGTTCTACGACTTCGAATCCGGTGCCAAGGGCAAGCCAGGCTACCGGCCCGAGCGCAACCTCGACGTGGACGCCATCATCGCCAAGTGGGAGGGCCTGAGCCCAGGCCAGATCGGCGACGCGCTGGCGCTCATCGGCGACACCTCCGACAACGTGCCCGGCGTCCCCGGCATCGGGCTCAAGACCGCCGCCGCGCTCATCAAGGAATACGGAAGCCTGGAGCAGCTCCTCGAGCGTGCGGGCGAGATCAAGCAGCCCAAGCGCCGCGAGACTCTGCTCGCCGGAATCGATCAGGCGCGGCTCTCGCGAAAACTCGTCGCGCTGGAAGAGAACGTGCCGCTGCCGGTGGCGCTCGACGACCTGCGCCTGCCGGCGCCCGACCCCCAAAAACTGGTCGGCTTCCTCAAGGCGATGGAGTTCAACACCCTGACCCGGCGCATCGCCCAGATGCTCCACGTCGATCCGGAGACGGTCAAGCCGGATCCGGCACTGCTGCCGGGTGCCTCGCCTCATGCCTACGCGAATGCCGACGGTGGCAGCGACGCGGTCCCGTTCTTTGGCGATGCCGTGCCGGTCGATCCCGAGACGGCGGCTGGGGGCATGGACAGGCCGGAAGGCGCGGCGCCAGCCGAGATCGACCCGTTTGCCGACCTGAACCTGCCCGACATCGCTCCCAAACCGCGTGGTCCCGGCGAGCCGACGCCGTCCAACGTCGTGGCCGCCCGTGCGGCGGAATCCGTGAAGCCCTTCGACACCGAATCGTACGAGACCATCGGGACGATCGAACAGTTGCGAGCCTGGATCGCCGAGGCCGAGGAGGCTGGCGTCATCGCGGTCGACACCGAAACCGACTCGCTCGACGCCAACAACGCCAATCTCGTCGGCGTCTCGCTCTGCGTTGCTCCCGGGCGGGCGGCCTATATCCCGTTGAAGCATTCGGGCGGCGACGACCTTTTCGGCGATGGCCTGCTGCCCGGTCAGATCCCGATCGACGACGCGCTGAACGCCCTCCGTCCGCTCCTCGAGAACCCGGGCGTGCTCAAGGTCGGCCAGAACCTGAAATACGACCTCTCCGTGCTGGTCCGCTACGGCATCACGGTGGCGCCCTTCGACGACACGATGCTGATCTCCTACGTGCTCGATGCCGGCAAGGGCGGCCACGGCATGGACGAGCTCGCGCGCCGCCATCTCGGCCACCAGCCCATCACCTTCTCGGACGTCGCCGGCACCGGCAAGGCCAAGATCGCCTTCGACCGCGTGGCGCTCGACAAGGCCACGGCCTACGCGGCGGAAGACGCCGACGTCACCCTGCGCCTGTGGCGGATGATGAAGCCGCGCCTCGTCGCCGAACGGCGGGTGGCCGTCTACGAGACCCTGGAGCGACCGCTGGTGCCGGTTGTCGCCCGCATGGAGGCGCAGGGCATCCGAGTCGACCGCAACATGCTGAGCTGCCTCTCGGGCGATTTCTCGCAGATCCTGGTGCGCCTGGAGGAGGAGATCCAGGAGGACGTCGGCGAAAAATTCCAGGTCTCCTCGCCAAAGCAGATCGGCGACATCCTGTTCGGCAAGATGGGCCTGCCCGGCGCCAAGAAGACGCCGTCCGGCCAATGGGCTACCCCCGCCACGCTGCTCGAGGAATTGGCGCAGGCCGGCCACCCGCTCCCGAAGAAGATCCTCGAATGGCGCCAGCTCGCCAAGCTGAAATCGACCTACACCGACAGCCTGCAGGAGCATGCCGACCGGGAGACCGACCGGGTCCACACCTCGTTCTCGCTCGCCGCGACGACGACCGGGCGCCTGTCCTCTTCCGACCCGAACCTTCAGAACATCCCGATCCGCACCGAGGAGGGCCGCCGCATCCGCCGCGCCTTCGTGGCGGCTCCGGGTAACCGCCTGATCTCTGCCGATTACAGCCAGATCGAACTCCGGCTATTGGCCCACATCGCCGACATCCCGCAGCTGCGCCAGGCGTTCGAGGACGGCATCGACATCCATGCGGCGACGGCGAGCGCCATGTTCGGCGTCTCGCTGAAGGACATGACGGGCGACCTGCGCCGGCGCGCCAAGACCATCAATTTCGGCATCATCTACGGCATTTCCGCCTTCGGGCTGGCGGATCGCCTCGGCATCGGCCGCGAAGAGGCGAGCCTGTTCATCAAGCAGTACTTCGAGCGCTTTCCCGGCATCCGCGCCTATATCGACGACACGAAGAAGCTCTGCCGCGACAAGGGCTACGTCACCACCCTGTTCGGCCGGGTCTGCCACTATCCGCAGATCCG
>NZ_CAXUJR010000129.1:0-8292 GCF_964251405.1 uncultured Methylobacterium sp.
GGACGAGACCGAACGTCCTGCGGATCTCGGCCTGCGGCGTGATCAGGCTGTAGAGGTTGCACATCCCTGGCGCGATCAGGCGCGCAGGAGGTGCAGGCTGAACAGACCGTCCGGGTCCAGCCAGACCCGCTCAGGCTCCCATCCGCTCCGCTCGGCCAGCGCACGCAGACGATCGGGAGCGTATTTGTAGGAGTGGTCCGTGCGAAGGCCCTCGCCCGCTTCGAACGCCAGGACGTGGCCGTCGAGGTGGTAGAGCGCGGCACGGCCGGCGACGAGCCGGGCCTCGACCCGGAACGGGTCGTTCCGGATGCCCACCGCATGCTGGAAGTTGTCGAGGTCGAAGTCGGTGCCGAGCTCGCGGTTCATGCGCGCCAGCACGTTCCGGTGCAGGGCCGCCATCAATCCCCCGCAGCCGCCATAGGCCTCGATCAGTCGCGCCTCGTCGAGGTTCGGATCGACGCCCACGAGCAACCGGCTCGGCCCGAGCGTCGCCCTGGCGCGCCCGAGGAAGCCGGCGACCTCATCGGGTGGGAAGTTGCCGACACTGGTGCCCGGAAAGAAGCCGAGCACGTTCGCCCCGGTGAGGTCGAGGGGCAGCGTCAGCGGCTGCGAGTAGTCCGCGCAGACCGGGACCATCTCGACCTGCGGGTAATCGGCGGCGAGCCGTCGCACGGAGGCTTCGAGGTAGTCGCGCGAGATGTCGACCGCGACGTAGCGGGCGGGCGCATCGAGGGCGTCGAGGAGCGTGCGGATCTTGCGGCTCGCTCCGCTGCCGTACTCGACGACGGTGGCGCCGGGTCCGACCAGGGCGGCGACGTCGCGCGCCACGCCGGGCAGCAGCGTGGTCTCTGCGCGCGTCGGGTAGTACTCGGGATGATCGCAGATCCGGTCGAACAGGACCGAGCCCGGCTCGTCCCACAGGAACTTGCCGGGCAGCATCTTGGGCCGGGCCGTCAGGCCGGCGATGGCCTCGCGCAGGAAACCTGCACGCTCCCGATTCGCCTCGGTCTCCGTCATCGCCATGGACCCTTCTCGCTCAGAGCGGCCGTGTCGCGGTCAACACGACGAGGGCGAGACGCTCCGCCTGGGCATAGGCCGGATCGTCGAGCTCCTCACCATAGGCGTCGGGATCGAACTCGCGGTAGGACGCGTCGAGACCGGCCTTCCGGCACGCGGCCATGGCAGCTTCGCGGAACGGGTCGTCGCCCTCGACGATCGCCGCGCCGGTGAACAGGACGAGCGAGCCTCCCGGCGCCAGTCGTTCGGCCGCGGCCTCCACGACGGCCAGCGACAGGCCTGCGCCGAGCGTACCCCCGCCATGGCGGTAGGTGCGCTCGCCGGCATCGAGCATGAAAGGCGGGTTCGAGACGATCAGGTCGAAGGAACCCTCCATGGCATCGAGCAGGTTGCTGGCGCGGGCGATGAGGTTGGAGACGCCCGCGAGCCGGGCGTTGAGCCGCGCCGTGGCGAGGGCGGCCTCGTTGATGTCGACGAGGACGACCTCGGCTCCCGGCACTCGCTTGGCGATGGCGATGCCCGCCGCTCCCGAGCCGCAGCCGATATCGACCGCGCGCCGCACCGGGTTCGTCCGGCGCTCGATGTGGCCGATGACGGCGCCCACGAAGCGGATGGTGTCGGGGCCGAAGAACACCGCGTCGGTGGCCGTCGGCGGGTAGGCGGAATGGACGAGCAACTCACCGTCGAGGCTCGACAACCGGATCGTCGGCCGCCAGCCCGAGCCGTCCCGTTCGACGATTCCGGCCCGGCGCATCGCGGCGAAGAGTTCGGGGGGCACGACATCCTCGCGGAACGGCCGGCTCCAGCCGAGCACGTCGCGCAGGTTTCGGGCGCCGGCATTGCCGGGCCGGGCGTTGATCCGCGCATGGGTCGCCGGGGTCACCGTGGTGAAGTGATAGCCCGTCCCGCGCACCATGCCGACGAAGTCGACGAGCGCATCATTGGTCTCGGACGACCCCATCATGCCCATACCGGATTCGATCGATGACGAAGATGCATATGCGCGCTCTCTGCAGCTGGGACCCATTCGAGACCTGTGACGATCGCCGCCTCTCGCTCGGGCCACGGGAGTCCGACGGCGGTGCGACATGAAGGACTGGACGAATCGGCTCGTCCGGGTCGAACAACCGAAAGAAAAGCCGGTTGTTCCGGGAGGTTTCGATCCCCGCGGGCAGCGTTAAACCATGATAGTTTTTCACGAATCGACACTGCGACCGCGCTTCCCGCATCCCTGTCGATCCCGCCTCGAACCGGTCTGAGGCCAGCGCGTGGACGCACGAACTCCCCTGTCGCAGCACGCGTCGGAACTGACGTTGCGTGGCATCCTGCTCGGAGCGGCCGTCACGGTCGTCTTCATGGCGGCGAACGTCTACATGGGCCTGAAGACGGGGATGACCTTCTCCTCGTCGATCCCCGCGGCGATGATCGCGATGGGCTGCCTGCGCGTCTTCGGCGGCCACAACATCCTCGAGAACAACATCGTGCAGACCCAGGCCTCGGCCGCGGGCACCCTGTGCAACGTCATCCTCGTGCTGCCCGGGCTCGTGCTGATCGGCTACTGGCAGGGCTTTCCGTTCTGGCAGACGAGTGCGGTCTGCCTGTTGGGCGGCCTCCTCGGCGTCGCCTACTCGATCCCGCTGCGCCGCGCGCTCGTGGCCGGCAGCGGCTTGCCCTATCCGGAAGGCCGAGCGGCGGCGGAGGTGCTGCAGGCCGGGGACAGCAGCGACGGCCTGCGCACGCTGCTGGGCGCTACCCTGGCGTCGGGGGCGATCGGCCTCGCCACGAGCGGCTTCAAGCTCCTGGCCGAGGGCGTCCATACCACCCTGAGCCTCGGACCGGCCCTGTTCCGTGTCGGCACCGGTTTCTCCCTGGCGCTGGTCGGCGTCGGCTATCTCGTGGGGATCGGCGCCTGCCTCGCGATCCTCACCGGGGCGGTGATCGCCTGGGGCATCGCTGTGCCGATCCTCACCGCCATGGGGGGAGCCCCGGCCAGCGCGCCCGACGCCGCGGCGGAGGCGGTCTGGTTGGGCCAGGTCCGCCTGATCGGCGCCGGCATCATCGCAGTCGGCGGCGTCTGGACGATCGCCTCGCTGTCCTCGCCCATCCTGGCGAGCATCCGCGACGCTCTCGCGGCCGCGCGCGCCTCGCGACGGCAGGGGTCGTTGCGCGACCTGCCGCGGGAGGAGCGCGACATTCCGATCACCTGGGTGGCCGGGATCGCCGCGGGGCTCACCCTGCCGCTGGCCGGCCTGTTCGTGTGGTTCGCGCACGGTGCGGGGCTCGGTGGTTTCCACCCCCTGCTGGCCCTGGCCGCGACCTTGTTCGTCGTGCTCTTCGGTTTCCTGATGGCGGCGGCCTGCGGCTATCTCGCGGGCCTGCTCGGCTCGTCGAGCAGCCCGATCTCGGGCATCGGCATCCTCACCACCATGGCGGCGGCACTGCTGTTGCCCCTCCTCGTCAGCGAGGCGGCCGGGCCCGAGGGGAAGCGCTTCGTCGTCGCCATGGCGCTTCTCGTCGCCGCCGTGATCGTCACCATCGCGTCGATCGCCAACGACAACCTGCAGGATCTCAAGACCGGGCAGCTCGTCGGGGCGACGCCCTGGCGCCAGCAGGTGGCCCTGATGGCCGGCGTCGCCATCGGCGCCGTGGTGATCGCGCCGCTGCTCGGGCTGCTCTACCAGGCCTACGGCTTCGTCGGCGTGCTGCCGCGGGAGGGCATGGAGGCGGGGAACGCGCTGCCGGCGCCGCAGGCCTCGCTGATGGCGCAGATCGCCCGCGGCATCGTCGGCGGCGAGCTTCCCTGGACCATGGTGCTGATCGGCGTCGGGCTCGGGATTCCCCTGGTCGGGCTCGAAGCGTGGCTGCGTCGTCGCGAGGTGACCTTCCCGGCGCTGACGGTCGGGATCGGCATGTACCTGCCGCTCTCCGTCGAGGTGACGATCGCCATCGGTGGCATCCTCGGCTGGCTGAGCGAGCGGTCGATCCGCGCGCGCGCGCGGTCGCGCCACCGTCCGGTGGACCGCGCCCTGGAGGAATCTCGCCGTCGCGGCGTGCTGCTCGCCGCGGGCTTCCTCGTCGGCGAAAGCTTTCTGGGCGTGCTGCTCGCGGGGGCCGACGCCCTGCTCGGAGGCGGTTCGAGCCTCGCGCTCGCCGGCCCCGGCTTCGCGCCGGCCGCCGCCTGGATCGGAGCCGGCGTCTTCGCCGCCGGCCTCCTCGTCTACTATCGGATGATACCGACCGATGGGATTTCTGAATCGACGGGGTTGGCGGACCTTTAGAGCGTTTTCCGTACCGTCTCGATGACCGTCGACGAAAGCGCCTGGACCGATGCCAGCCTATCCGCTAGTTTGAAGCTGCGGTTGATGACCGGTTCATAATAACGTTGCAGGACCCGGGGGGCAGTACCTCGGCGCCTCCACCATAAACGCATCGTGATGCGCTTTTGATGGGGGCGAAATAGGATCGACTGGACGGTAAAGGGATCGCGAGAGCGCCGGTAAGGATTCGACCGGTTTGGCGTAGGCTCTGCCTATTCCAAGCATTTGGCCAAAACTCTAAATGCCAACGATAACGTTGTCATGGATGCCCGCCTCGCGGCGTAAGCATCTTGCGGTAGGGTAACCGTCGAAACAGAACCCGGAGCTTCGGCTCCGGGACCCACCCTCCTGTTATCCGCGAGCGTGTGGGTTCGACTCCGCCGATCTCCTCAACCGAGTGAGACGCGTCTCCACATTCGCTCGATCCTAGGATGGGCTGTCATCACGACGGCGATGGCCCCCAGCGTTCCGGCAACGACGATGAATGCGAGTTCGATCATCTCCGACGCATAGCCCACGCCAGGTGCAGTGAGGATGTGACGCCCTGCCGTGAGACAGCGTGCCTCAGAGATCACATCAGGGCCGTTCGTCGACGGCTCAGAACCCGGCCAAAGCCCCGACTGAGACCATACAGGACAAGCCCGCAGAGGAATGCCAGACCGGACGACCTGAGATCCGGCATCCCTGAGACGGTGCCCTGCTCGATCACCCGCAGACCCGAAGCGCTCACCGCTTCACGAGATGGCACGGGTATGCCCCCCACCATTGTCAGGCGCCGGCATCGAAGGACCGGATTGAGCGGGTCGATGCCACTGGCACCGCAGGCGGGCAAAGGCCGCGCCTCCCAGACGGCCGTTCCCGCAAGGACGAGAGCGAACAGCAAGAAGGGCGCGGCCAGCAACAGGCCGATCCGATGCGACCAGCGTGGGATGCGCGTCATCACCAAGCCCTTCCATTCGTCATATCGACCGCGCTCATACCTTCACGGCATCGCCCGCGCCGATTCTCGATTGCGCCATCCACGCCTGGCGAACCGCACGCGGCCTGGATTGGAACAGGCAACTCGTTGCCGCACGGGTCGCCGTATGCCGCCGCTGAAGGAACGATCCGTCTGCCCGTGTCGTAGGAGCCATCGGCGCCGCAATCGGAGCATACCATGCGTCCTTCACTCGTCCTCGCCAGCATCCGCCTGACCACGTCACTGTCCGTCGCAGCTCTGGCCCACCCTGCTACTCCCGAACCCGGTCCCACGGTCGCGCCAGATGCGACAACGCCGAAGGCCCAGTTCGCCGTGGCGGGGCGTTTTTTTCGTATTGAGCCCGTCGGTTAGCTCGCGGAAGCGCCGTGCTGCCCGAAAATTGGAAGCGCCTTGATGCAACTCAGGGAATGACTTCGCCACGCTCCATGCCACCATAAGTCAAAGAGGAGTAACAGAGTTAACCGTCTGCCCTGCTGATAATCACTGCGCGGAGCATCTGGGTTTGCCAACACCATCCAACTCTTTGGCCCGCAAGATTCGTGCTCCGATTTACTAAGGCTTTCTATCAAATTCAACCATTGGGTTTTACCTTCCTTCGTGTCCATTGGCACTTCGTCGGTGCCGGGTAGGCGGATTGAGCGAAGCCGAGCTGACAAACGGCGCTTAGATGGAGCTGATGATGTTCGGTGGTTTTGATAGAGCTGCGACGCGTGAAATGCAGGCCAAGCTCGCAGCGCTGGACAAGTCGTAGGGCGTGATCGAATTCGAACTTGATGGATCGATCATCTCGGCTAACAACAATTTCCTGAGCGTCGTTGGCTACGCCCTGTCGGAGATCGTCGGCAAGCACCACAGCTTGTTCGTCGACACCATGCTCCAGAACAGCAGCGAGTATGCTGCGTTCTGGTCCAAGCTACGGGCAGGCGAGTTCCAGGCGGGGCAATTCAAGCGGATCGCTAAGGGCGGCAAGGAAGTCTGGATTGAGGCCTCCTACAATCCGATCTTCGATGGTGGCGGCCGCCCCTATAAGGTGGTGAAGTTCGCCACCGACATCACGCGTCAGAAGGCCGAGGACGCCGACCGGCACGGGCAGATCGCAGCGATCAGCAAGTCGCAAGCCGTCATTTCCTTCAACCTTGACGGCACGGTGCTGGAGGCCAACCAGAACTTTCTTGGGGCGCTGGGCTACAGCTTGCCCGAGATCGTGGGCCGGCATCACAGCATGTTCGTCGACCCAGCCACAAAGGACAGTCGCGAGTACGCCGAGTTCTGGACGAAGCTGCGCAACGGCGAATATCAGGCCGGCCAGTACAAGCGCCTCGGCAAAGATGGCCGAGCGGTTTGGATCGAGGCCTCCTACAACCCCATCCTGGATGCCAGCGGACGTCCCTACAAGGTGGTGAAATTCGCCACCGACGTTACGGCGCAGGTCACGCTAATGGCCGACCTGAAGCAGCTGATCGAGCGAAATTTCGGTGAGATCGATACCGCGATCCTGCGGTCCAATCAGGAATCCAGCAAGGCGACACAGGCGGCTGGGATCACCTCGGACAACGTGCAGACGATGGCCGCGGCCGCCGAGGAACTTGCGGCCTCGGTGAGTGAAATCTCGCAGAGCATGATCAAGGCCCAGGCGGCGACTGACGAGGCTCATGCCCAGGTCGGCGCCGCGGGCGAGTTCGCTGAGAAGCTGACGGCCACAGCGACGGCCATGAGTGGGATCATTGGTCTGATCCAGAACATCGCCAGTCAGATCAATCTGCTGGCGCTCAATGCCACGATCGAGTCCGCGCGGGCCGGCGAAGCGGGACGCGGCTTTGCCGTCGTGGCGCAGGAGGTCAAGAACCTCGCGAACCAAGCGGCCCGGGCGACCGAGCAGATCTCGACCGAGATCGATAGCGTCCAGGCAGTCTCGAAGCAGGTGGTCGGCTCGCTTGATACGATCCAGGGCTCGGTCGAACGGATGCGTGATTACGTGGTCAGCACTGTGGCGGCTGTCGAAGAGCAGAGCGTGGTAACACGTGACATGTCCTCGAACATGCAGGACGCGGCGTCCGCGGTCAGCGCGATTGCTCAGAACGTCCTGACAATCTCAGGATCAATCACGAACGTCTCGCTCGCGGTGACGACGACCAAGGAGGCTGCCCGCGCGCTTGCCCGCTGAGGCTAAGCAAACAGGCACCCGTCTAAAGAGAGTCAAGTTCGGCGAACGCGTCATAGGGTTAGTCTCATCGCCTCAGCTCCGCCGGCATGCGCCGCGCGGGGCTTTGTCCTGTTCACCTGAGTGAATGCGGGTCGCCCATGGCGTGTCATGCTCGCCGTGTCGAGCGTTCCCCCTCGACGCGGTCGCGTCGGCGGCATTCGATCCCCATTCTGGGGCTGACGCGACCGCAGCTCATGGGATTCACTTGCCCCGCAGCCTCACGGCTTGCGGGGTCTTTCGTAAAATGAGCGACCCATAATCAAGATGCGGTCCCAAGAATGCCGCCTGCCTTCCCGCCGTGCTCGTTGTAGAACATCCGCTCTTCCCGGTCGGCGGCTTGACCGTCTCGGGCCGCGCATCCTTGCAGGTCTGGCCCTTCTCGGGCGCGTCGATGCCGTGGAGCCGGACGCGGGTGCCGCGGACGTCGAGGGTATCCTCGTCTACGGCACTGGCGCGGACGAAAGGAAGGATGACGCGCGGAGTTGCTGGAGGGGCTCCCGCCTCAGCAGCGGCCGAACCCATTCAGCAGCGTCGAGCACGCGTTCGATACGCTGAAGGCCGCTAAGGCATGGCTCGGCGGAGCGGACGTGGTCGAGAGCCTGAGCACCGTTAGCGGGAGGTACGCTCGGCCACCCGGCGCTCTCGGTCGGAGGCTCGAACACAAGGCCCTGACACCGTGCAGCGATACGGACGGCAAACCAGGGCAGCTCTTCTTCTGCGCCAGCGCAACGCTGGAAGAAACGGCCACCGTAGAAACGAGAACGGCCACAGAAGTC
>NZ_CAXUJR010000130.1:0-7992 GCF_964251405.1 uncultured Methylobacterium sp.
GCGGGCTCGCGCTCCTGCGTGACGAGGCAATGGCCGGTGTCGAGGGCGAGGCGCAGGCCGGGAACGTCGAGAGCGGCGAAATCGTCGAGCGTCTCGATCAGCATGCCCGGCTCGGGCTCGAGACAGGGCACGACGCCCTGTTCCCCGGCATAGGCCACGACGTCTGCGAGCCCTTCGCGCAGCCAGCCCTTCGCGCTTCCATGATCGACGCCGGTCTTGGGCACGCCGGCCCAGAACGAGACCGCCTCCGATCCCAGGATGCCGGCGATGTCGATCGCGCGCATGAGGAACCCGACGCGACGCAGGCGGGCCGAGGCGTCCGCGGTCACCAGGGTCGGCTCGTGCTTGGCCCTGGGGTCGAGGAGGAAACGCGCGCCGGTCTCGATCACAGAGCCCAGGCCCAGCCGCTGCAGGCGGCTCGCCACGCGCTCGGTATGCTGCACCCAGCCATCCGCGAAAGGATCGAGGTGGTGGATGTCGAGGGTGAGCGCGACGCCGTCGTATCCCGCCTCCGCGATCAGATCGATGGCGTCGTCCAGGCGATGGTTGGCCGCACCGTTGGTGTTGTAGGCGAAGCGCAGGCTCATGGTTCAGGCCGCCCTGCCCTGCTGCTGCAGCCGGAACGGCGCATGGTGCGATTCCGGCTCGCGGTAGAGCGGATAATGCCGGCCCACGATCTCGTCGGCCAGGGCCGTGTCGAACAAGGGCTGGCCGCCGAAGCGTTCGATCGCCTCCGGCGTCAGGCGGACCGGGCGCAGGGTCTCGCTCTCGGTCCCGAAGCGGATCAGCCGATGGTCGCGCTCGATCAGCTTCTTCGCGTTGCGCTCCCCGATGCGGTGATAGCTCATGGTCTCGACCTCGAGCCCCGGCACGATCGCCTTGACGATGCCGACCCCTCCGCCGGGCGGCGAGCAATCGACGTAGAGGACATCGAAGCCGGCCGCGTCCAGGCGCTCGCGGGCGATGCGGCCCCGTACATGGCCATCCGGGGCAGGCGTGGTCGGCAGCTCCGTGAACGGCTTGGTGCTACGCTCGGAATAGACCGTGTCGGCCAGCACGTCGCGCAAGGCTTCAGGCGGCAGGACGATCCAATCGAGCATGGCACGAAGCGCCCGGCCCTCTTCGAGGTCGAGGCTCGGCAGGGCTTTTCGAATGAAGGAATCGACGTAGCCCGGCGGGGTCACACGCTCGGCGAAGCTCAACGGGCCGTGGCCGAAGGCCTTGCGCACGCGGGCGGCCTGGAATTCGAGCAGCGCCTTGCGCAACGCCCGCTCGCGGTCGGGATCGCAGGCTTCGCCGCAAGCCGAGAGCGCAATCGGCACCGGCGTATCGGCCAAGTTCCTGTCATGGCCAACCACGTAGACGTTGGTGAGGCCGAACTGGTCGGTGGCGAATTTGGGCAGGGCCTTGATGCCTAGGGAATCGAGGCGATCGAGCATGGCCCGCGTCTCCGCCCCGAGGCCTTCTGAGACGTCGAGAACCACGCCCTGGTCGAGGGCGCGGAAGAGGAGGCCGTTGCCGTCGCGCTGGAGCAGTTCGAGGAGGCCGTGGCCCAGCGCGAACTCCACGTCCGGGCCGGCGCCGAGGCCGTTGGTGATGAGGTTGGTGAACGGCTTGTAGCCTTCGGAGAGCTCGAAATAGTCGGTCGCCGCAATGTCGAGCGGCATCAGCACCGTCTCGCCCGTCCGCGCGCGGACCGTCGGCGTCCATTCGAGCACCGTGCCGCGTCCGACCGGACTGCCGGCGGGTAGGCACAGGGTCAGCGGATCTGCGACCGAGGCGGCGCCGAAGACGCGAACGAGGTCGTCATAGGAGCCGCGCTCCTTCTTGCGCGGCATCACCGCGAGCGACGGCATCAGGTTCTCGGCGATCTCGGCCACCGCGCCGATCAACGCCTCGTCGTCGGTGGCGCCGTAGCCGATTCCGCTCGGCATCGCGCCGACGAAGTAGGGATCGTCGAGGAACAGCGAGACGAACCAGACCGGGATGCCGGTGCGGTCCAGCGGCGCCAGGGAGAAGCCGACGATCCGGCCCGGCGGCAGGATGTCGAGATAGGCTCGCACCGGCTCGGGAAGGTTCGAGGGCAGGCCCTCGATGCGCCGCGCGGTGCCGTAGCGGTAGGGGCGTGGTGCTCGCACGCGGGCATTGCGGGCCCGGCCGTCCTGGTCGTTGTCGGTCACTTCGCGTTCCGTCCTGTTCTCATTCGGCCGCAGCGGCGATCCGGTCAGGGAGCGTCGCATAGGCGCGCGCCAGAAGGCGCATCGTGTGCAGGTCACGCTCCGCGCTGTAGGCCGTCCGCTCCGCCGGCCTGCGCAGGGCGGAGCCGAAGGCACGGACCTGTTCGAGGAACGGTGAGGCACTGACATCGAAGGGCACAGTCTCGGACACGCCGCTTGTACCGTCGGTGAACGTCAGTGATCCGCCAGCGACCTGCCCCATCGTGTCGATGGCCGTGAGCTGGCCGCCGGTGCCGATCACTTCGAGACGGCGGCGCGGCAGGGCATCGGGGCAATTATAGGCGACGTGCAGGTTGGCGAGGACACCAGAACCGGTGCGCCCGATCAGGAGAGCACCGTCATCGACGGCATAGTCCTGCGCGTGGGCCTGGGTCAGCGCGGCGATCGCGGCGATCGGCTCGTCGAGCAGAAAATCCACGAGGTCGAGCCCGTGCGGCGCGAGATCCATCAGGGCGCCGCCGCCGGCCTTGGCGGGATCGATGCGCCAGTTGTCCTGGCCGGGCACCGATGCCCAGTCGCGGCCGAGCCAGCAAGCATAGACGATCCTGACCGCGGTCACGGTGCCGAGCCGCCCGGCGCGGAGCCTGTCGCGCATGGCCCGGTGGGCGGGGTGATGGCGCTGGTCGAAGGCGGTGCCGTAGAAGGCCCCCGTCCAGCGGATGGCGGCGGCCATCGCCTCGGCATCGGCGAGATCGGTCGCCATCGGCTTCTCGCAGAGGATGGCCTTCCCGGAGGTTGCGAGCGCCTCGACGGCGGCACGATGGAGATGGTTTGGGGTCGCGACGTAGACCGCCTCGACCTCGGTCTCGGCCAGGAGGGCATCGAGCGTCGCGTGCGCGCGGGCGCCATCCGCTTCCGCAGCGGCGCGCGAGGCCTCGCCGGGATCGCACACCGCGACGAGGCGGTGGCCGGCATCGCGGATGCCCGGTGCCATGTAGTCCCGGGCGACCCATCCGTAGCCGACGATGCCCCAGCCGATGGAATCCGCCATCACCACCGCTCCGGCAGGTCGACGAACTCGCGGCGGCGCACGCGCTCGACATGAGGGGATGCCTCGCAGCCGATCCAGTCCAGCGTCTCCGGCCCCGCCGAGGTCAGCGGGTAGGTGGCACGGGCGGCGTATTCCGCCTCGTAGCGTTCCGAGGGCCAGGCGATGGCGAAGGTCTCGCCGACAGGCTGATAGAGCGGGTTGAGGCGAAGCTGCGTACCTTCGCGCGGCAGCGTGATCCCGTCGACTACCATCCTCGGAGCCGGCCGCATGCCCGGCCCAGCCACCACAGAGAAGGCCTCGGCGCCAGTGAGCTCCGAGGGTGATTTCGGGGAAGGGGCGCGGCCTTCGACGAGCGCACGGGTGAGCTCGTCGTCGTCGTAGACGAGGCCATCGGGAAACAACTCGTCGATCTCCGCCGCCGAGACGGCGCGCCCTGCCGAGAAGCCGGGCCTCGCCGAGTTATGAATATGGCTCAGAACCAGCCAACCGTCGTCTCCAGCGTTCTTGCGCAGGCAATCGAGGATGCCGGCCTTGTCGTCGAGGAAGTAGAACGCGTCGTTGCAGACTACGAGGTCGACGGGTGCGCCCGCGATTGGCCAATGCGGCGAGCCCGCATCGAAGCAAACAAGCTGCGCGCGTTTGTCGAGAAGCCAATGGCGCGCCACCCAAAGCTTGGCGAAGACCACGTCGCCGCCGGCGACCTTGGTGCCCCTGGCCTGGAACTCGCGCAGGTAATGCCCGATCCCGCAGGCGAATTCGAAGACGCTGATCGGATCGTTCCAGTGGGCTTCGAGCAATGTGAGACCGGCCAGATAAGTGGGATCGGTCCAGCGGTGCAGGAAATAACCCCCGACCCGGCCCCAGCCGAGTCGCGCGACGGCGTCGCGCAGGGTCAGCTTCTCGCTGTCGCGCACGAGCGAATGAAGGTCGATCGGGTCTGCAGCAGGCCCGGTCCACCATTCGTCCTGGTCTGCCAGCAGTCCTTCCAGCGCGAGGTCGCGGTCGTTGCCGTCGAGGAGCTTCAGGGTCAGGTCGACGAGCTCGTCCCGGTTGGTGCGCAGATACGGGATTCCGTCGATGACCGGCCACCGGTCGCCCGTCGTCGCGTCGCGCAGGGAATGCGGCGTGTCGGAGCGCAAGACCTGGCCGGTCAGAGGAGAAAGAAGGTCGAAGGGGATCATCGCCGCCACCCTACGCCGCCATGTCGGATACTCACGGGATCCGCATATCCCTCAGGACCCGGTCGTGGAACCCCTTGACCGGTCCGGCATGCACGAGTTCCATCTCGCCGAGCACCGTCTCCATGGTCAGGGAAGCGGCCCTAAGGTGTTGAGCAATCTGGAGGACCCGATCGATCGCGTCGGCAGCGTGGAAAGCGCGCCCTTCGGCCGTCGCATCGTCCGGCAGGACCGAGCGCGCGCGCTCGATGGTCTCGCGCAGGGATGGGTCGAGTTCGTCGAGGGCCCATTGGGTCGTGCGCGCCATGATCGGCGCGAGATGATCGCCGAGCAGCATCTCGCCCGTGAACCCGGCATCCGGCATCGCCGCATTGTGAAAATGGTGGCTCATGGCCGCCAGGAACACGACCGTCGGATCGGCGCGGTAGAAAGGGCTCAGCACCACGCCATACACCGCCACCATCAGGCAGTGCTCGGCATGATTTTCAGGCGGCTCCAGAAGGATACGTGCGCGACCCGGACAGGTTACGCCAGCGCGGGGCTGGTGCGCCAGGGCCGCGACGAACGCCGGCAGCGGCCCGGCGGCCAGCATCGCTCGCGAACCGAGACGATCGCGGAGAGAGCCGAGCAGGTCGTCGTCTAGATCGCCCGCGACCGCCTCCAAACCTGCGACGAGCACGCCCGTCACATCCTCGTCTGTCAGGCCGGCGGCCGACAGGAAGGCGTCATCGAGATCGCACAGTCTGGCCGCGGCGAGTGCCTTCGCGGTGATGTCGAGGGCGACGACGTCAGGGGGAGCGCCCGCGGTCAGGGCCGACCAGCCCTGGGCGAACAGCCTCTCGGCGATCGAGCCGATGCGGCCGGCCGAGCGAACGCGCTTGAGGTCGTTCACCTCGACGAGCAGGTCGCGCAACGCGAGGGGGGCGGCGGGACCCTCCCCCGCGTCGTGCGTCGTCATCAGTGCACGCCGAGCCAATCGAGCAGCATGGTCTGCTGCTTGCCGAAATCATGCTCGGGTCCATGGCCGTTCTTGACCATCGGGGCCTTGAAGAACGACGAGAGCTGCTCCTGCGGGCCACCCTCGCCGCGCTTCTTGGCGAGATCTAGGACACGGGCGATCTCAATCACCAAGGGCGCCGCCAGGATCGAGTCCTTGCAGAGGAAGTTGACCTTGATCTGCATGCGCTGGCCGAGGAAGCCGGTGACGTCGATGTTGTCCCAGGCTTCCTTGTCGTCGCCGCGGGGCCGGTAGTAGTGGATGTGGACGAGGTGGTCCTCGACCGGATAGCCGAGGATCGAGTCGAGCACCGTGCCCTTGGTGTTGAGCTTCGACTGCAACGAATCCTTGTCGTTGAGGGCGAGGCCGTCGCGGTTGCCGAGGATGTTGGTCGAGAACCAGCCGTCGACATGCAGGGCGCGGGCCTTGAGGGCGGGCGCCAGCACCGTCTTCATCATGGTCTGACCGGTCTTGCCGTCCTTGCCCGCCACGGGGACGTTCAGTTCCTTGGCGAGTTCGAGCAGGGCCGGGACGTCGGCGGCGACGCTGGGCGTGAAGTTGGCGTAGGGCACCCCGCTCTTGATCGCCGCATAGGCGTAGAGCATGGCCGGGCTGATCGCCTCGTCGCTCGTGTCGAGGCCCTTCTCGAAGGCCGCCGACGAGTTCAGGACGGGAGCGCTGAGATCGGGCCAGCGCTCGGTGGAGGCGAGATTGACCACTACGACCTCGTCGAGGTTGCTCTCGAGGCGGAAGCGGCGAAGGTCGTTGGCGATCACCGAGACCGCCTCGCGGTGGTCGGCGGCCACGATGCGGTTGGCGCCGTCGATGTTCTTGCAGAACTTGGCGCTGCCCACCGCCGGCCAGGGCTTGATGCCCTTGAGGACCTGGGCACCGTTCTCGATGTCCTGCTTGGTGAGAACGCCGTGACCGGTCGCGGCCGAGGCGAGGTCGTCATCGTTGAGGTCCCAGCCACCGAAGACGAGGTCCTTGTAATCGGCGAGGCCCGCGACCGAGAGGCCGGCGAGCGGCAATCCGTCGAGGCGGTTCGAGCCGGTTTTGATCATCTCGATGCCGGCGATCGCGGTCGTGGCGACGGCGCCGCCCATGCCAACGAAAGCAACGCCGACACGGCGCCCAGTCTGCATGCTCATAGGGAAGGGTCTTCCTTACTCTGTATCGGCGGGGCGACGGCTCGGGACCGAGGGCACACCCGCGTAGCATCCGCTAACCTGGGTCAGATGCCGTTCGTTCCAAGCCTGGAAACGCAGCCTTTTTGACGCGTCCAGGCTGAACGGCGACGGAACGATCCGTTAAAATTCCATGAAGAGAGGGCGTTAACGGTTCGTTAAGCGCGCCACGGTTGGATCACCGCGCTGTCCCATTCTGGTCACAGCCCTCGGCGAGACGTCCGCTCGCTGAACCGATCGAAGCCCGGCCCAAGAACGCCGAGGCACGAGCAAGGAATGATGATGGGGGTTTTCCCGGAGCCGGCGCTCTGCGCCGACGACGTGAGCCGTCTCGTGCCCAACGAGACCAAATTTCCAACCAGAGCCCAGGATCGGCTCGACCGGCGCCCAAGAAACGGATTGCGCCGCCACACCATCGCCACTCTGCTGACCGGGCTCCTCCTCGGGGCCGGTCTTCCTGGAAGCGCGGTGGCTCCCGCCGCAATGGCTCACGATAGGATCGATCTGGGGCTTCACCGCGCCTCCCTCGTCGGAGACGCAACGGTTGCCGGTCAACACGAAGGTTGGCTCGGAGTTCCCCTCGTCGAACAGGAGCCGCCGACGCTCGCGCTCATCGAGACGGACCTCGCCACTTTGCCGCAGCCGCGCGACGCGGGGGATCGCGAGATCCTGCGCTTCGGCGACATGAACATCCCGCGTCCCCTTGTCGAGGCGATCCTGCGCGCGTCCGAGGAGACCGGCGTCGATCCCGTCTACATGATGGCGCTGGCCGACAAGGAGTCGAGCTTCTCGACGACCGTGAAGGCCACGACCTCCTCGGCGGAAGGGCTGTTCCAGTTCCTGTCCGGCACTTGGCTCGAGCTGGTGCAGAAATATGGTCGGCAGCATGGGCTCGATGTCGAGGCCGACGCCATCAGCGGGCGCGGACGCGCCATCACGGTGGCGGACGACACCATGCGTGTCCGGGTCCTACGCCTGCGCCAGGACCCCTACGTCGCCTCCCTGATGGCCGGCGAGCTGATCAAGCGCGACCGGGACCGGATCGCCCAGCGCATCGGGCGCGATCTCAATCATTCGGATCTCTACCTCGCGCATTTCCTCGGCACCGCGAGCGCGGGACGCTTTCTCGCCCTGACCGACGAGAAGCCGGATCAGGTGGCCAAGACGGTGTTCCGCTCGGCGGCCCGGGCCAACCGCAGCCTGTTCACTCAGAAGTCCGGCAAGGGTCGGCGCGGGCTCACGGTGGCCGAGTTGCGCGCCCGGATTGACGGAATGATCGACCGGCGCCTCAACCAGTATGAGGGCGTCGCCGCCCTGGTCGCCGTTCCGGCCCGCGACGAACCCACCGTGCCCAAGCGCGGGATCGTGCGGGTCACCGAAGCCCTGCCATAGGCGGCGGCGG
>NZ_CAXUJR010000131.1:0-3153 GCF_964251405.1 uncultured Methylobacterium sp.
TTCGAGCCGGGTCGGCGGTCGGCGTCCCTGCGACCCATGGACGAAACTCCCGAAGGCCTGCGTCCGGTCCGTTCCCGCATGATCTCATCGGAAGCGCCGTGACGGGCCGGCCTGCGGCCGTGCCCCCTCGCATCGCTGCCGAATCGCTGCCACGGTTGACGAACCGCTAATCGATCGGGGCGAGTTCGATCGATCCGCGCAGGCTGGAATTCGGCCTGTCCGCAGGCTCCCGGATCGCCGGGGCGAATGCGTAAAATTGCGCGGATCGGCTTCAGCGCGGCACAGGGCGATGGCCCGCATCGTCACCTCGACGGACGAGGCGACGATCATGCTGAGCGGTAAGCGGACGGGTTTGGGAGCAATCGCGGCGTTGGCCGCCCTCGCGTTCTGGCCCGCCGCGGCGTCGGCCCAGGCCGCCGGCGCGATGCCTCCGGCCTCTGCGGCGGCGACGCCGCTCGGCGAGGCCCGGCCGATCGCCGCCTGGGTGAGCTTCTGTGCGGCCGCCGCCGCCGAATGCGCCGTCGACCCGTCGGAGCCCACGAGCGTCGCCCTGACCTCCGCCGTCTGGAGCACCGTCGTCTCGGTGAACCGCCGCGTGAACAAGTCCGTGCGGGCGGTGACCGACCTCGACCATTGGGCTGTCCCCGACCGCTGGGACCTCGCCGAGGACGGTGCGGGCGATTGCGAGGACTACCAGCTTCTCAAGCGCAAGTTGCTGGCAGCGGCCGGCCTGCCGCGCCGGGCGATGCGGATGACCGTCGTCATCGACGAGAAGGGCGAGGGCCATGCGGTGCTCACCCTCGTGACCGACCGCGGCGACTACATCCTCGACAACAAGACCAGCGAGATCCTGCCCTGGTACCGGACCGGCTACATCTTCATCAAGCGCGAGAGCCAGCACGCCGTCGCCTGGGTGTCGCTCGGCGGCGTCACCTCGCCGGCCACCACCGCCAATCGGTAACTCACCGGAACTGGACGAACGGCACGGCACAGGCTTCTATGGGACGAGCCGCGACAAGCGTCCCGTCGCCGGACGACTTACCCGACGTCCCGGTGTTGCAAGTTCGCAGCAGATCTTTTTGGAACTTATTCGATCCGCAGAAGTTAACTCCTTCGTCATTTTTCCGATTGAGCTACGTCAAGGACCGTGCAAGCTTCATGCCTTAGCCAACGAATGGCGGGGCGAGCTTGATGCGGCACGCAGGTCTGCACACCCTCGACGCGGCGGGAGGGACGTTTTCCCTGAGCCGGCGTCTCACCCGTGCGATTCAAGCCAGCCTGGTCGGATCGATCCTGATGCTCGGCGGCGCCAGTGCCCAGCAGGACGACGCCGCGGCGCTCCCGGAGGCCACCATCATCGAGGAGGGTGGCGCCGCCAAGCCGGTGGCGGCCTGGACCGTCCTGTGCGCTCGCTTGCCGGACGAGTGCGGCGTCGACCTGTCCCAACCCACGCTCATCGCCCTCAATCCGGCGGTGTGGCGCACGCTGACCAGCGTCAACCGCCGCGTCAACGCGCGGATCAAACCGATCACCGACATCGCCCATTGGGGCGTGGTCGACCGCTGGGATTACCCGGACGACGGGTTCGGCGATTGCGAGGATTTCCAGCTGCTCAAGCGGCGGATGCTGGTCGAGCGCGGCTTGCCGCGCCGCGCCCTGCGCATGACCGTGGTCATCGACGATATCGGCGAGGGCCACGCGGTGCTGATGGTCCGCACCAATCGCGGCGACCTGATCCTCGACAACAAGACCAACGCGATCCTGTCGGGGACGCGCACGGGCTACACCTTCGTCAAGCGTGAAGGCCAGGACGGGATGGCCTGGGTCTCGCTCAACGGCGTCACGTCGCCGGTGACGACCGCGAATCGTTGAGGCCGGCGGCTATTTCATAGGTCTTTCCGTTTGATCAGGTCGGCGTGGCGCGACCCCTCCCCGTCGTTGCAGGGCGATCGCAGATGGAAATTCCGCCTCGCCTCGCAGGAAGGCGGAGTCGGTCTTCCGGTGTTTCCCAGTCCCCTTAGTCATTCCGGGTCTGCTTGGCAGAGCCCGGAACCCAGAGCCGCCGACGCGGCAAGCTGAAGAGCCACCTGCGGTTCTGGGTTCCGGGCTCGCCTGCGGCGACCCGGCATGACCAAGGGGACGCTCAATCGCAGGCGAGAAGGACCATTTCTCATCTGCAATCGCCCTGCCCTCGTAGCGAGGGGTGCGGGTGGTTCCGCTGCCCTCAGCACAGGGTCACCCAGCTACCTCCACCTCCAACTCCTCCCCGCCAGGGGAGGAGCGTGCTGCGGCGCGCGGACGGACACGGGTGATCTTCCCTCAGCTTCCCACGATGAAATGGGCGAGGTCGAGCACGATGCGTCCGGAGAGCAGGCTCCAGCCGCAGGCGATCATGGTGGCGATCATCACGAACGGGATGGGCCGGCCCTCGATCTGCCGCCCGCGCAGGGTGTTGCGCAGGATGATGAAGGGCGCGGTGAAGGCCAGCACCGGCAGGGCCGCCGCCGCCGCCACGCCGCCGCGCTCCAACAGGTTGAAGCTGGCACGCCGCTCGGTGACGAGCTCGAACGCGGTGGCGAGCAGGCCCGACAGGGCGAGCCCGAGGCAGAGGGTCTGGATCGATTCGAGGGCCGACGGGCTGATGACCATGGCGCGTGCGCTCCATCGTTGACGACGAGGTAGCGCGCACTCTGCCCGAGCGTTTACGAAGTGTTAAGGATTACCCGTGGGCAAGGTAAACGCCGCCCACAGGCCATTCCGGCACGGCGATGAGCCGGGCGAGCGTCAGTCCTCGAGATCGATATCGAGGATCGCCATGGCGAAGTTGAACGAGCGGTCGCCGTCCTCGTCGTCGACGGACACGATCCCGAGGAACTCCTCGCCGATATAGACCTCGGCCGAATCGTCCTTCTTGGGCCGCGGCACGAGGCGGATATTGGTGTTCGAGAAGGTGCGGCGAAGGTAGTCCTGCACCTTCGTGATGTCGGTCTTGGTCACGCTCAACCTCATTGCGGCGGCCGATGGCGGCCGCCTCCCCTCGACGAAACGGGAGCACCGGCCATCGCCCTGGGCGGTGGTTCCGGCACCGCTTGCCACGCCGCCCGTGAGGGGGCAACCCGTGGGGCGAGCCGCGACGACGCGGCTTCAGATCCC
>NZ_CAXUJR010000131.1:3253-7664 GCF_964251405.1 uncultured Methylobacterium sp.
TCAGATCCCCTCGGCCATGTGGACGAACTGGTCGACGCTGACGAACTGGTCCATGGCCCGGGCCGGCTCGGCGCAGCCGGCGGTGCCGACGACCCGCGCCGGCACGCCGACCACCGTCGTGTTGGGCGGGACCGGCCGCAGCACCACCGAGCCGGCGGCCACGCGCGCACAGGCCCCGACCTCGATGTTGCCGAGGATCTTGGCGCCCGCCCCGATCATCACGCCGCGGCGGATCTTGGGATGGCGGTCGCTGCCCTGCTTGCCCGTGCCGCCCAGCGTCACCGCATGCAGCATCGAGACGTCGTCCTCGATCACCGCGGTGGAGCCGACGACGAGGCCGGTGGCGTGGTCGAGGAAGATGCCGCGCCCGACCCGGGCGGCGGGGTGGATGTCGGTCTGGAACACCTCGGACGAGCGGCTCTGCAGGTAGAGCGCGAGGTCGCGGCGGTCGTGGGTCCAGTACCAATGGGCGAGGCGATGGGCCTGGATCGCGTGGAAGCCCTTGAAGTAGAGCACCGGCTCGAGGGCGCGGCTCGCTGCCGGATCGCGGTCGAGGACGGCGACGATGTCGGCGCGGAAGCTCTGGCCGATGCGGGGATCGTCGGCGATCGCCTCGTAGAAGCCGTGGGCGACGAGCTCGCTCGACAGCGACGAATGCCCGAGCCGCGCCGCGACCCGATGCGACACCGCCGATTCGAGGGTGGCGTGGTTGAGGATCGTCGCCACGATGAAGGAGGCGAGCTGCGGTTCCTCGCGGACCACCGTCTCGGCCTCGGCGCGCAGGCGGCTCCAGACCGGGTCGAGCATCGCCGGTTCGCTCGGACTGAAGGACGGGCTCGCGGACATCGGTGGCTCCTCGAGAAGGGCGCGGATCACGACCGGATCGCGACCCTCATGGCATCCGGCCGCTCGCACGGCCGGCCGGGTTGCCCTTAGCGTGGTGCGCGACGCGGCCGCGATCAAGGGCGGTCGCGGCGCGTGCCGGGCATGCGGGCGGGCGAGTTCAGGTCAGCTCGCGGGCTGGACTTCGCCGAACCGCGTCTCAATGGCGCTCGCGAGGCGGTCGACCATGACGTCGACGCCGACATCGGAGGTGTCCACCACCGCCGAGGCCCTGGCATAGAGCGGTTCGCGGCTGAGCAGCACCGCCCGCAATTCCTGCATCGCCGAGGCATGGTCCCCGGTGGTCGGCAGTTCGCCCTGGTCGCGCACCCGCCGCATGTGCTCCTCGGGCTTGGCCCGCAGCCAGATCGTGAAGAACGCCTGCAGCAGCAGGTCGTATGTCAGGGGCTCGGCGACGATGCCGCCGCTGGTGGCGAGCACGAACGGGCCGGGCCGCTCGGTGAGCCGGCGCAGGGCCCCCTGCTCCAGCCGGCGATAGCCCTCCTGCCCGTAGATCGCGAAGATCTCCTTCACCGAGAGGGCGTTCTCGCGCTCGATCTCGGCGTTGAGCTCGACGAAGCTCCAGCCGAGCCGGTCGGCGACGCGGCGGCCGAGGGTCGACTTGCCGGCGCCGCGCAGGCCCACCACCGCCACCCGCGGCTGCACGGCCTCGCCGGCCGCGCCGGTCTTGCCCGAGAGCACACCCTTGGCCAGGGCGATCTGCTCCGCCGATGCATTGCCCAGGAGATCGCGCAGCACATGCCAGTCCGTCGGGATCTCCTGGTCGGCGATGAGATCGTCGAGGCGAATGCCCATGGCGTTGGCGACGCGCCGCAGCAGGATGATCGAGACGTTGCCCTGGCCGCTCTCGAGCTGGGCGATGTAGCGCTCCGACAGGCCCGAGGTCTGCGACAGCAGCTTGCGCGACAGCCCCCGGACCGTCCGCGCATGCCGGACCCGCCGCCCGAGCTCCGCCAGGAAAAGCGATTCCTGCTCCATCGCCCCGGTCATAGCTCCGTCCGTCCCTGTACGATCCAAACGACACATTCATCGGGCCGCGACGGACCCGCTCGTCCGCGCACGCCATGTCTCTCAGCAGGAATTCCCCCGGCAGGAACTCTCCCGGCGGGAGCTTGCCCGGCAAGAACGCGCGGACGAGTTCCGCCACGCCTGGATAAATCCCTGACGTGAAACATGATTCCCAAATCGACGCCGTCAGGCCGTCCCGACGGCCCGCCCGTATTCCAACGCTTGCATGCAGTGTTCCACATCGCACTGCAACATGGGGGCACGCATGACGCACTACAATTACGGGCTCGATCGATTCACGTCGCGGTCTCGAGGTCCCCGGCGTCAGGGTACGCTGTCGGCCGCGATGGTGCATGCCGAGGTCGATTCCGTGCCCCAAACGCCGATCGACGCGTCCGTCCGTGACCGTTCAGACCTCGGATCCGGCGCGATGGGCCGTTACTGCGCGGTGGGAAGCGCGGAGGCCTCGAGCGTCGTCCCGGCGACGGGCGCCTTCTTCGCGACGATCGGTCGCCCGACCGAGGCGAGCTGGACGAGGGAGGGCCGCCGGGGCGGCAGGGGCACCTCCACGGTCTCGGTGACGGGCGGCTCGGCACTCATGGCGAGCGACGCCGCCTGGGGCGCCACCGAGAGGGCAGCGAGGTCGGTGGAACGGGCGCCGGCGACCGTCGCAGTGACCGGATCGGACAGGGCGACGTCGCTGCGGAAGGCGGGCCGCCGCGGCGGCAGCGGAACCTCCACCACCTCCGTGGGGGCCGGATCGGTGGCGGGTGATGGCGCGTAGGCGAGGGCGGTGTTGGCGGCCGTCACGTTGGGATCGACGGCCGGTCGCTGACCGAACAGGCTGCCGAAGGCGGTGCCGGATCTCGGCGCCGTCGGTACATCGGCCGCGACGTCGGTGGTGATGCCGAGGCGCTTGGCGGCGTAGTAATAGCCCTTGTTGTAGTAGTTGTAGGCCTGGATCAGGTCGCCCTTCGCGGCGCGGTAGGCCCCGGCGAGGTAGGCGATCCCGTAACGCAGGTTGGTCTGGGGATCGTAGAGGCCCGCGGCATCGCCACCGTAGCCCATGCCGCGCGCGGTGGCGTGCTTGATCTGCATCAGACCCAGGGCCGAACCGCCCTTGGCGTTGGGGTTGTAGTTGCTCTCACGCTTGACGACCTGATGGACGAAGCTCGACGGAAGGCCGGCGGCCTTGGCCTGGGCCTCGATCAGGGCATTGATGTTGTCGCGTGGGGCGCCGGTCTGCTGCGCGGAGGCCGTCGCGGGAAGCGATGCGACGAATGCGGCGAGGAGCAGGAGGCGCTGGTTCATACGAGGGACCCGGTTTGGCCATCGGCCGATCAAACCTGGGTCGGTCTCAAATGCGGCCGGAAAGCGGCCCCGGCCGCAATCGCCGGTGGGAGCGTGGCCGTTTGTTGATGTGCTGTGGCGCACACGACACAGGCGGGCGCGGTCCACGATTCCGCGGACGCGTCCCCTTGTTCGGCGATCCGAGCTGCCTGGAGTCGAAACGCGGGATGCCGGACCCAACGGCCTCGCCGGGGCCGCCATCGGGCGCTGTCAGGCTGCGTAGCCGAGCTGGTCGAGGATGGCCTCGACGACGAGCGTGGGGCCGTGCGCGACCGAGACGGTGATCGGCCGCTCCTCGGGACCGGGCGGTTCGAGGGCGGCGAACTGGCTCTCGAGCAGCGTCGCCGGCATGAAATGGCCGAGCCGCCTGGAAAGCCGCTCAGCGATCAGGGCCGGCTCCCCCGAGAGATAGACGATCCGCACCGCAGGCCGATCGCGGACCAGGGCGCCGCGATAGGACCGCTTCAGCGCCGAGCAGACGATCACGCCCGATCGCCCCTCCGCCAGGTGCCGGTCGATCCACGCCGCGATGGCGGCGAGCCAGGGCGTCCGGTCGCCGTCGCCGAGCCCGATGCCGGCCTGCATCTTCGCGATGTTGCCCGGGCCGTGGAAGGTGTCGCCATCGGCGAAATCCCATCCGAGCCGCTCGGCGAGGAGCGCGGCGACCGTGCTCTTGCCGGACCCGGACACGCCCATCACCACCAGCACGGTCGGGGACAGCTCATCGGCCATGGGCGCCTCGTCGTTGGACCGCTCCGGGCCGGTCGTCGTTGCGACGGCCCCCTTGGCCCCGCCGGGCGCCAGGCCGCGCTCGCGCAGCCGTTGCGGCCCGAGGATCATCGCGAGGACGTTGTAATCGCCACGGCGGTCGTTGGCGACCGGGAGCGGACATGCATCGCTGGCCGGCGGAAACCGGCCGTGGGCCGGAGGGTGTGCGCAACGGGGATGGGTGCGGGCCGCGGGCCGGTGGCGCCGCGACTGTGACCGCCCCGCCACGGACATGGCGGTGGGGATGGTCTAGGCAGCAGGCTGGCGAAACCGACAGGCTGCCCTGGATGCGTACCCTTCCGTTCCTCCTGTTCACCGCGCTCGCGGTGTCGGGCTGTTCGTCGCTGCTTCCTGCTGCGGGTCCGACGACGAGCGCGGTGAT
>NZ_CAXUJR010000132.1:0-7620 GCF_964251405.1 uncultured Methylobacterium sp.
CTGCCGAACTTGCTCAGCGAGGAAAGTAGGTCATCTATGCAGCCCTAAAACCCTCATAAAGATTTGTCTCCGCAACCGGTGAACGCCAACATCAAATGTTCATCTGCCCTCCATTCACAAAACGATCAGAATTCGTCCAACCCCGCCAGTTCGTCAGATTCGGCGATTGCGGAGACAACGAGGTTTTCGACGCACGCATTGCTGATTGGAGCAGCCTCCCCCGCTCCCCTCGGGGATCCGACAATGGGTTCAGGTCGAGCGTGGTGCGCGGAGTGGAGGACGCCGAACGCGACGGCCCAGAGGCTGCGCCGCATTCGCAGTCTCGATCCGCGTGATGCCCCGCTTCCGTACGTTCCGGCCATGGATCTCGTTGCTTCTCGCTCTGGCCGGAGCTTGCGGTGCCACGGCGGCGGAGGTGCCCCGGACGGCTTCGTTGCCCGAGATCGACCTCGCCCCACGCTTCGACGTCGTCGCAAGTCTCGCCGAGCGGGTTCGGACCGGGCGAGCGGCCCTGAAGGACCGGGGAATCGAGGTCAACGCTACCTATATTGGCGAGGTCTTCTCAAACCGGCGTGGCGGCATGCGCCGCGGGACCGCCTACGAGGGCCGCCTCGACGCCCAGGTCGATGCCGATCTCGACACCCTGATGGGCTTGGATGGCCTCAGCTTCCACAGCAACGCCTACCAGATCCACGGAACCGACATCTCGCGCTACTACGTCGGCAACCTCGCCACGGTGAGCGGAATCGAGGCCCTGCCGGCGACGCGTCTACACGAGCTCTGGCTGGAGCAAGCCTTCCTCGACAAGGCGCTGACCGTTCGGGCAGGCCGGCTCGCGGCGGATGCCGAGTTCCTGGTGAGCCCGTCCGCGACCGTCTTCATCAACCAAACCTTCGGCTGGCCAGTGATCGCCATGGCCAACCTTCCGTCGGGCGGCCCTGCCTCGCCCTTCGCGACCCCGGGTATCCGGGCCAAATGGAGCCCGTCCGATCGCACGACTCTGATGGTCGGCCTGTTCAACGGCGATCCTGCGCCGCCGCGCGCGGGCAACCGCGACCTCGATCCGCAGCGGCGGAGCCCGGACGGCGTGGATTTTCCGCTGCAGGTGCCTCCCCTGCTGATCGCCGAGGCCGCGCACCGCTACGTCGTCGACGCCCCCGGACCGGAGCGGACCGGAACGGTGAAGCTCGGCTATTATCACCATTTCGGCCGGTTCGACGATCCGCGATTCGACCTGCTCGGCAGGTCTCTCGCCGATCCCTCGAGCGGCGGCATCGCCCGCCGCCGGCGCGGCAACGACGGCGTCTATGCGCTGGTCGACCAGACACTCTACCGCGAGGACGCGGACAGCGACCGGGGCGCCGCCACCTTCCTGCGCATCGCCGGCTCGCCGAACGAGGCCAGCGTCGTCGACCTCTACGGGGATGCCGGCCTTGTCTACAAAGGCCTGCTGCCCGGCAGGCCCGCGGATGTGGCGGGCATCAGCGTCAGCTACATGCGCATCGGCGGGGCCGCCCGGGGCTATGATCGCGACCGGATCGCATTCGAGGGCATCGCGATGCCGGTCCGGCGCTACGAAGCCGTTGTCGAACTGACCTATCAGGCGGTCGTCGCGCCGGGCTTCACGATCCAGCCCGACCTGCAATACGTGCGCTTCCCGGGGGGTAACACCTGGAACCCGCGCCGGAACGGCTTCGTGCGGATGAAGGACAGCGCGGTGGTGGGCGTCCGCGCAACGATCCAGTTCTGATCGACGCCCGCCCGTGCGCTCAGCGCAGCTCCGAGGGCCGCCTCGGCGCGTGGCCGGCGGCGGCCTCGTCCAGCCAAGCCTCGACGAGCGGCTTTCCGGCTCCCGGATCACGTCCGCCGCATGCCGGGCAGTTCAGGCGCTGGCGGGACCCGGTCTGCACGACAGCCGCCGGCGAGTTGCCGGCCGAAGGCTGGCCCGAGGTCTCGGGGACGATCTGCGCCGACGCGACGCCCGTCGCCGCGATCAGGGCGAAGGCCGTGATACCCGTCAGAAGCGCTCGCATGCGAACGATCACGATCCGTAAACTCCTTCCACTCACGAAGACTTAATCATTCCGCCGCCCGTCGGTTGCAAGCGGGCACAGGCGATCGTCCCCGTGGTAAACGACGGAGGTGCGGAGCCGGATCACGCAGACGGGCCGTTGCCAGGCCGGGCGCTTCCGCTCTAGAGCCGTCGCGACTGCCCCGATCGGTCGAGAGGACCCGCATGTTCCGCAACGATGTGCCGATCACGCCCGAGCTCGTCCGCGAGCACGGCCTGACGCCGGACGAGTACGACCGCTTCCGCGGGTTGATCGGGCGCGACCCGACCCTGACCGAACTCGGCATCGTCTCGGCGATGTGGAACGAGCACTGTTCCTACAAGTCCTCGCGCAAGCACCTGCGCGGGCTCCCGACCTCTGGTCCCCATGTGATTCAGGGGCCGGGCGAGAACGCGGGCGTCATCGACATTGGAGGCGGGCTCGCCTGCGTCTTCAAGATGGAGAGCCACAACCACCCGAGCTTCATCGAGCCCTACCAAGGCGCCGCCACCGGCGTCGGAGGGATCCTGCGCGACGTCTTCACGATGGGTGCCCGGCCGATCGCGGCGCTGAACGCCCTGCGCTTCGGCTCGCCCGACCATCCCCGCACCCGCCACCTCGTCTCGGGCGTGGTCGCCGGCATCGGCGGGTACGGAAACTCGTTCGGTGTTCCCACCGTCGGCGGCGCGGTCGGCTTCCATTCCCGCTACGACGGCAACATCCTCGTCAACGCGATGGCGGTGGGCCTCGCCCGCACCGACGCGATCTTTTACGCGGCGGCCACCGGCGTCGGGAACCCGATCGTCTACCTCGGCTCGAAGACCGGACGCGACGGCATCCACGGCGCCAGCATGGCCTCGGCCGAGTTCGACGATGCCTCCGAGTCGAAGCGCCCGACCGTGCAGGTCGGCGACCCCTTCGCCGAGAAACTCCTGCTCGAGGCCTGCCTCGAACTGATGGCATCGGGCGCCGTCATCGCGATCCAGGACATGGGCGCCGCGGGCCTGACCTGCTCGGCCGTCGAGATGGGCGCCAAAGGCGATCTTGGCGTCGAGCTGCATATCGAGAAGGTGCCGGCGCGCGAAGCCCACATGAGCGCCTACGAGATGATGCTGTCGGAGAGCCAGGAGCGCATGCTCATGGTCCTCAAGCCCGGCATGGAGGCGCAGGCCGAGGCGATCTTCGTGAAGTGGGGCCTCGATTTCGCGGTGATCGGGCACACCACCGACACGCTGCGCTTCGTGGTCAAGCACGACGGCGTCGTCATGGCCGACTTGCCGATCAAGGAGCTCGGCGACGAGGCGCCGCTCTACGACCGGCCGCACATCGCCAACACGCACCAGCCGGTCATCGCGGCCTGCGACGTGCCCGCTCCGATCGGGAACGCCGAGGCCCTGAAGCGGCTGGTCGGTTCGCCGGACCTCTCCTCGAAGCGCTGGGTCTACGAGCAGTACGATCACTTCATTCTCGGCAACACCGTCCAGAAGCCCGGTGGCGACGCCGCCATCGTGCGCGTCGAGGACGGCCCGAAGGGCTTGGCACTCACCTGCGACGTGACTCCGCGCTACTGCGAGGCCGACCCCGTCGAGGGCGGCCGCCAGGCGGTGGCGGAGGCCTGGCGGAACATCACCGCGGTCGGCGCCCGCCCGCTCGCCATCACCGACAACCTCAATTTCGGCAACCCGGAGAAGCCCGAGGTGATGGGCCAGCTCGTCGGCTGCCTGAAGGGCATCGGCGAGGCGTGCCTCGCCCTCGATTTCCCCGTCGTGTCCGGCAACGTCTCGCTCTACAACGAAACCAACGGAATCGGCATCCTGCCTACGCCGACGATCGGCGGTGTCGGGCTCCTCGATGATGTCACGCGCCATGCCACGATCGCGTTGAAGCGCGAGGGCGACGTCCTCGTCCTCGTCGGTGCCACGGCAGGTTGGCTCGGCCAGTCCGTCTACCTCGCGGTGATCGCCGGCCGCGAGGACGGCGCGCCGCCGCCGGTCGATCTCGCGACGGAGCGCCGTAACGGCGATTTAGTGCGCGGGCTCATCACCTCGGGCCGCGTCGACAGCGTGCACGACCTCTCCGACGGCGGGCTCGCCGTGGCGCTCGCCGAGATGGCGATGGCGGGTGGTGTCGGTGCCACCCTGTCGGACGGTCCTCCGGGGTTACCGGCCCATGCCTACCTGTTCGGCGAGGACCAGGCCCGATACCTGCTCAGCGCCAACCTTACGAACGCGCAGGATCTCCTTGCCAGGGCGACGGAAATCGGGATCGAGGCCGCCATCGTCGGCACCGTCGGCGGCGATCGTTTGACCCTGCCCGGCGGCGAGGCCATATCCCTGTCCGACCTGCGCGAGGCGCACGAGGGCTGGCTGCCCGCCTACATGGCGAGCCGTCCGGCCGCGGCCTGACCTTGAAGGAGTAAGCCCATGCCGATGGATGCGCGCGAGATCGAGGCGATGATCCGGGAGGCGCTGCCCGACGCCCAGGTCGAGATCAAGGATCTCGCCGGCGACGGCGACCACTACGCCGCCACCGTGATCTCGTCGGCCTTCAAGGGCAAGACGCGGGTGGCCCAGCACCAGCTCGTCTACGGCGCGCTGCAGGGGCGCATGGGGGGCGTGCTCCACGCCCTTGCGCTGACCACGGGCGTCCCGCAGGATTGAGACCGTTCAGCGGGGTCGATCGCATGGATCAGCCGAGCCTCTACGACGACGACATCGTGACCTGGGCCGAGCAGCAGGCGGCTTCGTTACGTGAACTCGCGCGCCGCCCGGAACTGTCGAACAGGCTCGATTGGGAGAACGTCGGCGAGGCGATCGAAGGCGTGGGGCGTTCGCAGATCAGTGCGGTCGAGAACCTGCTTGCGCAGACGCTCGCTCACGTCATCAAGCAGTTGTCGGCGCCGGACGCCTCTCCCCTCGAACACTGGCGCAAGGATGCGGGAACAATTCAGATTGCCGCGATGGCCTGCTACGAACCCTCGATGCGGCAGCGCCTGAACTGGGACAAGATCTGGATGTCGGCTCGCGCACTGGCGAAGCTCGGTCTCACGCTTTACGGCGATACGCTCATGCCCGATCTGCCACCGCAATGCCCACTGAGCCCCGACGAACTTCTCGTCATTCCGTTCGACATCGATGCCGCCCTTCGGCAGATCGCGGAGTCGACAGTCTTGAAATCGGCGTAAAAACCCTGACTTCAGCCGCTATAGCCGACGATCGTAGGCAGACGAGGATTCCCATGACCGACGTCAACACCGCCATCAAGACCGAGATCGAATCCCAGGACGTAGTCGTGTTCATGAAGGGCACGCCGCAATTCCCGATGTGCGGCTTCTCCGGCCAGGTCGTGCAGATCCTCAACCACCTCGAAGTGCCGTTCAAGGGCGTGAACGTGCTCGATGACATGGCGATCCGCGACGGCATCAAGGCCTTTTCGAACTGGCCGACCATCCCGCAGATCTACGTGAAGGGCGAGTTCGTGGGCGGCTGCGACATCACCCGCGAGATGTTCCAGTCGGGCGAGTTGCAGCAATTCCTCGCCGAGAAGGGCGTGCCGGTGAAGGCCACCGCCGCCTGAGCACCTATCGCCTCCCAGGACGCATGAGGGCGCGGTGCCGCGATGGCGGGCCGCGCCTTTGTCGTTCACCGGCGACGCACTGGCGCGGCCTCGATGCCACACCTCCCGGCCGATGTGCGCCGGCACTCTTGCGCGGCACGATTTCGCCACGGTTGCGACTTAGCCGTTCTGCCTCCTGAGTGTGCAGCGTCAGGGTCCCGGTTAACCGGCCGTTTACGGTTTTCGGCAACCTTGCGTTCACCATGACGAGTCGCGCTCAGGCTGCGGTCTGGTAGAGGGTGGGACCATCGTGCACGGACAGATGCGAGACCGATTGCCCCGCTCCCGCCGCCACGGCGCCCTGTCGCGATCCCTCGCCCTGTTGTCGGGAGTTGCCATCCTCGTCGGTGGCGCGAGCAGCACCCAGGACGCCGTCGCCAATGGCGACACCCGCACCCTCTCGATCTACCACACCCACACCAAGGAAAGCGCGACGATCACGTTCAAGCGTGACGGCCGCTACGACCGTGCGGCCCTGGAGCAGCTGAACTGGCTGCTGCGCGACTGGCGCATCGACGAGCCGACGAAGATGGACCCGCGCCTGTTCGACACGGTGTGGGAGGCCTACCGCTCGGTGGGCTCGTCGGAGCCGATCAACGTCGTGTCCGCCTATCGCTCGCCCGGCACCAATGCGATGCTGCGCAGGCGCTCGCGAGGCGTCGCCGAGTTCAGCCAGCATACGCGCGGCAAGGCGATGGACTTCCACCTGCCCGACGTCTCGGTCGACCGTATCCGGGCGGTGGGCATGCAGATGCAGCGCGGCGGGGTCGGCTGGTATCCGAGCGCGGGTTCGCCCTTCGTCCATCTCGATGTGGGCTCGGTGCGGTCCTGGCCGCGCATGAGCCACGATCAGCTCGCCCGCCTGTTTCCGGACGGCCGCACCGTCCACCTGCCCACCGACAACCGCCCGCTCGCCCGTTACGAGGAGGCTCGCGCCGACATTCTGTCCCGCGGCGGCACCGTGCTCGGCTATACGCAATACGCAGAGGGTTCCGACGAGGACGAGGGGCCAAGCCTGAAGGGCTTCTTCGCCGGCCTGTTCGGCGGCGGCGGTCGCTCCGGCGAGACCCCGGCTCCGGCCCCGGCATCGGCCAAGGCACGCACGAAGGCTGCGGTGGTCGTCGCCAGCGCCGATCCCGAGGACACCACCGGCACCCGCGCCGCCCTCGGCTACGCGGCTTCCGACTCGTCCGCGAAGTCGAGCCTCCTGCGCCGCGACGGGCGTGACGCCCAGAGCCTTCTCACGGCGGAGACGCCGGCCGCCGCTCCTCAGGACACCGTCCAGGCGATCATGCCGTCGCCGCCCCGCCGGCCGGCGGAATTCGCCGCGGTGGCCGCCGCGCTCGCGATGCCGTTGCCGCCGCCGCGTCCGTCGGTCCAGGTCGCGGGTCTGGGTGGAATGGCCAACCTCAATCCCGCCCGCGCCGAGACCGCGCCGGCCGCCGATCCCTTGCCCGTCTCCGCCCGCATTCCGGCCGATGCGGACCCGCGCGCCCAGCTTCGCTGGCTCTTTGCCGTCGCCGTGGCGCAATCGATCGACCGGTCGGCTCCGGTGGTGCACGTGGCCCTCGCCCGCCCTCGTGCCGAAGGTGCGCCGGAGGGGCTCGTCGCCCGCCCGGCCGATGCCATGGCGACCCGCTTCTCGACACAGGCGACTCAGGCCCCGACCACGTCCCGGTTCTCGGGATCCTCGACCCAGGCCTTGATGCCGCGCTGGTAGGCGGCCCGGACATCGGGCGGAATGGGCGCACGCCGGACGATCCGGCTACGCTCCCGCATGCCAAGACCGACCCTGCTCGGCCCTTCTTCGAGAGGGACCGAGCGTCGGATCGCGCCGGGCCGCGCTACGACATCCCCAGCGCCTGCATGTACAATTCTAGGATCGCCTCCTCCTCCTGGCGCTCGGCGTGGTCCTTCTTGCGCAGGGACACGATCTTGCGCAGCGCCTTGACGT
>NZ_CAXUJR010000133.1:0-7478 GCF_964251405.1 uncultured Methylobacterium sp.
CGCCGAAGCGCTCCAGGCTGGGGGAGCCGATCTCGCGGTGGCGAGGCCCGACGTGCTGATACCGCGCAACGGCCTGACCCTGGCGATCCTGCGCGAGTTGGCGACGATGGTCGTAACGCCTCGTGCGTCGGGCATTGACGCCCTTTCCGACTTGGCCGGCAAGAGGCTCGGCATCCTTGCGCCGCGGACCGCCGACCGCACGCTCGTGCGCTCGCTCGTGGAGCGCCACGGTCTCAGCCTCCTCGTGGATGCCCCGGTAGGGGACATGCCGGCTCGGGCGGTCATGCTGGTGCCCGTGGAAGAGGCGGAGCTGACCGCTGCCGTCGCGGAAGGCCGGATCGACGCGGTCATCCTGCTGACGACGCCCACAACGCCTGCGGCGCAGCGGGTCGTCGGGCTCGTCCAGGCCGGTGCCGCGCACCGGGAGGACAGGATGTTCGGCGTCTCCGACGTCCCCGCCACACTGGCGCGGATGCCGCGGCTCCAGGCCATCACGATCCCGGCCGGCCTCTTCGCCGGCGATCAGCGTCTCCCCACCGACGACATCGCGACGGTGGGCGCGTCCTACCGGCTCATGGCCCGTTCGAACCTCTCTCGCAGCGTCGCCGCGGAGGTGACGCAGCATCTGTTCGAGATGCGTGCGGCCCTGTCGGAAACGACCCGCGCCGCGGACGACGTCACCCCTCCCTCCTACGATGCCACCGTCGGTGCCACCAGCGCCCGGCTACCGATCCATCCGGGCGCCATCGACTACTACGAGCGCGAGCAGGAAAGCTTCATCGAGCGCTACGAGAGCTGGATCTACCTCGTCGCCATCTCCGGCGGCGGCCTCGGCTCGGTCGTCGCGTGGCTCAGCCAACGCCTAAGGAGCATCCGCCGCGAGCGCATCGAGGTGGCGACCGGACGCCTGCTGGAGATCCGTTCGACCGCCCGTGGATCGACCGATCTGGCCAAGCTGGAGGCGATGGCCGGCGAGACCGACGACCTCGCGGCTAGCATCGCTCGATATGCGTTGAAGCGTACGACCGAGCCTCGAACGATCACCGCGGCGACGCTCGCCATCGACGCCGCACGCCCGACCATCGCCACACGGATCGGCCGTCACGGTACCGTGCCCGACAGGTCGGACGAGGACGGATCGCCGCCCGATCACCAATCGCAAGGGACCGGAACATGATCTCGACGACCGTCATCACCTTCGAGCAGATCCGCGAGCGGGCCTACGAGCTCTGGGACCGTACCCATCGGCCCGACGGGCTCGACATCCAGTTCTGGCTTCTCGCGGAGCGTGAACTCAAGGCTGTAGCAGCCCAAGCTCCGGCGGGGGCTGAAACGGAAGCTGGATCGCACGCCGGTTCAGGCTCCGATGCAGCCAATTTAGAATCGCAACTGAGAAATCAGGAAAGTTTCTTTCCCTGATCAGGGTAGGCCGACATCGCTCGCGCCGCAAAGGGCCGCGTAGAGAGTGGCGGCGTCGCGAGCGCTCCGCATCGCCGCAGCGACCTCAGGATCGCGCATCCGGCGGGCGACGCAGGCCAGGGCGTTCAATTGCGCGCCTTGCGGGCTCGCCGGGAGCAGCAGGAGGAAGACGAGGTCGACGGGCCGCTCATCGACCGCATCAAAGTCGATGGCGTCGCGGGGGCGTACGAGAAGACTGAATGGCTTCCGCATCGCCTCCAGGCGCGCATGCGGCAACGCGATGCCGTCACCGACCCCCGTCGAGCCAAGGTTCTCACGCTTCTCCAGCGCGGAATGGATGATCCGGTAATCGAGGTCGATCCCCCGGCCGGCTTGACGAGCAAGCTCCTCCAGCAGGGCCGCCTTGCCGTTGACGCGCAGGTTCACCGCCACGTGCTCCGGCGAGAGGAACTCGTCGACGGTCATGCGGGTGCTCGCCGATGGGCTCGTTTGGGAGGGATCACTGGCAACGCTCCAATGCTGATGCGGAGGGATTGGCTGACGACGATGGGCTGGTACGGTCAAGCTCGGGCCTCGTCGTCGGGTGCGCGCAGACGGTAGCCGACGCCGGTTTCGGTAAGCAGGATGCGCGGTCGCTCGGGGTCGGCCTCCAGCTTCTGGCGGAGCTGGCGCACGTAGACGCGAAGGTATTGCGGGTCGGAGGAGGTCGAGACCTCGTTCATCAACTGGGCATGGGTCAGGGCCTTGCCAGCGTGCTGCACCAAGACGCGCAGGAAGTCGTACTCGCGCGGGGTGAGCTTCACCTCGGCGCCCCGCACCCGCACCAGGCGGCGCACGAGGTCGACGCTGAGGCCATCGACCTCGAACAGGGCCCGCTCGCCCTGGACGGCCAGCTGGTGGCGCAAAGCCGTACGAATGCGGGCGAGCAACTCGCCCATGCCGAAGGGTTTCGTCACGTAGTCGTCGGCCCCGAGGTCGAGCGCCTCGACCTTGCCCGGCTCGTCGTCGCGGCTCGACAGGACGACGACGGGCAGGTCGCGGTGCCGCTCGCGGATCGTGCGCAACAGGTCGTGCCCGCGCATGTCCGGCAGCCCGAGGTCGAGGATGATCAGGTCGACCGTCTCCCGGAATAGGATGTCGAGGGCGGTGCGCGCGTTCGGTGCGTCGAAGACCGTGTAGCCCTGAGTCGCCAATCCCATCCGCAGCAGTTTCCGGATCGGCGGCTCGTCGTCGATGACGAGAATGTTCAGGCTCATGCCGCGATGTCCGAATGTCTTTGGCGGGCAGCCGGGACCGGAAGGACGAGGGTGAAGACGGCCCCGCTCCGGTCCCCCCGATTGGCGGCCGTCAGCCAACCTCCCATGGCCTCGACGAAGCCGCGGGCGATGGCGAGGCCGAGCCCCGTCCCCGCCCGGACGCTGTCACCCTTGCGGGCCCGGTAGAACTTGTCGAACACACGCTCGATATCGGCCTCGGGCAGGCCGTCGCCCTCGTCGAGCACCTGCACGCAGACCTGCCCTCGGTCGACCAGCCCCCTCACCGTGACCGTGGAGCCCTCCGGCGCGTACTTGGCCGCGTTGTCGAGGAGGTTGACCAACACCTGCTCGAACAGGACCGGGTCGAGGCTCAGCGGCGGCAGGTTCGGGGCAACCTCGATCTCGACCCGGTGCTGTGAGAGAACCTTCTCCACTCGACGCAGGGCGGTGTCGATGGTCTCGCCGACCTCCTGGGGCACGAGGTTCGGGGCCACCGCGCCGGCCTCCAACCGTGTCATGTCGAGGAGGTTGACGATGAAGCGGTTCAATCGCTCCGATTCCTCGATGATGGTCGCGAGCAGGTCCACCTTGGCCTCCGGCGGCAGCGCTTCGTCGAGGTCGCGCAGGGTGGTGGCTGCGCCGAGTACCGAGGACAAGGGCGTGCGCAGGTCGTGGGAGATCGAGGTGAGCAAGGCTTGGCGCAAGCGGTCGGTCTCGGCGGCGCGCTCGGCACGGTCGAGGTCGGCGACCAGCCGCACCCGCTCGATGGCGAGCGCACCCATGTCGGCCAGGGCATCGAACAGGCGCCGGTCCTCGGGCGTCAGGATCGGGCCGGTGCCGTCGGCGTCGAGGCCGATCAACCCGATGGTGCCGCGCCCCGTGCGCATCGGCAGGAACAGCCGTTTGGCGCCCGGCAGGGTATCGGCGCCGCGGCCGGCGGGCCTGTCGTTGTCGAAGGCCCATTTGGCAGCGCCGAGGTCCGCCTCGTCCAGCCTGTCCTCCGGCGGGTAGCCGGCCCGGACCGAGACGACCCCGTCCTCGGACAGCAACAGCACGACCCGGACCTTCAGCATGGCCGCGATCTGTGCCGAGGTGGCCCAGAGCACGTCGTCGAGGGTTCCACAGGTCGAGAGCTTGCGGCTGAAGCCGTAGAGACGTTCCGACGCGCGGGCGCGGCCATGCGAGACCACCGCCTCCTTGCGCGAGCGCGATGCGAGGTTGGAGACGACCACCGCCAAAGCCGTGAACAGCAGGAAGGCGGCGATGTTCGTGGGGTCGGTGATGGTGAAGGTGTAGACCGGGGGAAAGAAGAAGAAGTTGTAGGACAGCGACGCCGCCAGGACCGCGGCGAGCGAGGGTCCGAGACCGAACTGCACCGCTACGGCGACCACCGCCGTCAGCAGGATGAGATCGGCGTTTTCGATGCCGAGCAAGGGCTGCAGCAACAGGGCAAGCCCAAGGGCCAAGCCGGTCGCGAGGAGCCCGAGGACGTAGTCCAGCGGACTCAACGACGAAGAGGGTTTGGCGGTCGCCACGGTCTTGGCCGGGACCGCATCGGCCGGCATCGGCTCGCCGGCGATGACATGGACGCTGATGTTGCCGCTGCGACGGACGAGCTCGTGCACGATGGAGCCGTTGACGAGCTCGAACAGTCTCGAGCGCGTCGCCTTGCCGAGGATGACGTGGTTGACGTTGGCCGAGCGTGCGTAGGCCAGGATATCGTCGGCGACGCGGCGCCCGCCCGGCAAGGTCACGGCGTCGCCGCCGAGGCGGTCCGCGAGGCGCAGGGTGTCGGCGATCCGGTCGCGCGCGACCTCCCCGAGGCCGGTGCTGCGCGGCCCCTCGACGGTCAGGGCCGTCCAGGGCGCGTGCAGCCGGTCGGCGAGCCGCTTGGCGTGGCGCACGAGGCCGGCCGAGCGCGGATCGTCGTCGACGCAGACGAGCACCCGTTCGCCCGCACCCCATGGGCCGGCAATGGCGTTGGCCCGCATGTGGCTGAGCAGTTCGTCGTCGACCCGGTCGGCCGTCCGCCGGAGCGCGAGCTCGCGCAAGGCGGTCAGGTTGCCTCGCGAGAAGTAGTGCTTCAGGGCGCGCTCGGCGTTGCCCGGTACGTAGACCTTGCCGTCCTTCAGGCGCTGGATCAGGTCGTCCGGGTTGAGGTCGACCACCTCGATGTCGTCGGCCCGGTCGAGGACGCCGTCCGGCACCGTCTCGCGCACCCGGATGCGGGTGATCTGCGCGACCACGTCGTTCAGGCTCTCGACGTGCTGGATGTTGAGCGTGGTGTGAACGTCGATGCCGGCGTCGAGCAGTTCCTCCACGTCCTGGTAGCGCTTCGGGTGGCGGGAGCCCGGCGCGTTGGTGTGGGCCAGCTCGTCGACGAGGGCGAGCGCCGGCCGGCGCGCGAGCAGCGCGTCGAGATCCATCTCCTCCAGCACGGTGCCGTGATAGGGCACCGCCCGACGCGCAACGACCTCGAAGCCGTCGAGCAGGGCGTCGGTCTCGGCGCGGCCGTGAGTCTCGACTACGCCCACGACGACGTCGATGCCGGCCTTGAGCCGGGCGCGGCCGACGGTCAGCATCTCGTAGGTCTTGCCGACGCCGGGCGCCGCCCCGAGGAAGATCTTGAGGCGGCCGCGCTGGTTCTCCTCCCGGCGCGCCGCTTCCAGCAGCGCGTCGGGCGAGGGGCGTCCAGGGTCTCGATACGGATCCGGCATGCGGGAATGCCCCATGGCCTTGCGGTCACTTCCTGCCAAGGTCGTCCAGGGCGAGGTTGAGCGCGAGCACGTTCACGCGCGGCTCGCCGAGGACGCCCAGCAACCGCCCCTGCACCTGCGTGCCGACGAGATCACGCACCCGATCCTCGGGCAAGCTGCGGGCCTTGGCGACACGAGGCACCTGGAACAGGGCGGCCTCGGGCGAGAGGTCGGGGTCGAGTCCCGAACCGCTCGTCGTCACGAGGTCGACGGGAACCGGCTTTCCGGGGTTCTCGGATTTGCGTGCCTCGACGTCGGCCTTCACGCGCTCGGCGAGCGCGGCGCTGGTCGGCCCGAGGTTCGAGCCCGACGAGCTGGCGGCGTTGTAGGGGGACGACACCGTCTTGGTCGCGTCCGCAGGGTCCGCGGCGCTGGTGGCCGAGGGACGGCCCTGGAAGTAGCGGTCGCTGGTGAAGGACTGCCCGATCAGACTGGAGCCGATGGGCTTTCCGTCCCGCTCCACGATGCTGCCCGCGGCCTTGGCCGGGAAGATCACCCCGGCGATGCCGGTCATCGCGAAGGGGTAGGCAAGCCCCGTCACGGCCGTTAAGGCGACGAGCAGGACGAGGGCGGGGCGAAGCTGGTTCAACATGGCGGTTCTCGTGAGCGGCGAGGAACGAGGGAGCGGATCAGACGAGGTGCAGGGCGGTGATGGCGAGGTCGATGGCCTTGATGCCGATGAAGGGCACGATGATGCCGCCGAGCCCGTAGATCAGCAGGTTGCGCCGCAGCAGCGCCCCGGCCCCGACCGCGCGATAGGTCACCCCCTTCAGGGCCAGGGGGATCAGGGCCACGATGATCAGCGCGTTGAAGATGATGGCCGACAGAATGGCACTCTCCGGCGATGCCAGGCCCATGACGTTGAGCGCCTGAAGCTGTGGGTAGAGCACCAGGAACATCGCCGGGATGATCGCAAAATACTTGGCGACGTCGTTGGCGATCGAGAAGGTGGTGAGCGCGCCGCGGGTCATCAGGAGCTGCTTGCCGATCTCGACGATCTCGATGAGCTTGGTCGGATCGGAGTCGAGGTCGACCATGTTGCCGGCCTCGCGGGCGGCGACCGTGCCGGTGTTCATCGCCACGCCGACATCGGCCTGGGCCAGGGCCGGCGCGTCGTTGGTGCCGTCGCCGCACATGGCGACGAGCTTGCCCAGCGACTGTTCCTTGCGGATCAGCGCGAGCTTGTCCTCCGGGGTCGCCTGGGCGAGGAAATCGTCGACGCCGGCCTCGGCGGCGATCGCCGCCGCGGTCATCGGGTTGTCGCCGGTGATCATCACCGTGCGGATGCCCATGCGGCGCAGCTCCGCGAAGCGCTCCCGGATACCGCCCTTCACGATATCCTTGAGATAGATCACGCCGAGCAGGCGGCCGTCGCGGGCGACCGCCAATGGCGTGCCGCCCGCCTTGGCGACGTCCTCGGCGATGGCCTGGACCTCGCGCACGGTCTCGGTGGCGGCGCCGGGGCTGAGGACGAGAGCGACGTTAGAACCGCGAGTCGCGCCGGGCTGCTGGCTCACCGAGGCAATGATCGAGTCGACGGCCCCCTTACGGATCGACGAGCCGTCCATATCGACGCCGCTCATCCGGGTTTGCGCCGTGAAGGGCACGAAGGTCGCGTTGAGGCTGCCCATGTCGCGGGCGCGGATGCCGTACTTGTCCTTGGCCAGCACGACGATGGAGCGGCCTTCCGGGGTCTCGTCGGCCAATGAGGCGAGCTGAGCCGCGTCGGCAAGGTCCTGCTCCGAGACGCCGCGCACGGGGCGGAATTCGGTCGCCTGGCGGTTGCCGAGCGTGATCGTGCCGGTCTTGTCGAGGAGCAGCGTGTCGACGTCGCCGGCCGCCTCGACGGCGCGGCCCGACATGGCGAGCACGTTGAAGCGCACGAGCCGGTCCATGCCGGCGATGCCGATGGCCGACAGCAGCGCGCCGATCGTGGTCGGGATCAGTGTGACGAACAACGCGACCAGGACGATGAGCGGGATCGATCCGCCGGCATAGGAGGCGAAGCTCGGGATCGAGGCCACCGCGAAGACGAAGATGATGGTGA
>NZ_CAXUJR010000134.1:0-6957 GCF_964251405.1 uncultured Methylobacterium sp.
CCCGGCACCAGGGCGCGGCGCAGGTTGGCGAAGGCCGCCACCGAGTCGTCGAAGAACATCACGCCGAAGCGCGAGATGATGTGCTCGAACACCGCGCTGCCGAAATCGTGGCTCTGCGCGTCGGCCTCGACGAAGGCGATGGGCGCCCCGCCGAGCGCGTCGATCGCGGCGCGCTCGCGGGCCACGGCCAGGAGCGGCGCCGAGACGTCGACGGCCACGACCCGGCCGCGGGCGCCGAGTTCGCGCGATGCCCTGACGGCGCAGTCGCCGGCCCCGCAGCCGACGTCGAGGACGGGGCTGTCCGGCCGCAGGGCGGCATCCTGGAACAGGGCTGCGGTGAGCGGCGCGAACACCGCGTCGATGCCGCGCTGGTTGCGTGCCCAGCGCCGGCCGGCCTCGCCGTTCCAGTATTCGGCTTGGGTGACGATGTCGGCCATGGTCGCCCCTTACAGCCCTTCGGCGCCGCCATCGGAGCGCGGATCGTGGGTCGCCTCGATTCGTCCGTTGCCGGGGTGGCGCACCAGCATGCCGGCATGTCCGAGCGAGTCGATATAGGCGTCCCCGAGTTCCTCGATCTCGTGGCCCATGCTGCGCAGGGCCGCGATGCAGGCGGGATCGAACCGGTCCTCGACCTTCACGCTGAGCGATTCCGCCCCCCAGGTCCGCCCGTAGAGGAGGCGCGGCGCGTCGACCGCGTCGGCGACGCTCATGCGATAATCGGCGTAGCGCGAGAAGATCTGGGCCTGGAACTGCGGCTGCCCGTCGCCGCCCATGCTGCCGTAGGACATCACCCGGCCGTCGTCGAAGCAGGCGAGCGCTGGGATCAGGGTGTGGAACGGGCGCCGGCCCGGCTCCAGCGGGTTCACCGCCTTGGGGTCGAGGGAGAACGAGGTGCCGCGGTTCTGCCAGTGGATGCCGGTCTTCGGCAGCACCACGCCGGAGCCGTATTCCCAGTAGATCGACTGGATGTAGGAGACCGCCATCCCGTGGCCGTCGATGGCGCCCATCCAAACGGTGTCGCCGTCGCCCGGATTGCGCAGGGGAACGCTCGCGGCGCGCCGCATGTCGATCTGCGCGGCCTCGCGGTCGAGGAAGCCGGCCTCGAGGAAGCGCGACGGGTCGCCGTCGAGCCGGTCGAAATCGGTGACGAAGCGGTCGCGCACGGCAAAAGCCCGCTTCGTCGCCTCGATCAGCCCGTGGTAATGCGCCGTGGTCTCGGGCCGGTCGATCTTGAGGCGCTCGAACAGGCCGAGGATGATCAGGGCCGCCAGCCCCTGGGTCGGCGGCGGGAAGTTGTAGAGCACCGCGTCGCGCCGCCGGAGCGAGAGGGGCGCGCGCTCGCGGGAGGCGTAGGCCCTGAGGTCCTCCCGCGTCACCGGCGCGCCGAGGCGTTCGAGGTCGGCGGCGATCTCCCGGGCGATGTCGCCCTGGTAGAAGTCGTCGAGCCCCGCATGGGCGAGCTGGTCGAGGGTCGCGGCGAGGGCGGGCAGGCGGCGCATCGCGCCCGCCGCGTAGGGCTTGCCGGAATCGAGGAAGACCTCGGCGAAGCCCGGCTGGTCGTGGAGGGTGTCGAGTTCCTTGGGGACGTAGCGCGCCTCCGAAGGCGAGACCGCCACCCCGTCGCGGGCATGGCGGATCGCGTCGGCGAGCAGCACCGGCAGCGGCAGACGCCCGCCCAGCGCCTGGGCGAGGTCGAGGGCGAGCCGCCATCCGCCGATCGCGCCGGCCACGGTGACGGCGGCATCGGCCCCGCGCGAGGGAATCGTCTCGTAGCCCTTCTCACGATAGCGCGGGATCGTCGCCAGGCTGCCGGCCGGCCCGCAGGCCTCGATGCCGCGCACCCGCCCGCCGGGCTCGCGCACCAGCCAGAAACCGTCGCCGCCGATGCCGTTCATGTGCGGGTAGACCACCGCGATCGCGGCCGCCATCGCCGCCATCGCCTCGATGGCGTTGCCCCCTTGCGCGAGCACGCTCTGGCCGGCCTTGGCCGCGAGGTGGTGGGGCGCCGCGACGGCGGCCGAGGCGAAGACGGGGGTATCTGGCATGGGGGTCTCGAGGTGGGGGTCCGGGGAATGGTGGGCGAGCGCTCGCGCGTTGGCTACGCTAGCGAGCCATGGCCATGCTTGCAAAAGCGAACGGCGAAACGGTCGATATTCGCCGGGTGGCGGGCAGCACGCCATGGTCGAGGAGGATTTCGCCGCCTTCGGTGTGCCGGTCGCGAATCCTTGGCCGGGCGATTGAACCCAGGCGTCGCCTTCGGTCGTGATCCGCTGCCGGACGCGGCCCTTTCGCAGCCACGTCAGGGCATCCGACAGGGGCCGAGAAAGCCCGATTCGTATTAATTTCGCCACACTGTTGTGGCGATGCATCAGGCCATGGCGTGGCTTCGACGTTCCACCAATGCGGGGCCTTCCGAGGAACCCGGCGAGCCTCCGGATCGGACCTCCGATCCTGGGGTCGGCGGGGTCGCGGCCGGGGAACCGGCGCCAGTCCTGATCAAGCCGCCGCCGCGCGGGCCGGGCTGGATCGGCGCCATCGTGGTCGCCACCGCCCTGATCTCGGCTATCGCGACGTTCCTGATCCTGGCCGGCGTCATCCGGGTCACGCCGACGCCCACCGTCGGCGTCACGCTGATGGGCATCAACGTCTTCCTGGTCCTCAGTCTCGTGGTGATCATCGCCTGGGAGGCGCGGGTCTTCCTGCACGCCCGCAAGGCCAACGCGGCGGTGGCGCGGCTGCACACCCGCATCGTCGGCCTGTTCAGCCTCATCGCGATCCTGCCCACCGTCCTGCTCGCGGTGGTGGCCGCGGTGACCATCGACCGGGGGCTGTCGCTGGGCTTCACCGACAGGGTCCGCGACGTGGTGCTGAAATCCGTGGAGGTGGCCGACGCCTACCAGGAGAACCAGTGCCAGAGTCTCGCCCGCGAGATCCGCATCCTCGCCGACGACCTCACCCGGGCGCGACCGAACTTCGACGTCAACCGGGACTGGTTCCAGACCTTCCTGACGACGCGGGCGACGGCTCTCGGCCTGCCGGTAGCCGAGATCATGCGCGGGCCCACCGACGTGGTGGCGCGCGCCAAGATCGACATCATCAAGGAGCGCCGCCTGCCCTCGGCCGCCGCCTTCGAGGAGGCGGCCAAATCCAGCGACCCGATCTGCCTCGTGCCGACGGAAGGACGCGTCTTCGCCGCCCTCCTGCGCATGACGGCCTATGACGGGGCCGTGCTTCTGGTGCAGCGCGAGGTGAGCCAGCTCGCGGTGGAGTTCCCCGGCGTGTCGCGGGCGGCGGCCGCCGAGTACCTCACCTACGACTCACTCAAGCGCTCGATCCAGATCACCTTCGCGTCGATCTTCGTGCTGATCGCGCTGATCGCGCTGCTCTCGGCGGTGTGGTTCGGCCTCAACTTCGCCAACCGCTTCGTCGCCCCGATCCGCCGGCTCATCAACGCCGCCGATCAGGTCGCGTCCGGCAACTTCTACGCCCAGGTCCCGGCCCGGAAGACCGACGGCGACCTCGCCCATCTCGGGGAGAGCTTCAACAAGATGACCCAGGAGCTGCGCCGCCAGCACGATGGGCTGATGGCGGCCAGCGACCTCATCGACCGCCGGCGGCGGTTCACGGAGGCCGTGCTCTCGGGCGTCTCGCCGGGGGTGATCGGCGTCGATGCGGCCGGCCTCGTCACCATCGCCAACCCCTCGGTGGAACGCACCCTCGGGGTCCGGGCGGAGGACATCGTCGGTCAGCCCCTGACGCAGGTCGTCCCCGAGCTGCAGAACCTGTTCCCGGACGGCGTGGAGGGCCGCCAGCGCGCCCTGCAGCAGCAGATCCAGCTCACCCGCGACGGGCGCGAGCGCACGGTGACGGTGCGGGTCACCAGCGAGCAGGCGCAGGGCGGCACCCGCGGCTTCGTCGTGACCCTCGACGACATCACCGACCTCGTCTCGGCCCAACGCACCTCCGCCTGGGCGGACGTGGCGCGCCGCATCGCCCACGAGATCAAGAACCCGCTGACCCCGATCCAGCTCTCGGCCGAGCGCATCCGGCGCAAGTACGGCAAGGTCATCGTCGAGGACCGCGAGGTGTTCGACCAGTGCACGGCCACGATCGTGCGGCAGGTCGACGAGATCAAGCGCATGGTCGACGAGTTCTCGTCCTTCGCGCGAATGCCGAAGCCGGCCATCGCGAAGAACGACCTCGGCGAGATCGCCCGCCAGAACCTGTTCATGATGCGGGTGGCCCACCCCGATCTCAGCTTCGGCTTCAAGGGCGAGGATGGCGGAACGCCGCTCATCGCCGCCTTCGACATCCGCCTCCTGTCGCAGGCGATCACCAACATCCTCAAGAATGCCGTCGAGGCGGTGATGGCGGTGCCGGAGGCCGAGCGCGGCGAGGGCCGGGTCGACGTGGCGCTCCTCGTCGAGGACGCCTTCGCGGTGATCGAGGTCACCGATACCGGCAAGGGTTTTCCCGCCGAGGGGCGCCAGCGCCTGCTCGAGCCCTATATGACGACCCGCGAGGGGGGCACCGGGCTCGGCCTCGCCATCGTCAGCAAGGTGCTCGAGGAACATGGCGGCGGAATCGAGTTGAACGACAACCCGACGGGCCGGGGCGGGCAGGTGCGCATGCGCATTCCTCGCGACGTCCAGCCTGCCGGGACGAGTGAGGAGAAGCGGGGGCGCCACGCCGCCGCGACGGACAAGAAGGGCGCCGCACCGACGGGCCCCGAGATCGCGGAGATCCTGACATGAGCGCCGATATCCTGATCGTCGACGACGAGGCCGACATCCGCGACCTCGTCGCCGGCATCCTCGACGACGAAGGCCACCGCACCCGCACCGCCGGCGGCTCCGACGAGGCGCTGGCGGCGATCGAGTCGCGCCGGCCCCACCTCGTCTTCCTCGACATCTGGCTGCAGGGCTCGCGCCTCGACGGCCTGCAGGTGCTCGACCAGATCAAGGCCGGGCATCCCGACCTGCCCGTCGTGATGATCTCCGGCCACGGCAACATCGAGACGGCGGTGGCGGCGATCAAGGCGGGGGCCTACGACTTCATCGAGAAGCCGTTCAAGGCCGACCGCCTCATCCTGGTCGCGGAACGGGCGCTCGAGACGTCGCGCCTGCGCCGCGAGGTCCGCGACCTCAAGACCCGTTCGGGCCAGGCGAGCCGGATGGTCGGCGGCTCGGTCGCGGTGAACCAGCTGCGCCAGACCGTCGAGCGCGTGGCCCCCACCAATGCCCGCGTGATGATCCTGGGCTCGCCGGGCTCCGGCAAGGAGCTCTCCGCGCGCACCCTGCACGCCTCCTCGGCACGGTCGAACGGCCCCTTCGTCGTCATCAACGCGGCGACCATCACGCCCGAGACCATGGAGGCCGAGCTGTTCGGCGTCGAGGCCGGGGAGGGCCGGGTGCGCCGCGTCGGCGCCCTGGAGGAGGCCCATGGCGGCTCCCTCTACATCGACGAGGTCGCCGACATGCCGCGCGAGACCCAGAACCGGATCCTGCGCGTGCTCGTCGACCAGAACTTCCAGCGGGTCGGCGGCACCACGCGGGTGCATGTGGACGTGCGGATCATCTCGTCCTCCTCGCGGGATCTCGCGGAAGAGATCGCCGGGGGACGTTTTCGCGAAGACCTGTTCCACCGGCTCTCGGTGGTGCCGATCCGCGTGCCCTCCCTGTCCGAGCGCCGCGAGGACGTGCCGGAGCTGATCACGTTCTTCATGGAGCAGATCTCGGGCGCCACCGGCCTGCCGCGCCGGCGCATCGCCGAGGACGCCATGGCGGTGCTGCAATCGCACGACTGGCCCGGCAACGTGCGCCAGCTGCGCAACAACGTCGAACGCCTGATGATTCTCACCCACACCGACCCGGAGCAGGAGGTCACCTCCGAGATGCTCCCCACCGAGATCGGCGCCCTGGTGCCGACGACGCCGAACGGCGCGGGTGGCGAGAAGCTGATGAGCCTGGCGTTGCGCGAGGCCCGCGAGATCTTCGAGCGCGAGTACCTCATCGCCCAGATCGCGCGGTTCTCGGGCAACATCTCGCGCACCGCCGAATTCATCGGCATGGAACGCTCGGCTCTCCACCGGAAGTTGAAGTCGCTCGGCATCGGCTCCTGAGGCCGGCACCCATCTGAGCTGGAGACGGACGCCATCATCCTCTTGCATCGCGGCAGCGTTGCACGTGTAATGGTGGTGCTTGTCGTTCAGGGGACGAAGTCGAGACGGCGGCCGATGGGAGCCGCGACTGAAGCGGACCCGTCGATCGCGATGGGCGGCACAATTAAAAAAGGATAAGAAAAATGGCGGCCGAACGCTCTCAGAATCTTCAGGACACGTTCCTCAATCACGTTCGCAAGAACAAGATCCCGCTCACGATCTTCCTCGTCAACGGCGTCAAGCTGCAGGGCGTCGTGACCTGGTTCGACAATTTCTGCGTGCTGCTGCGCCGCGACGGCCATTCGCAGCTCGTCTACAAGCACGCGATCTCGACGATCATGCCGGGACACCCGGTGCAATTGTTCGAGCCCGACGAGACGGCGCCGGAGAAGGTCGCCGGATAAGCGCGATCCATCGCGCGAGCTTCCCCCTTTCGCGGCCGAGATGAGACGGCCTGATCGTCAGGCGCTCTTGCTCTGTTGCCGACGAAATCCCACTTCCCGAGGACAGGGATAGGGGCCGCGACAATTGCATGAGTGAGACTTTGACTTCCGGCGAAGCCCGGCTCCAGGCGATGGCGGCTCCGGAAGGCGAGATCGCCGCCGCGACCCATACGCTGGTGATCGGCCCCTACCTCGCGCGGGCCGCATCGGGCGGCAACCGCAGCGAGGCGGTGCGCGCGACGGATGCGCGCCTCGACGAGGCGGTGGGCCTCGCCGCCGCCATCGAGCTCGACGTGGTTGAGGCGATCAGCCTGTCCCTGCCGCGCATCCGCCCGGCGACCTATCTGGGCAAGG
>NZ_CAXUJR010000135.1:0-6822 GCF_964251405.1 uncultured Methylobacterium sp.
CCCCCTGCCCCGAACTCGCCCGCCAGAACTGCCGGGCCGGCGAGGTGGCGATCGACGCGGCACGCTAGAGCATGCTGCTGTTTCACGGAACCAACAGCATGCTCCGCCTCCTTGTTGTCGCATGATGTTTCTCGGGAAACCGGATTCCACTTTCCCGCACCATGCTATGGCCCGATGAATTACCGTCACGCCTTCCACGCCGGCAATTTCGCCGATGTCCTCAAGCACCTCGTGCTGACGCGGGTGCTCGTCCATCTCCAGGGCAAGGCCACCGCCTTCCGGGCGATCGACACCCATGCGGGACTCGGTTTCTACGACCTCACCGGCGACGAGGCCGGCCGCACCGGCGAGTGGTTCGAGGGCTGGGGTCGCCTCGACGAGCCGTTCACGGAGGAGGTCGAGGCGCTGCTTGTCCCCTACCGCGGGGCGGTCGCCGCCGTCCGGGCACGCCACGGCGCGACGATCTATCCGGGCTCGCCCGCCCTGATTCGCGAGTTCCTGCGCCCGGGCGACCAGGGCGTGTTCGTGGAACTGCATCCCTTGGACGCCGAGATCCTGCGCGGGCGCTACAACCAAGATTCGCGCACCAAGGTCCTCCATCTCGACGGCTGGACCGCCCTCAACGCGATGATCCCGCCACCCGAGCGCCGCGGCGTGGTGCTGATCGACCCGCCCTATGAGGAGCTCGGCGAGATCGATCGGCTCGCCGCCGCGCTCGTCAAGGCGGTGACGAAATGGCCGACCGGGACCTACGTCGCCTGGTACCCGATCAAGGACGTCGCCCTCGTCGACCGCATGGTGGCCGACCTCCACCGGGAACTCGACCGGCCGGCCCTGCGCCTCGACCTGATGGTGTCCGAGCCCGACCCGACCCGGCTCAACGGCAACGGGCTCATCGTGATCAATCCGCCCTGGCGGCTCGCCGACGAGGCGAACCTGTTCCTGCCGGCCCTGGCCGAGCGCCTGGCCCGGCGTGACTACGGGGCGTTCCGCTGCGTCGCCTTCGGCGCCGAGGCCTGAGCGGCGGCATCGTCGATCGTGTTCACGACCGTTGCGAGCCGCCTCGTCCGCTCGCCGTCCATGAGGTTCATCGGCCCGGCACTGCCCCCACCAGCGCCCCTGCCGCCACTGAGAGCCAGGGCGGCCATTGCCAGACCGCCAGTGCCAGGACGGCGCCGGCGGCGAGCCCGAAATCGGCCGGGCCGCGGATGCCGCTGCTCCAGATCGGATCGTCGAGCGCGGCGAGCAGCACCCCCACCACCACCGCGCTGACGCCGGCCAGGATTCGGTGGGCGCTCGGCCGGGCGCGCAGGCTCTCTCCGAACGGCAGCGCACCGAAGACGAGCAGGACCGCCGGGAGAGCGATGAACGCTCAGGCAGATGAGCGCCGCGCGCCAGGGCGCCCACGCGACGTCTCAGGTTCGGTGGCCGGGAGGCGACCATCACTCCTGGGAGGATAGAGCCGATCTGTCCGACGACATTGGGCATCGCGAGGACGACGGCCGCGGCCACCGCCAACGCTGGTGCAGGATCGTTGCCCGTCTCTCGTCTCATCCCTGCCGCAGGTTCTGCCGCGGAGAGGCAGCGGGATCGGGCCACGTGTCGCGACGCCCCCACATGTCAGCGCTCCTGGACCATCGGGCCCGATACCGCGTCCCGTGCGACGGTCGAAGGTCTTGTTCTTGCTGGCTCCCTCGCGAGGTCCGGGATCCGTATGTCGGACCGAGACCCCGTCGCAGGAGCGTCCTCCACTCGCAGGGCTGATCTGGCGAAAGGCCAAGCACCTGAGACTTTGGACCGAGATTTGTGTCGATTTTGCAACTGTTACGGCGAGACGGCGACAAAGCGCGATCTGAATATAGACGTTCTACAGTTGTCTGTCAGAATAGGTCCCGCAATGAATGAAAGTTGATCGCATATCCAATCAATCATACAATATATACATTCAATTCATGTGACTAACGAAGATCTTCGGCGCTTCGGCTCACGGCTGAATGCGCAAGGATGCCCCGTGACCATCGCCCGGATGTCTCGGAAGCGACGATCCGATCCACTGTCCGCCCTGCGGACTGCGCTGCCAACAAGGAGCCTCGTCATGTGCAAGAATTGGATCGCCGCGGGGGCCGTGACGGCCGCTTTCGGCCTGATGGCGACGACGTCCCACGCCCAGACCACCACAGTGCCCGGCGAGCAGGTCGGCCTCGCCGTCGGCGCACCGCTGCCGGAAGGCATCTACGCCATCGACACCTTCACCTATCGCAGCCCCGACGGCCCGAACGCGAATTCGGCCGACACCTCGGTCAACGTGCCGGTCTTGGTCTGGTCGACGCCTTGGAAGATCTTCGATGCGCGCATCGAGGCCGTGGTCGCCCAGCCAACGGTGTTCGTCTTTCCACGTGCGAACGGCGGCCGTGACTTCTCCATCAACGTCGGCACGCTGGTGGGATCGATCTTCGCATGGGACCTCGGCAACAACGTCGGCTTCAGCTACCTCGCCGCCGTCCACCTCAACGACCTCAACGCCGGCCGGGGCTTGCCGATCTTCTCGTCCAACACCTACCGCCAGGGCTTCGCGCTCAGCTACACCGGCGACGGCTACAACCTCACCGCCAATCTGACCCACAACATCTACGATTCGCCCGGCCGCTTCGAAGGCCGCTTCGGCGGCCTCGGCCAATTCTTCATCGCCGACGCGCTCACACTCGACCTGACCGCGACCAAGAAGTTCGGCAAGTTCGAGATCGGCGCCATCGGCTACGGCACCACCGATCTGCCAGGCCGCATTCCCGTTGGCGCCGTCAACGCCACGTCGTACTCGAAAGCCGGACGCTTCGCGCTCGGCGGCCTCATCGGCTACGATTTCGGGCCGTTCACGGCGCAGGCCTGGATCGCACGCGACGTCGTCACCCGCGCGACGCAGATCTCTCCGATCACCGGTTTTTCGAACGGTCGCGATGCCTACTCCACCGAGGGCTGGGTTCGCATCATCGCTCCGCTGTACTCGCCGACCCTGGTCGCCGCTGCGCCGGCTCCGCTGATCCGCAAGTACTGACCGGCATCACTCATTGACCACGCTTCGCGATCGCTCCGCTTCGGCGGGTTCGCGCGGTGTCGCGCTGCAGCCGGAACGGATACCCTGCCGCGCAGCTTACCCATCCGAGTGCTCGTCCTTCCCAAGGTTCGCACTTCGATAGCGGCCGGCGGTCCCGTCTCAACAGCGTCCGATCCCGGCCAACCCACTCGGCCCCGCACCGGATCGTTCCGATCCCGTCGCGGGGCCTTTTTGGTTCGGGCTCACGCCGCGACGCGGCCCTCCAGCGGGAACACCTTGGCGGGGTTCATCAGCCAGCGCGGATCGAAGACGTTCTTCACGCGCATCTGCTGCTCGAGGTCGGCCTGTGTGTACTGGAAGCGCATCAGCTCGCGCTTCTCGATGCCAACGCCGTGCTCGCCCGTGAGGCAGCCGCCGACCTCGACGCAGAGCTTGAGGATGGCGTCGCCCGCCTCTTCGGCCTTCTGCAGCTCACCGGGCTCGTTGATGTCGAACAGGATGAGCGGGTGCAGGTTGCCGTCGCCGGCATGGAACACGTTGGCGACACGCAGGCCGAGCCCTGCGCAGATCGCGCCGATGCGCTCGAGCACCAGCGGCAGCTGGCCGGTCGGGATAGTGCCGTCCATGCAGATGTAGTCTGAGATCCGGCCGGTGGCGCCGAAGGCGGATTTGCGGCCCTTCCAGATCGCCGCGCTCTCGGCCTCGCTCTGCGAGACCTTCAGGCTCGTCGGGTTGAAGGCTTTCGCGATCTCGACGATTCGGGCGAGCATGTCCTCGCATTCGGTGTCCGAGCCCTCGACCTCGATGATGAGCATCGCCTCGGCGTCGCGCGGGTAGCCGGCCTGGGCGAAATCCTCGGTGATCAGGATCGCCTCGCGGTCCATGTACTCCATCGCCACCGGGATGATGCCTGCCGCGATGATCGCCGCCGTGCAGGCTCCGGCATCCTCCACCGAGGAGAAGCCAAACAGGGCCGGGCGTGCGCCTTCGGGCCCACGCAGGATGCGCACGGTCGCCTCGGTGACGATGCCGAGCTGCCCTTCCGAACCGCAGACGAGACCGAGGAGGTCGTAGCCGCCGGAATCGAGGTGCTCCCCGCCGATCTCGACGACGGTGCCGTCATGGGTGACGAGGGTGACGCCCAGGAGGTTGTTGGTGGTGACCCCGTATTTGAGGCAATGGGCCCCGCCGGAATTCATCGCGATGTTGCCCGCGATGGTGCAGGCGAGTTGGCTCGACGGGTCGGGGGCGTAGAAGAAGCCCTCGTGGGAGACGGCGCCCGAGATGGCGAGGTTGGTGATGCCGGACTCCACCCGCGCAGTCCGGTTGGAATAGTCGACCTCGAGGATGCGGTTCATCTTGGCGACACCGAGGATCACAGCGTCCTCCTGCGCGATGGCGCCCCCGGCCAGCGACGTTCCGGCCCCGCGGGCCACCACGGGCACGCCGTGGCGGTGGCAATAGGCCATCACCGCCGAGACCTCGGCGGTCGTGGAGGGCAGCACCACGGCGAGCGGCATCTTGCGGTAGGCGGTGAGCCCGTCGGTCTCGAAGGCGCGCCGCTCGTCTTCGGTGGTCACCAGGGCCTCGACCGCCACCAGCGGCTTGAGCCCCGCGATGATGGCGTCGCGGCGCGCGAGAATGTCCGGATCGGGAGAGGGAAAAGCGATCGACATCGGGCGTTCTCCTGCCGGCCTGCGCCTTCAGCATTCGCTCATCACCGACCGGCTATGAACCGGATGGGCAAGCGATGCCGGGACAAACCCTTGGACGTCATCCTAACGGAACATCGGTCCGGGCGTCACCGGAACGATGATCGGTCGGATAATCCGCGGGGCTTCCTTTCGTCGCAGATGCCCTAGTTCACTCGGGCGCGTTTGAGTATCGACCTGCCTAGTCTCGACTTGTTCCAAACGGCTGAGCTCTGCCATAAGCCGGGCCGGCCCATAAAGCCAAAGCGGCCGTCGCCGCACCTGGAGGAAAACATAGATGCGTCACCTCATCCTCGGCGCCGCGTTCGCGCTGCTTCTTCCCCTGTCGGCTCAGGCGCAGGATGCCGCCGCCGGCGAGAAGGCCTTCACCGCCTGCAAGGCCTGCCACGCCCTAGGCAAGAACGGCGTCGGCCCGAACCTCGTCGGTGTCGTCGGCCGCAAGGCCGCGTCCTACGAAGGCTATAGCTATTCGGCCGCCCTCAAGGAATCCGGCATCACCTGGGACGAGGCCAATCTCAAGGAATGGCTGATCGGACCCGCCGCCAACAAGGTGAAGGGCACCAAGATGGTCTATGCCGGCCTCAAGGACGAGAAGAAGGTTGCCGATGTGATCGCCTATCTCGCGGCCCAGAAATAAGCCGGTCCGAGATCACAGATCGATCATGAACGACGAAGCCGTCTCCGGTGATCCGGAGGCGGCTTTTTGTTGTGCGCTCTACGGCTGGATTCAGGCCACCGCGTCCGGGCCGGCCTCGATACTGTCGTGCAGGGAGCCGCGCAGGTTCACGAGGAGGTCGAGGAGTTCGCGCCGCGCCTCCAGGTTGAGGCCGCTCATTCCACCGGCCTGGGACGGGATGCAATCGAGCTTGCCCTTGAGGCCCTGTGCCTTCGGCGTGAGGAAGATGCTGACCTGGCGCTCGTCGGTTCGGTCCCTCGCGCGGCGGACATGGCCCGAGGCCTCCATCCGCTTGAGAAGCGGCGTCAGCGTCCCGGAATCGAGGAAGAGGCGCCCGCCGAGCTCCTTCACCGTCAGCCCCTCCTGCTCCCACAACACCATCAGGACGAGGTATTGCGGATAGGTGAGGTCGTGGCTCGTCAACAGGGCGCGGTAGGCGCGGCCGAAGGCATGGGCGGCGGAATAGACTGCAAAGCAGAGCTGATCGTCGAGCCTCTGGCCATGGTCATTCGTGGCAGGCATCGTCTGCGCGGCCTGCGCCGTCCCGGTGGATTGTCGGCCTGACATGATGTGCTGCCCTGTCGCGTCCCGCTTCACGGCACTGATTTCCCGCGTTGCAGCGGGACTTTAGGGAAAAGGTCGTTCGCGCACAATCGAGCTTGCCGGCGGCTGACCCATGTTAGGGGAACAAGGCTCTGCCGCAGGGTGGCTCAACAATATTGCGCGCAATCTAGCTTCATGCGATCTGCGGGATACGCCTACTCAGCGATGCCGCAGAAGCGTGACCGCGGGGCCCTGTCGGGGCCCGCCCGCCGCCCCAGGTTGTCATCGACGAGTCGTCGACAAGCACGTCAGGAGATCGAGATGAAAGCACTCTACACCGCTCACGCCCATGCCACCGGCGGCCGCGAAGGCAAGGCCGCCACCGACAACGACGCGCTCAGCGTCGCATTGTCGACGCCCAAGGAACTCGGCGGCGGCGGCGGCACCGGCACCAATCCCGAGCAGCTCTTCGCGGCGGGCTACGCCGCCTGTTTCCTCGGCGCCATCAAGTTCGTCGCCGCGCAGGACAAGGTGAAGATCTCGGACGACGCCAAGGTCGAGTCGAGCGTCGGTATCGGCCAGCGCGACGACGGCGCCGGCTTCGCTCTCGTCGTCACCCTCAAGGCGACGCTTCCGGGCATCGACCATGCGAAGGCCGAGGATCTCGTCAAGCGCGCCGACGTGGTCTGCCCCTACTCGCACGCCACCCGCGGCAACATCCAGGTCGACATCTCCGCGGCCTGAAGGCGTCCAAGCCGGCCGGACGGTGGTCCGGCCGGCTTTCAGTTCAGGTGCCAGATCGCGGCGTTGAGCAGCGTCGCGAAGGAGACCCAGGCGGC
>NZ_CAXUJR010000136.1:0-3551 GCF_964251405.1 uncultured Methylobacterium sp.
CCTTACTAGCCTGGGATCCCTTTCGGTGGGCGATGGAGCACGGGGCTTGGGCATGGATTGGCAGCGCGTGGCGCCCTCGAGGACCCGACGGCAGATGCTCGGCGCCGCCGCGGCCGGCCTGATTCTCGGCCTCGGCGGGATGACCGTGGCGGCCGGGTTCGTCCAGGCTTCGGAGCGCAACGGCATCACTGCCTTCTTCGAGACCTTGTTCGGTGTGGAGCCTCCCCCGGCGCCCAAGCCCGCCGCACGCCAGCTGGCGCGCCCGGCTCGCTATTCGTCCCTGCCCAGCGCCCATCGGGTCAGTGCCGTGGCCTCGCCGCGCTGGAAGCCTCGCCCCGTCGCGGCCCAGGCTCGCCGTGCCCGTGTGCAGCCTCGTTCGGCGCGGGCATCCGCCGATCTGACGGCGTCGGCGCTCGGAACCCGCACGGTGTGCGTGCGCGCCTGCGACGGCTACCTCTTCCCTTTAGGTCGACTCAAGACGAAGCGCGACCTGCCCGTGCATGAGGCCGCCTGCGCCGCGGCCTGTCCCAACGCGCCGACCGCGCTCTACACGCTGGCGGGTGGCCGGAGCGAACTCGACCGTGCCGTCAGCCTGACGGGTCGGCCCTATGCCGAGCTCGCCTCGGCGAACCTGTTCCGGACGAAACGCGTCGCTCATTGCTCCTGCCAGCCGGACGGTGTCGCCGCCGCGCCGCTGCCGATCGAGCAGGACCTGACGCTTCGGGCCGGCGACGTGGTCGCCACCCAGGCGAGCGCAGACGTCGTGGTCCGTGCCCGCCGCGGTGGTTTCCAGGTGGTGGACTTCCGGGAGGCCAAGGGGCTCTCCCGCCGCACCAAGCAGGATATCGACGCCAAGGTCGACGTCATCCGCCGCGAGGCGGTTGCCGGGGCCTACCGCAAGAACCTGCGCAGCGCCGAGCGCGGACAGCGCATCAAGCTCGCCCAGATCGGCGGGTTCCAGCCCCTGGCGCGGCCGATCGAGGTCGAGCCCGCCTTCAGCGTCGTGCGCGTCGTGGTGCCCTCCCCCTTCAAGCCGTGATGCACCGCACCCCTTGATCTCCCGGTGTCCCGGACGCCAAAGAGGAGGCCATGAGGGGCCGAGCATGACCGATACGCAGGGCCAGGCCCAGGACGACCCGAGCTTCGACGCGGCCCTCCCGGTCAGCGGCGTGCCCGAACGGATCTCGCCACTGATCCGGCGGCGGATCTGCCCCAACGGCAGCCCGTTCACGGCGAGCGGAACCTGCAGCTACGTGGTCGGCCATGGCGAGGTCGCGATCATCGATCCCGGTCCGGCCGATCCCGACCACATCGCCGCGCTCCTCGAGATGATCGCGGGCGAACGGCTCGCCGCCATCGTCGTCACCCACACCCATCGCGACCACTCGCCGGGCGCCCGCCTGCTCCAGGCCCGCACCGGTGTGCCGGTGGTCGGCTGCGGGCCGCATGTCGCCGCCCGGGCATTGGGCGAGGGCGAGACGCGGCTCGATGCCGGCGCCGACCCGGATCACCGCCCCGACCGAATTCTCACCGAGGGCGAGCGCCTGCATGGGCCGGGCTGGACGCTGGAGGCGATCGAGACCCCCGGCCACACCATGAACCACCTCGCCTTCAGTCTGCCCGAGGAGGCCGCCTTGTTCTCGGGCGACCACGTCATGGCGTGGTCGACCACCATCGTGGCGCCCCCGGACGGGTCGATGCGCGCCTACATGGCGTCCCTCGACAAGCTGCGCGAACGCGACGAGACGGTCTTCTGGCCCGGCCATGGCGGTCCGGTCCGCGACCCCAGGCGCTTCGTGCGGGGCCTAAGCGCCCATCGCCGCCAGCGCGAGACCTCCATCCGGGGCCGTCTTGCCGCCGGCGACCGCGATATCCGCGCGATCGTGGCAGCGATCTACCAGGGGCTCGGCCCCGGACTGGCCGGCGCCGCGGCCCTCTCGGTCTTCGCCCATCTGGAGGATCTGGTCGAGCGCGGCCTCGTCGCCACGGACGGCTCGCCTCGGCTCGACGGAGTCTACGAACCCGTCGGCGCGGCCGGATAGGCTCGTCTCACTTCACCGCGACGGCGAGGTTCGTCACCTCGTCGAGGTAGGCACGGATGCGGTCGGCATTGGCGCCGAGGTCGCGCGTTCCCAGCCGCGAGGCGGATCGCACGTCGATGCGGGCACCGTCGGCCCGCGGCCGAACCCGCACGGTCACATCGTCGGCGAGGTTGAGGACGAGGCCGCGCGCCACCGCCTCGATCCGGCCGTTGCCGACCCGGCCGCCGGGGCGAATCGCCTCGACGATCTGCCATTTGCGGTTCACAGCCGCCTTGCGTGCCAGTTCGAAGGCCGCGTCGGCCCCGATATCGAGGGTGAGAGGCGCCACCTGTGGATAAGCCTTGCGCTGTTCGGCCCGCGCCGCCCGTCCGGGATCGGGAGGATAGCGCCCGTCGCGGGCCGCGAAGGCGACGCGCGAGCGCGAGAAGGCCGGCGGATTCTCGATGTCGGTGCTGACATCCGTCAGTGCCGGAAGCCTGAGGCCGCGGAACGCCGCGAAAGCCGGATAGGCGAGGACTAGGCTCGCCACGACGAGGCCGCCGATCGCCCCGCCGAGGCCTCGCGCGCCCTCGCGCCAAGCCCGGATGAAGGCGAAGGTCGCCATGAGGACGGCCACCCCCGCCAGCACCGGACCCGCCGACAAGGCGACGAGGGCAGGACCGGCTTCGGCACGCTGATCCCGGACCAGGACCAGTGCGAACACCGTGACGAACAGAGCCAGCCACGCGGTCTGCCGGGCCAAGGGGCCGGCGCGGCTGACGGGGATCTCGATATGAAGGCGACGCATGGGAGTACGATGATGGCCGTCGAAAGGAAGCCGGCGGGTCGGCCGTGATCACCCGATGGTCTATCGCCCCGGCACGGCGCGCGCCAGTCGCCACCCCGGCCGAGCAGCCTAGCGCATCGAGCCGAGAAACCGATACCACCCTTCGAAGAAATCGATGCTAAACCAACAACCTAGAGAATTGAACCTGATCCGATTTCTTATCCAATTCTCTGTGCCACTGCTGCTACCGCGCTGCACGCGTTCTGCTATAGCGGCAGCACCATGCATGTACCTCTCGTCCAGAGCCCATCAACGATGCCCGGGCCCGCCTCCGCCGATCCGCTCCGGGTCTGGTTCCGTTTCATCCGCCTCAACCGCCGGGTCCAGGCCGCGGTTTCTGTCGAATTGCGTGCGATCGGGCTCTCGATCCCGCAATTCGACGTGCTCTCGACCCTTACGGAACGCGAGGGCCTGACACAGCAGGATCTGGCCGCCAGGCTCTACGTCACGAAGGGTAATGTCTCCGGGTTGATCGACCGGCTCGTCGAGGCCGGGCTCGTCGAGCGCCGGCCGATCCCGGGCGATCGGCGTTCCTATGCGCTGCACCTGACCCCGGCCGGAACCGACCTCGCCGTTCGCGGGATCGCCGCGCAGGAGGCCTATGTCGCCCGCACCCTCGGGCGGCTGCCGGCGGCTGACATCGCGCAGTTCGAGCGCCTCGTCCTGCAATGGCGCGACCTCGC
>NZ_CAXUJR010000136.1:3651-6718 GCF_964251405.1 uncultured Methylobacterium sp.
GGCCTGCGCTTGATCCAGGCCTTGCCCGCTTCGGCGGCCTGTGTGCCGCGCATGACCATGTGGCCGCGGAGGGTGCGCGCCTCGTGGATCTCGTACAGGTCGCTCGCGATGCCGCCGAAATCGGTCTTGAAGCGGATGTGCCCGATGGTGAAGTCGAACGTGTCGAGGCCCTGGACCCGGGACCATTCCATGGCGGCGGCGATCGATTGCAGCCCCGGGGCGTAGCTCTTCCATTCCCCCTCCCGCATCGTCGGGATGACCATGTGAAAGGCATTGGCGTGGACGAGGCCGTAGACGGCGGCGATCCAGGTTCCGTCCACGGACAGGCCCATCAGCCTGACAGGCCCGCCGGACAGTCCTCGATGCGCGGCCGTCCGATAGAAATCGGCCACCTTCCCCCGTTCGAGGAGATTGGGGCGACCGACGGACTGAAACCGCTCTCGACGCTGCTCCACCAGGGCGTCGACGATCCGATCCACCTCGTCCGGGGTCGAGGCGACGACGAAGGCGACCTCGCCTCTCTGGTCGAGCTTGCGTCGGCGGCGCCTGAGTTCCGTGACGGCCGATGGACGGGCCAGACGCTCGACCAGCGTTGCGGCGTCGCCCGCGATTCCGGCCGAGAAGGCCTGCATGCCCATCAATCGGCAGGACGGAGCGGCAAGGAGGGGATTGGATGCGCCCGCGACGCGCCCCGGGATGCGACTGATACGGATGAGGTCGACGGCGGGCAGAACGGCACGCACGCAGGCCCAGGCTTCACGGGCGGCGTTAGCGTCAAGATCGACGCCTGCCGCCAGGATCGGCCCGGAATAGTCGCTGACGTCGAAATCGATCCATGTCAGCTCCGAGTATGTTCGATGCTGCACCCGAAGCATGGGAAGCAGCATCACCGTCCGCCCGCTTCCACGCTCCGTGACGGTGACGAAGACCGGTGCCTCGGTCGTTGGATCGATCAGTGCCTCGCAGATCCCCCGCACCCAGGACAGGAGTTGGAAGGCCGTGAGGCTGCCGGTTGCCTCCAGATCGCGCCAGATAGCCTCGACCTCGTCGAGATGCCGATAGAGGCGACCGTGGTAGCGCCCATGCGGTAAGTCCGCGCTCACAAAGTCGAACCCACGATCGCCTGCCCAAGATCCCGACTCCGCTCCCGGAAATTCGTCCTGCCCGTCGTTGCCCTGTCTCCGCGAAGCCGGTGCCGTTCTCGGGTCTCGTCAGTCATCTGTCCATGATGACGGATCATTGTTTCCGCATTCGGGCTGGCGGGCCAGGCCTCGCCCGCGGCGACGCCTTCGGCGATCGGACCAGTGGGACATGCAGACAGAGTGCCTTACGGAACCATTCCGCCCCACTGAGCGATGGCCATGCGTCGTCGGCCCAAGTGTGTCCGGATCGGATCGGTCGAACCACGATCGTGGAATCGGCCCATGAGCCGGTCGTCATTTTGCCCAGGGTGAACCGATGCTGATCCTCGTCCTCGGCTTGGCTCTTCTTGCCATCCTCGTCGTCATGGTTGTGAGACGGCGCTACGTCGGACGCCTGACGTCCCTGGCTACGCTCATCGCATCCGCGATGCTGCTGCTGTGGCTGATCGACAGCGGCTTGCTGCCCGGCACCGAGGGACCCCTGACGTCCCTGCGACCCCGGACCCTCCTCGACGGACGATGATCGTCGTCGTGGCGTCGTTTCGGCAGCCACGCCCTCAGAAGAAGACCGGGCGGGCACTCGCGCTGTATTCGGCGAGCACCGCGTCGGTGGCCGGATCGACCTCCTTCAGCACGGCATCGTAGCCCCAGAGATCGGCCAGGTGCTGCAGCACGCGCTTGGCGTCGTCCTTCTGCAGGGTGATGCGGTTCAAGGCCTTGTGGTGGAGGATGAGCTTGCGGTCGCCCTCCAGATCGACATCGACCACCTCGATATCGGGGTCGAGCCAGGCGACGTCGTATTGGCGCGCGAAGGAACGGCGCATCTTGCGATAGCCGCGCTCGTCGTGGATCGCCGCGACCCGCAGCTCCGCCTCGTCCGGGTCGTCCACCACGTGGAAGAGACGCATGTCGCGCATGAGCTTCGGGGACAGGAACTGCGAGATGAAGCTCTCGTCGCGGTAATTCGCCCAGATGTCGCGCAACGTCGCCATGGCGTCGCCGGTACCGGCGATCTCGGGGAACCACTCCCTGTCCTCGGCCGTCGGCTGCTCCACGATTCGGGCGATGTCCTGCATCATCGCGAATCCGATGGCGTAGGGATTGTGCCCGCCATAGCCGCGCTCGTTGTAGTTCGGCTGGCGGATGACGTTGGTGTGGGACTGCAGGAATTCGAGATAGGCCGCCTCGTCGATCAGGCCCTTCTCGGACAGGGAATTCATGATCCGGTAGTGGCAGTAGGTGGCGCAGCCCTCGTTCATCACCTTGGTCTGGCGCTGTGGATAGAAGTACTGAGCGACCAGCCGGACGATCCGCAGGATCTCGCGCTGCCAGGGCCGGAGGCGCGGGGCAGCCTTCTCGAGGAAGTAGAGGATGTTCTCCTGGGGCAGTTCGAGCAGGGCCTTGCGCCGCTCCATCGCCACGTCCGGGCGGACGCCGGCGACCTTCTGCGGCAGGGTGCGCCAGAGGTCGTTGTAGATCTGCTCGCCATGCTCCAGCCGCTCGCGCTCGCGCCGCTGCTCGGAGGCGAGGTCAGGCCGTTTCTTGCGGGGATAGCGGTGGACGCCCTGGCTCATCAGAGCGTGCGCCGCGTCGAGCACCTGTTCCACCGCCCCATGGCCGTAGCGCTCCTCGCAGCGGGTGATGAAGCCCTTGGCGAAGTCGAGATAGTCGAGGATCCCTTCCGCGTCGGTCCACTGCTTGAACAGATAGTTGTTCTTGAAGAAGTGGTTGTGGCCGAAGGCGGCGTGCGCGATGACCAGCGTCTGCATCGTCGCCGTGTTCTCCTCCATGACGTAGGAGATGCACGGGTCCGAGTTGATGACGATCTCGTAGGCGAGCCCCATCAGCCCGCGGCGATAGCCGGCCTCGTGCTGGGCGAAGTGCTTGCCGAAGGACCAGTGCTTGTAGAACAGCGGCATGCCGAT
>NZ_CAXUJR010000137.1:0-6515 GCF_964251405.1 uncultured Methylobacterium sp.
ACCTCGACCACGAACATGACCGGGTTCTTGATCATCTTGCGGGGGTCGAGCTTGGTCACGGCGCCGATGAGGGCGGGTCCGACGAGGGCGGCGCTGAAGAGGCTGGTGGAGTTTTGGCGGGCCATTGCGGGTGTCCGGAATGAGGGTCGTCAAGGAGCCGGCGCGCGACGCGCCAGGCCGAGGGTTCAGGGCGCCAGCGTGCGGCCGACGTCGGCGAAGCAGGCCACCAGGGCGACGGCACCCAGCAGGGTCACCGCCAGCATTCCCAGGATGATGTCCGACACCCGGGTCTTGCCCCCGTCCTGCGGGGGCCGGCTCCAGGTCGGCGTCCTGGACCGGGTAGGCCCAAGACCCCTGCGCAAGGCTGCGCGCCGCTGTGCGAGGTGAGGCGGTAAGGCGTGACGCATCTCAGCCTCCGACTGCGAAGGTCTGGCCGAGGCCACCGGCGAGATGCTCGACGATGGGTCCCAGCGCCAGCGCCGGGAAGAAGGTCAGCCCGCCGACGATCAGGATCACGCCGACGAGCAGGCCGACGAAGAGGGGGCCGTTGGTCGGGAAGGTGCCGGCCGAGGCTGGCAGGGTCTTCTTGCCCGCGAGGGACCCAGCGATGGCCAGCGCCGGCACGATCACGAAGAAGCGCCCGAACAGCATGCCGATGCCGAGGGTGGTGTTATAAAAGACCGAGTTCGCGGTCAGCCCGCCGAAGGCCGAGCCGTTGTTGGCCGCAGCTGACGTGAAGGCGTAGAGGATCTCGGAAAAGCCGTGAGGGCCGGCATTGGCCGGACCGGTGAGACCTGCCGATACGACCGTGGCCAGCGCGGTGAAGCCGAGCATCATCAGCGGCAGGATGAGGATGGCAAGCATCGCCATCTTGACCTCCTTCGCCTCGATCTTCTTGCCGAGATATTCCGGCGTGCGCCCGACCATGAGGCCGGCGACGAAGATCGTGATGATGACGAAGATCAGGATGCCGTAGAGGCCCGCGCCGACACCGCCCACGATGATCTCGCCGAGCTCCATGTTGATGAGCGGGATCATGCCGCCGAGCGCCGTGAAGCTGCCGTGCATCGCGTTGACGGCGCCGCAGGACGCCGCCGTCGTGACCGCGGCGAACAGGGCGGACGCGACGATGCCGAAGCGGACCTCCTTGCCCTCCATGTTGCCGCCGGCGAGGCCCGAGGCATTGAGGACCGGGCTGCCTGCGCTCTCGGCCCAGTAGACGATCGCGGTCCCGGCGAGGAACAGGACGCCCATGGCGGCGAGGATCGCCCATCCCTGGCGCTCGTCGCCGACCATGCGGCCGAAGACGTTCGTCATCGCCGCGCCGATGGCGAAGATCGAGACGATCTGGATGAAGTTCGAGAGCGCGGTCGGGTTCTCGAAGGGATGGGCGGCGTTGACGTTGAAGAAGCCGCCGCCATTGGTGCCCAGCATCTTGATCGCGACCTGGCTCGCCACCGGCCCGACCGCCAGGGTCTGCTTGGCCCCCTCCAGCGTGGTCACCTCGACGGCACCGCCCAGCGTCTGCGGGATCCCCTGGGAGACCAGGAACAGCGTGTAGACGATGCAGATCGGCAGCAGGACGTAGAGGGTGGTCCGGGTCAGGTCGACCCAGAACGAGCCCACGGTCTTGGCCGAGGCGCGCGAGAAGCCGCGCACCAGGGCGACGGCAAGCGCGATGCCGGTGGCAGCGGACAGGAAGTTCTGGTGGGTCAGGCCCAGCATCTGCGTGAGGTACGACATCGTCGTCTCACCGCCGTAAGACTGCCAGTTCGTATTGGTGATGAAGCTCGTCGCGGTATTGAAGGCGAGGTCGGCGCCCACGGCGACTTGGCCGTCCGGGTTGAGCGGCAGCACGGCCTGGAAGCGCAGCAGCGCGTAGAGGAACAGGAACCCGAGCACGTGAAAGACCAGCATCGCGGTCGTGTAGGAGAGCCAATGCTGCTCCTGGGCGGCGTTGATGCCGGAGACGCGATAGAGGCCGCGCTCGATGGGCGCGAGCACGGGCGACAGGAAGGTGCGCTCGCCCGTGAAGACGCGGGTCATGTAGCCGCCGAGCGGGCGCACGAGCGCCAGCACGACCGCGCAGAACAGCGCGATCTGGATCCAACCGTTGATGGTCATGGCAGTCGTTCCTTCAGAACCGCTCGGGGCGGACGAGGGCGTAGGCGAGGTAGGCGAGCAGCCCGAGGGTCACGAGGGCGCCAAGCGTGAGGTCGAGGGTCATGGGAAAGGTCCTCAGAGCCGCTCGCACAGGGCGGCGTAGCCGACCGCGAGGGCGAAGAAGGCGAGACCGCCTGCGATGAAGAGGATGTCGAGCATTGGTCGCTCAGCTCCGGCCAAGTTAAGCGGCAAGCCGAATTAGTAGGAACGAAGATGTTCGTACCCTCGGATTGCGTGTCCAAGGGAGTACTGCTTGCCGCGACGGGAGAATGGCAGGGAACCGCATATGAATGCGAGATGGATGGGCGGCCTATTTTATAAGGATCTCATCAGGATTACGGCTCATCTGACGGGTTGGGAAACATCCGGTTGCCATGACCCATCCATCACGACCGTGCGACGAGGCCAGTCCACTCAGGTCATAACCCGAGTCGCCAAGTGCAGGGCCTTGCGGATGTCGGCACACTCGATGGGGCTTCCGACCTGGGCCGCTCGGGAACAGGCAGCCCTCTAGGCCGGCCGGTCGGCCTGGACGACGCCCTGACCGTCGAAATGAAAGCCCCCGAAGGGTGTTCCGCAGGATTGGCAACGAGAGCGTAGGTGACGGAGGTACGGATCCTGCCGCTTCGGGTAGGCGATGGCTTGCATTGGAGGGGTGATGGCGCGGAGCGACGGTGCCGGCTCCGTCCAAGTCGGCCGCGGATTGATGGTGTCCATAAAACCTTGATCAGCTTATCCCCTCTGGAGCGGCCGACGAAGATCCGTGAATCCACATAGGGGATCGAGATGGACCGAGGCCCCAACGCATAAGGATTTCATGCAGGGAGTGTCGCTTGCTCGCGCAGGCTCGGCCGCATCAGCGACCCTAAGAGCCTGATCTTCTACTCCGAAGGCTCAAGCTGCATTTATAAAATACTTATATTTTTAGTGCGGGGCCCATCTCGATTCTTTATGCAGCCGCGGGCATTTTATCTTCACGGTCCCGGAATCAGAACATGCATCGGGTCCAACTTGCCTTTTCGATGTCAGGCCTAGCCTTGAGCGCCACGAGGGCGCCCCTGCGAAACGATCCCCCAACCGTGACGGCGCCCGTCGATCCTTCCGCGCGAGAACATATTGCCCGGGAGCGGGCCGACGAGATCGCGAGGCGTCAAGCGGCCCTGACCCGCCGCACCATCGTTCGGTTCGGCGAGAAGCTCGTGGGAATCACGATGGTCGGTGCATGTGCCTGGCTCGTGGGACTGCCTGCGATCCTGGTGTTGGCCGGATTCTGCGTCGGCAACGCGGCCTTGTCGGCACTTCGGATGCTGGCCGTCCGGGACCGCGGCCTGACACCCTATCTCGGACACTTCGACGAGGCGGTGTGGTTCCTCTTGCTCGGGCTTGCCCTTCGCACCGTTGGGGGGCGGTGAGTCCATGGCGCTGACCTCAGACGAGATCGAGGCCTTCGGTCGGTCCCTCGCGCTGGCACGCGCGGCGGGTGACGTCACGTCCGACATCGATCTGCGGCGCATTTCCGGTGCGGAAGAGGCTGAGGCCGTGCAGGCCTCGGCCATCCGCCAGCTCGGGGCCGTGCCGGTCGGCTACGCGGTGCGCGCCATGACGCCCCTCTGCGCCAGGCTGCTCGGGTGCGACGCGCCGCTCGTCGTGCCGCTGTTGCAGGAGACGATCCTTGAGGACGGTGAACACTGTCGGCTGCCGCGCGGCGTCCTCGGCGTCGGGGCGGGCTTCACCTTCGTGATGGGGCGGGCCTTCCCGTTCTCGGACGAGGAACCTCTGACCGCCGAGAACGCGGCCTCGGCCTGCATCGCTTGCCACCTCGACCTGCACATCCTCGGTCGTCGCGTTCCGCACGTGACGCCGTTGAACCCCTGGACAGCGAGCGCCGACTTCGGGCTCGACGTCGCCCACGTCCACGGGCCCCGCCTCGTGGATTGGTCCGCGTCCGTGCTCCTCCGGACGCCCCTCATCCTTGAAATCGATGGCCGTACCCTGAGCAGCGGCGACGGCAACGCGATACCCGGAGGGCCCCTCGCAGCGGTCGCCAGCCTTGCCCTGACGCTGGCCGAGCGCGGTCTGAACCTGGACGCGGGTGATCTCGTCGCGACGGGTAGCATTGTCGGCCTGGTCCAGGTCCAGCCCGGACAGCGCGTCCAGGCTGATCTGGCGGGGATCGGGCATGTCAGCCTGGCCTTGGATTGACGATGCCGTGCTGACACGACGTCTCATGCAGCCTTCCAGCCGAGCTCCATCCAAGGGTAGATCCGTGAGTTCTCGCGAGCGTTCCTCGACGGCTACCCTGATGATCGGCGCCACCGGCGTCGTCTTCGGCGACATCGGCACGAGCCCGCTCTACGCCTTCCGCGAGAGCTTCATCGGCCATCACGCCCTCGCCCTCGACACATTCCACGTCCTCGGCGTGCTCTCGATGCTGGTCTGGGCCCTGATCCTCGTGGTCACCGTCAAGTACGTCCTCGTGACCATGCGGGCCGACAATCGCGGGGAAGGCGGCGGCTTCGCCCTGCTCGCCCTTATTACCCGCGTGGCGCCGCGCTCGCCGTGGTTGCCCGCGATTGCCGCGGCGGCCCTTATCGCGACCGCGCTGTTCTACGGCGATGCCGTCATCACGCCGGCGATCTCCATCCTCTCGGCCGTCGAGGGCCTGAGCCTGCTCGGGGACCGCTTCACCGCCGCCGTCATCCCGTTGACCCTCGTCATCGTCGTGGGGCTGTTTGCGGTCCAGCGCTTCGGCACGGGCGTGGTCGGCCGGGTCTTCGGCCCGGTCATGCTGGCCTGGTTCGGGACCATCGCCGTCCTGGGCGCCGTGCAGGTGGCCGGCAATCCCATCGTCCTCACTGCGCTCAATCCGGCCTATGCCCTCGGCTTCCTCTGGGCCAACCCGCTGCAGGCGTACTTCACGCTGGGCACCGTCGTGCTCGCCGTCACCGGCGCCGAGGCGCTGTACGCGGACATGGGACACTTCGGCCGCCGGCCGATTGCGCGCGCCTGGCTCTGGATCGCGCTGCCCGCGCTCGTGCTCTGCTATGCCGGCCAGTCAGCGCTGGTGCTGCGCAGCCCGGAGGCGATCCGCTCGCCCTTCTACCTGATGGCGCCCGACGCCCTGCTCGTCCCCCTCGTGCTGCTGGCCACGGCCGCGACCGTCATCGCGAGCCAGTCGATCATCAGCGGGGCGTTCTCGGTCACGCAGCAGGCGGTGCAGCTTGGTTACCTGCCGCGGGTAAGCATCCGTCACACCTCGACCACCACGCGCGGCCAGATCTACGCGCCCGGCGTGAACGTGCTGCTCGCCATCGCCGTCATCACGCTGGTGCTCGGCTTCCGCTCGTCGAGCGCGTTGGCCGCCGCGTTCGGCCTGGCCGTCATGGCGACGATGGTGCTGACGACCCTGATGATCGGCTTCGTCGTGTTCCGGATCTGGCGCTGGAACCCGCTTTGGGCGGCGCCCGTCTACGGGTTGCTCCTGGCGCTCGACCTCGGCCTGTTCGCGGCCTCCGCCACCAAGTTCCTCGACGGCGGCTGGCTACCGGTCACGATTGGCGCCACCCTCGTGCTCCTGTTCGCCACGTGGCGCCGTGGCCGCTCGCTCCTGACCGCGCGCCTCACGGCCGACGCCGCACCGATGGACGTCTTCCTGCGGTCGGTCTCCAAGGCCCACCGGGTCCCTGCCACGGCGATCTACCTCAGCAGCAGCCGCGAAGGGGTGCCCCCGGCGCTCCTTCACAACCTGAAATACAATCTCGTCCTGCACGAGCGCGTTATCATCGTGACGGTCGAGACCTCCCTGACGCCGACCGTAGGCACAGGCGAACGCCGGACGGAGGAGGAACTCAGCAACGGCGTCAGCCGGGTGGTGCTTCGTTACGGTTTTGCCGAGAGCCCGGATATCCCGCGCGACATCGCGGACGTCCTCGCGCGGGACCCCGGCCACAACGCGGTCACCACGGCCTACTTCCTGAGCCGGCAGACGCTGATCCCGTCCCGCCGGCCGGGCATGGCTATCTGGCGCGAGGGACTATTCGCCCTATTGGTCCGCAATGCCGAAACGCCGATGACCTTCTTCAAGTTGCCTGCTGAGCTGGTGGTCGAGCTTGGTAGTCAAGTCGAGATCTGACGCGGGCACACCCGTCCGAATCCTTGGCCAGCGTGGGTACCTGTGATGTCGAGCGTCTTAGGCTTGCCGGCCCGATGCGGAGCGCTAAGCGGCGCAAGGCCCCCTCGGTCGGCAGCCTTCGTGTACCCCCTAAGTAGCCGCCATAGACTTCGACTGTGCCACCCTTTCCACCAACCGCAACCCGTCATGTCCGCGCCCATCGCGTCGAGCGACGGGCGCG
>NZ_CAXUJR010000138.1:0-6341 GCF_964251405.1 uncultured Methylobacterium sp.
TGGCATCCGCGAGACGGATCGCCTGCATGTCACGCTCCTGACCATGTCGCTGGTCAGATAACGCGTCTGACCTCAGGGTCTTACCGAGTGGTCCGCTGTGCCACTCCGTCCATCCGTCCTCACGTCTCCTCCCGCCCGACCCGACTGTTCCGGCGGCTCCAGGCAAAATAGATGACGAGGCCGATGGCAAGCCAGACCATCAGGCGCAGCCACGTCTCCCCGTCGAGCGACACCATCATCGCAAAGCAGCTCACGATGCCGAGGATCGGCACCAGCGGCACCAGCGGCGTGCGGTAATCGCGCCGGGCTTGCGGCTGGGTCCGGCGCAGAATGATGACGCCGGCGCAGACCAAGATGAAGGCCAGCAGCGTGCCGATGCTCGTCATGTGGCCGAGTTGGCTGATCGGCAGGAAGCCGCCGAGCGCGCTCGTGAACACCATGAAGAACAGGTTCGAGCGGTAGGGCGTCTTCCAGGTCGGGTGGATCTTGGAGAAGAAGCCCGGCAGCAGCCGGTCCTTGCTCATGGAATAGAACACCCGGCTCTGGCCGAGCAGCAGGACCAGGATCACGGTCGAGAATCCGGCGATGACGCCCAGCGTCACGAGGCTCGTGAGCCAAGGGAAAGGCGTCATGCCGATGGCGGTGTTCACCGGGGCGGCGTCGCCCTTCATCGACGCGTAGGGCACGAGGCCGGTGAGGACGCCCGCGAAGGCGATGTAGATCACCGTGCAGATCGCCAATGAGCCGAGGATGCCGATCATCATGTTGCGCTGGGGGTTCTTGGCCTCCTGCGCGGCAGTGGAGACCGCGTCGAACCCGACATAGGCGAAGAACACCACGCCGGCCCCGCGCATGATCCCGCTCCAGCCGTACTCGCCGAAGGTGCCGGTGTTCTCGGGGATGAAGGGCACGTAGTTCTGCGCCTTGATGTAGAACAGGCCGACCCCGACCACGACCGCCACCACGGCGAGCTTGATCATGACCACCACCGCGTTGACCCGCGCCGATTCGCGGATGCCGATCATCAGCAGCGCCGAGGCCGCCACGATGATGAGGATCGCCGGCAGGTTGACGAGGCCGTGCGCCATCGTCCCGTCGGCGAGGGTGTAGATCTCGAACGGCGAGTGGATGAGGCTCGGGGGCAGGTTGATCCCGAGGCTGTCGCGCAGGAAGCGGGTGACGTAGCTCGACCAGCTCACCGAGACCGTGGCGGCCCCGACCGCGTATTCGAGCACGAGGTCCCAGCCGATGATCCAGGCCACGAACTCGCCCATCGTCGCGTAGGCGTAGGTATAGGCCGAGCCTGCAACCGGGATCATGCCGGCGAGTTCGCTGTAGCACATGCCCGCGAAGACGCAGGCGATGGAGGCGATGGCGAACGAGATCACCACCGCCGGGCCGGCATGCTCGGCCGCCGCGATGCCGGTGAGCGAGAACAGGCCGGCGCCGATGACCGCGCCGATGCCGAGCGCCACGAGGCTCCATGGGCCGAGCGTGCGTTCGAGCGTGTGCTCGCCAGCCTCCGCGTCCGAGTTCAAGCGCTCCAGGGACTTGATGCGCATGAGATCACCCGCGAGGCCTGCCGCCATACCCGTGTCCTTCGCATGTTTGCGGCACTAGGACCGCGTCGTCATACAACTGCCGCTACAGCCGCGCGTTGCAAGGTCACCCATCCTGCAAAAACATGGCTCAAGCAAAAACACGGCCGTCGGCCGGATCAGCGTCCCGCGATACCGGAGGCCGCGGCGCGCGATCCCGCGACGAGCCCCTTCAGGATCGCCTCGGCGCGTTCCGTGACGACCGGTCCCGCACCGATGGGCGTTCCGGCGGAGAAAGGCGGCTGGGGCGCGTATTCCGCCACGAGTTGGCTCGTCCTGGCATAATCGGCATCACGCAGGCGCGCGGCGAGCGCCAGAGCGAAGTCGAGCCCGGCCGAGACCCCGGCCGCCGTGATCCGGTCGCGGTCGAACACGACGCGCTCGTCCACCGGGATCGCGCCGAGCAGGGGCAGCACGGCATCGCGCACGCACCAATGCGAGGTGGCGCGGTATCCTGTGAGCAGCCCGGCCGCCCCGAGGATCAACGAACCCGTGCAGACGCTGGTCACCCAGGCGGCCCGGGATGCGCGGTCGCGCAGAAAGGCGAGGGTGGCCTCGTCGCGCATCTGATCGGGCGTCCCATCGCCGCCGGGCACGAACAGCACATCGAGATCGCGCGGGCAGGTGTCGAAGGTCGCCGTCGCGACGAGGCTCAGGCCGGTATCGCTCAGAACCGCGCCTGCCCCCTTCGCAACGAGGTGGAGGCTATCGCCTGCAAGGCCCGCAAGCAGCGCCTGCGGGCCGACGACGTCGAGGGCGGTCATGCCAGGATAGAGCAGCATCGCGATGCGGACGGGCTTGTCTCCGCCCGTGTCCGCGAGGGCTCGTGCCGGACCGGCACCCGCGAGGGCCATGAGGGCGGCAGCGGTGAAGTCGCGGCGCTTCACCGTCATGCCGTTCCTCTGCCGCGGGGCCTCCTCGTCACAACGGCCAAGCGGACTCGCGATAGGCCCCGTTCCAGAACATCCATTCGAGACGGGTCGCATGGGCGAAGGCCCGGTGCATCCGCTCGCGCGATACCGGCGACGCATCGCGCGCGGCCTCGTCGGTGGCGGCGATCATCTCGGCCACCGCAATGCCGAACTCCTCACCCGCATACGTATCGATCCAGTCCCGGAAGGGATTGCCGGGCGCCGCCCGCGAGAAAATGTCGGTGCCGACCTCGGCATAGATCCAGAAGCAGGGCAGCAATGCCGCGAGCACGACCTCGTAGGATTCGGCATAGGCGGTGGCGAGGAGCCACGAGACGTAGTGGTCGCAGGCCGGTGAGAGCGGCGTGGCCGCGAAGGTCTCGGGGTCGATGCCGTAATCGCGGAAGAAGCCGCCATGGAGCGAACGCTCGACCACGATGGCGGTCTCCGCGGCGCGGGCGAACTGCACGATCCGGTCTGGGTCCGGAGCTTTGGCGGCGGCCAGCGCCAGGGCGCGGCCGAAGCCGATGAGGTAATGCGCGTCCTGGACGATGTAGTGGCGGAACCGCGCCGGGCTCAGGGTCCCGGCGGCGAGCTCGGCGTTGAACGGCATGGAGCGGATGGCCTCGTAGGCCACCGCATTGCGGGTCCAGGCGTCCGTAGAAAAGGCGGTCACGGCTGCGGCTCCTCGACGGTCAGCGTCACCCCGTGATGCGCTTTGGCGCCGGGGGCCAGGAGGCGCTGCGAATCGCGCGTCGCAAGGTCGCCGGCGAAGTCGGCCCAGTCGGCATGGCCGGTCCAGCATTCGAGGGACAGGAAGGGGGCGGTCGGCTTCGTCCAGATCGCGAGATGCGGGAAGTCCATCGCATCGAGACGGATCGCGCTGCCGTCGGGACCGGCAAAGCGCATCCACCGGCTCCTGGCATTCAGGAAGACCAGGGCTTCGGTGAAAATCGACGGATCGAGAGGCAGGGTGGCGCCAGCGAGGGGCAGGGGCTGCTCGTCCCGCAGCAGCAGCCCGCCCTCGCCGACCTGCGGCGCGACGGGACGTTCCGCATGCTCGAAGGCGACCTCGTAGCCGCCGCCGGCTCTGCGCTCGCCTCCCGCGAAAGGCCATGGAAACGCCGGGTGGAAGCCGAGCGCGTAGGGCAGGGCGGTGTCGCCGCTGTTCTCCACCGCGATCGCGAAGGCGAGGCACCCCGGCGTGACCCGGGCGGTGACATCGAGGGTGAAGGCGAAGGGATAGCGCGCACGGGTCTCTGAATCGTCGGTCAGCCGCAGGGTGACGGCGTCGGGCGCCTGCGCCGTGACCCTGAACGGCAGGTCGCGGGCGAATCCGTGCTGGGCCATCGGATAGGTCTCGCCGGCGACCCGGACACGTCCGCCGGCGGACGCTCCGACGACCGGGAAGAGCCACGGCGCGTGGCGGTTCCAGTGAGCCGGATCGGCGCTCCAGAGGTATTCACGGCCGGAGACCGTCCAGGAGACCGGCTCGGCGCCGTGGAGAGCGAGGACCGCCGCAGTGCCGTCCGCGGTCGTGATTGTGGCGGTGTCGCTCAAGCGGATGCTCCCTGTCGCGCCTCGGCGGCACAGTGGCGCGGGCGGGCGGCTTGCGCCAGACGCCAGGCCTCGAAGGTGAGAAGCGGCCACAGCCCGACCGCGTGGTTGCGGCGCCCCGAGAGATGCTCGTCGAGCATGGTGCCGACCATCGTCCCGTCGATGAACCCGCCGCCGACGCCGGGCGCCCGCAACAGATCGACGGCATAGGCCCGCAAGGGACCACGCAACCATGCGGCCAGCGGCGGGGCGAAACCCTGCTTGCGCCGCTCGAACAGGGCGGGTGGTACGTGCCGGGCGAGGACCTGCCGCAGCAGCCACTTGCCCTGCCCGTCGCGCCTCAGGAGGTGCGGCGGCAGGGTCCAGGCGAAGGCGACCACGTCGCGGTCGAGGAGCGGCACGCGTGCCTCCAATCCCACCGCCATGCTGGCCCGGTCGACCTTGGCGAGCACGTCGTCGGGCAGGTAGCCCGACATGTCGAGGCGACGCATCCGGTCGAGGAGCGGTTCCTCGCTCGCATCGTCGAGGGGGCTCGGATAACCCGGCACGCCGCGAGCCAGCGCCTGCGCGGCGGGGTTGAGGGTGAGCAGGCGGCGATAGAGCGCGAATCCGTCCCCGGACAGTTGCGCCGCGGCCTTCCTCAGGCGGTCGGCGGCCTCCGGGCCGCCCCAGGGCTCCGGAATGACGCGCACGAGAAGCGCTGTGGGACCATCGGGAAGGCGCAGGATCGCTGCGGCGGCGAGACCGCGAAGGGCACGAGGGATCGGCTCGACCCGTTCGGCGAAGCGCAGGGCTAAGGCGTAGCGGTCATAGCCGCCGAACAGCTCGTCGCCGCCGTCCCCCGAGAGCGCGACCGTGATCCCCGCCCGCCGCGTCGCCGCACAGAGGAGATGGGTCGGCAGGCCGGAGGGGTCGGCAAGGGGCTCGTCGTAGATCTCCGGCAGGTGCGCCACCAGGGCGAGGGCGTCGGCCTCGCGAACCGGGATCGTGGTGTGGTCGGTGCCGAGATGCCGGGCGACCCGTTCGGCGGGGCCGCTCTCGTCGAAGCGGGGATCATCCGTGAATCCCGCCGTGAAGGTTCTGGTCGCCATTCCCCCGGCAGTCATCAGCGCCACGACGATCGACGAATCGATGCCGCCCGACAGGAAGGCGCCGAGCGGCACGTCGCTCATCATCTGGCGGCGGACGGAGGCGGCCAGCAGCGTTTCGAGCCGTTCGACCGCCTCGGCCTCCGAGCCGCGGAAGGGCTCGGTCCGGCCGGCGGCGGCGACATTGTCGAGGCACCAATAGGAAGAGAGGCGCGGCATTTCTCCAGGTCGCCACGACAGGAGCATGCCGGGTTCGAGCTTGCGGACACCACGCCAGATCGATGCCGGGGCCGGGACGTAGCCGTGGCGCAGCAGGCTCGACACGGCGGCCGGATCGATCTCCGGCGTGAACCCCGGACAGGCGGCGAGCGCGGACAGCGTCGAGCCGAACAGCAGGCGGCCCTCGTGGACGGAATAGAACAGCGGCTTCACGCCCATGCGGTCGCGGGCGAGCCACAGGCGGCGTTCGTGACGGTCATAGGCCGCGAACGCGAAGATTCCCTCGACCCGGCCCAGCGCCGCTTCGACACCGTCGCGGGTGATCAGTTCGACGAGGATCTCGGTATCGGACGTTCCCACGAAGATGTGGCCAGCGGCACGGAGACCCGAGCGCTGCTCGGCCGCATCGTAGAGTTCGCCGTTGTAGGTCAGCGCCCAGCGACCGTCTCGCGACAGCATCGGCTGGGCGCCGGCGGAGCTCAGATCGACGACGGCGAGGCGGCGATGGCCGAGCGCGACACCCTCCTCGCACCAGACCCCTCGCGCATCCGGCCCGCGATGGGCGAGGGCATCGGCCATGAGGCCGGCGAAGGACTTGAGCCGGTCCGGTGCCAGGCGGGAATCGACGAGGCCGGCGATGCCGCACATGGGCTGAGGAACTCGTCGGTCGAGGAGGAGCCCCTCCGCTCGCTGTCGGGGCCGGGTCGCGCCGCTTTAGTCGACCGTCTTCAACTGATCCAGGGCGACGTCGCCCTTCTGGCTCGTGAAGGTGGGCACGCCGTTGTTCGACTGGGAGACGCCGCTGATCTCGTGGTCGGCGCTGTCATAGGTCGTGCGCTTGCCGCCGTCCTCGATCACGAGGCGGTGTTTGTCCGGAAAGAAAGCGTAGCGCAGGTCGTTCTGGCCGCCGCTGGTGGAGGGCCGGCCGAGTTCCTGCGGCCACCAGGCCTCGCCGCCCTTCATGGGTT
>NZ_CAXUJR010000139.1:0-6253 GCF_964251405.1 uncultured Methylobacterium sp.
CGTGCGCCGACCGGCGGAGCCACCTCTCATCCCGCAGAGCCATCGTCCCGCAGGTGACGGACGATGCCTGAGAAATCCGTCCCGCCCTCACCCGCCGCGACGAAAGCCGCGTAAAGCTCCGCTGCCGCGGCGCCCAACGGCGTCCGCGAACCGGTCGCCGTCGCCGCCTCGGCGGCAAGGCGCAAGTCCTTGAGCATGAGGGCCGCCGCGAAGCCCGGCTTGTAGCCGTCGTTCGCGGGCGAAGTCGGAACGGGTCCGGGCACCGGGCAATAGGCGGTGAGAGACCAGCATTGGCCCGAGGAGGTCGACGCCACGTCGAACAGTGCCTGGTGCGAGAGCCCTAGGCCCTCGGCCAGCACGAACGCCTCGGCGACGCCGATCATCGAGATGCCGAGCAGCATGTTGTTGCAGATCTTGGCGGCTTGCCCTGCGCCTGCACCACCGCAATGGACGATCCGACGGCCCATCGCCTCGAGCACGGACCGCCCTCGGTCGAGCGCCTCCTGCGATCCGCCGGCCATGAAGGTCAGGGTCGCGGCCCGGGCGCCGCCGACGCCGCCGGAGACCGGGGCGTCGAGGCTGAGATGGCCCCGCTCGCCGGCAAGCGCGTGCGCGGCCCGCGCGCTGTCCACGTCGATCGTCGAGCAATCGATCAGGAGCGTACCGGACCGCAGGGCGGGCAGCATGTCCGTGAGGGCGGCGAGGAGATGGCTTCCGCTCGGGAGCATCGTCACCACGACCTCCGCCTGCGTGGCGGCCTCGGCCGCGGACGCGATCCGGATTCCTGCCTCGCTCGCCGCGGCACGGGCCTCGTCGGAGGGATCGAAGCCCGTGACCGCGTAGCCCGATCGCACGAGGTTGCCGGCCATCGGCCCGCCCATGTTGCCGAGCCCGAGGAAGGCGATTGTGGTGGGTTTCATGATCGTCCCTGTCGCAATGGGCGAGATGCGGAAATGGCGGATCAGGTCGCCGGCGCCGATCGGCCCAGGAACAGGTCGCTTGCGGCATCGACCTCGTCCCGGATAAAGCGCCGGGCAGCCCGTACCCGCGCCGTCTCGGCCACGTCGGCATGGGTCACCAGGGAGTAGCTGCGCCGCAGGCAGATTTCCCCCGGCAGCACGCGTACGAGTTCCGGATGCCGGGCCGCCATGAAGGCCGGAAGCACGCAGAGACCGTAGCCGGACAGCGTCGCCTCCATCTGGGCGTGGAGGCTCGAGCTTTGGACGCGCGCCCGGATCCCGCGCCCGCCGACTTCGTCGAGGTAATCGAGGCCGCGCATGAAGACGAGGTCGTCGATGTAACCGACGAAGGTGTGTCCGGTAAGGTCGGCGCGGGTGTCGATGGGTGGATGGCCGGCGAGGTAACCGGACGCGCCGTAGACGAACAGCACGTACTCGGTGAGCAGTTCCCGGACGAATCGCCCGCTTTGGGGCGGGTCCAGCGTCACGGCGATATCGGACTCGCGCCGCGACAGGGCGACGATCTGCTGGATCGCGATCAGCTCCACGGCGAGGTTCGGGTTGTCTTGCGCGAAGCGCGGCAGCCGACCGGCGAGGAAGAAGTTACCGAAGCCCTCGAGCGTACTGATCCGGACCGTCCCGGCGACCGCCAGATCCGCGTCGGCGACATCACGCTCGGCCCTCAAGGCCTCGGCCTCGATCGCCTGCGCCGAGGCCAGCATCCGCTCGCCCGGTTGGGTCAGGTTGTAGCCGCGAGGGTTGCGCTCGAACAGCTTGGCGCCGAGCGCCGTCTCAAGGCCGGTGATGCGGCGGCTCACCGTGGCGTGGTCAGTCGCGAGGCGCTGTCCTGCCCCAGAGATCGTGCCGGAGCGGGCGACAGCGAGGAAGAACCGGAGGTCGTCCCAATCGAAGGATTTGGGCATGGGCCCCGGCATTTCCGCACAGAAACTGGGCGAGAGTTCCCGTGTCTGTGCGCGAGTGTCAATGCTAACGTTCCTGCCACAAGACGTCCCGTCCTTAGCCGGAGCGAGAGGCGTCGCACGTTCCAGGGAGATGAAGCCATGGCAGGTGCAGCCATCGCGCTGCCGCGAGTGCTGCGGATCGGCGCGGGCGCTCTCGGTGATATCGGCAATGTTTTGCGCGATCTCGGAGTATCTCGCCCCTTCGTCGTCACCGACCGGTTCCTCGCCTCGCAGCCTGCCGCCGCGAGCCTCACGGCGGCCCTCTCCCGCGCTGGCATGTCGGCCACGATCTTCGCCGACGCCATCCCCGACCCCACCGAGGCCTCCGTCGCGCTCGCCCTCGCGGCGATGAGCGGCGACCATCACGACTGTGTCATCGGCTTCGGGGGCGGCAGCCCCATCGACACCGCCAAGGCGGTGGCGGTGCTCGCCGCGCGGGGCGGCGGCCGGATGCGCGCGCTCAAGGCGCCCCATGTCGAGGATCGGCCCGGCCTGCCCATCATCGCGATCCCGACCACTGCGGGCACCGGCTCGGAGGCGACCCGTTTCACCATCGTCACGGACGAGGCCACCGACGAGAAGATGCTCTGCATCGGCCAGGCCTATCTGCCGGTCGCCGCGATCGTCGATTACGAGCTGACCTTGTCGAAGCCCGCTAGGCTCACCGCCGACACCGGGATCGACGCGCTGACCCATGCCATCGAGGCCTACGTGTCCCGCCGCGCCAATCCGTTCTCCGACGGGATCGCGCTTCTGGCGATGAAGGCGATCGCCCCGAATCTGCGCACCGCTTTCCGCGAGCCGGACAACCACGCCGCCCGCGAGGCGATGATGCTCGGCGCGCTCCAGGCCGGCATGGCCTTCTCGAACGCGAGCGTCGCGCTGGTGCACGGCATGAGCCGGCCGATCGGCGCGCATTTCCACGTCGCCCACGGCCTTTCGAACGCGATGCTGCTGCCAGTCGTCACCGCCTTCTCGGCCTCCGCCGCCCCGGCGCGCTACGCCGATTGCGCCCGTGCGATGGGCCTGGCCACCGAGGCCACCGGCGAGGCGCAAGCCGTCGAGCTACTGGTGGCGGAACTGCGCGACCTCAACCGCGATCTCGAGGTCCCGAGCCCGCGCGCCTACGGCCTCGACGCCGGCCGATGGCGCGCGCTGATCCCGGTCATGGCCGAGCAGGCCCTGGCCTCCGGCTCGCCGGCGAACAACCCGCGCGTTCCGTCGGCTTCCGAGATCGCGGCCCTCTACGAACAGGCCTGGGAGGCCTGAACGCTCTCACTCGAAGGACGACCGATCATGGCCATGCCCGCACACCAGCAATCGCCGACCCGGATCATCCCGCATTTCGTCGGCGGCCAGAGCGTCGAGGGACGCGGCGAGACGCGGGGCGAGGTCTACGACCCGGCCACCGGGGCGCTGACCGCCCACGTCCCCTTCGCCACGCAGGCCGAGACCAAAGCGGCGATCGAGGCGGCGGCCAAGGCCTTCCCGGCATGGTCCGCGACGCCGCCCCATATCCGCGCCCGGGTGCTGTTCCGCTTCCGCGACCTCGTCGACCGGAATACCGATCGTCTCGCCGCCATCATCACCTCCGAGCACGGCAAGGTGCTCTCCGATGCCCGCGGCGAGGTCATCCGCGGCCTCGAAGTGGTGGAGTTCGCCTGTGGCATCCCGCAGGTCCTGAAGGGTGAGATTTCCGAGCAGGTCGGCCGCGGCGTCGACGTGATCAGCGTGCGCGAGCCCCTCGGCGTCGTCGCCGGCATCTCGCCGTTCAACTTCCCCGCCATGGTGCCGATGTGGATGTTCCCCGTCGCCATCGCCTGCGGCAACACCTTCGTGATGAAGCCCTCGGAGAAGGACCCATCTCTCGCCGTGGAGCTGGCGCTGCTCCTCAAGGAAGCGGGGCTTCCCGACGGCGTGTTCAACGTCGTCCACGGCGACAAGGTGGCCGTGGACGTGCTGCTCGAACACCCCGAAGTTCAGGCGATCTCGTTCGTCGGCTCCACCCCGGTGGCCGAGCACATCTACAAGAGCGGCACGTCCGCCGGTAAGCGCGTCCAGGCGCTCGGCGGCGCCAAGAACCACATGGTGATCATGCCGGACGCCGACCTCGACGGCGCGGTCGATGCGCTGATGGGCGCGGCCTACGGCTCGGCCGGCGAGCGCTGCATGGCGATCTCGGTGGCGGTCCCCGTGGGCCGCGAGACCGCCGACGCCCTGATCGAGCGGCTGGTGCCCCGCGTGCGCGCCCTGAAGGTCGGCCCCGGGACCGATGCTGAGGCCGAGATGGGGCCGCTCGTCAGCCGCGCCCATCTGAACAAGGTCTCGTCCTACATCGACACGGGTGTCGAAGAGGGCGCCGAACTTCTGGTCGACGGGCGCGGCCTGTCGCTGCAGGGCTACGAGCAGGGGTTCTATATCGGCGGATCGCTGTTCGACGGGGTGCGCCCCGACATGCGCATCTACCGCGAGGAGATCTTCGGGCCGGTCCTGTCGATCGTCCGCTCGGCCACCTTCGGCGAGGCGCTCGACCTCGTGAACGCGCACGAGTTCGGAAACGGCACCGCGATCTTCACCCGCGACGGCGGCATCGCCCGCACCTTCATGACGCGCGTGAAGGCCGGCATGGTCGGCATCAACGTGCCGATTCCGGTGCCGATGGCATTTCACTCCTTCGGCGGCTGGAAGCGCTCGCTGTTCGGCGACCATCACATGCACGGCCACGAGGGCGTTCGCTTCTACACGCGCCTGAAAGCCACCACGGTGCGCTGGCCGGACGGTGCGGGGTTGGGGGCAGAGTTCACCATGCCGACGATGACCTGAGCGCACTCAAGCCGGTTCCCTCTGAATGGAACCGGCTTTTTTCGGGGAAGGCCCCTATTTTCCTTGCGTTGGCCGAGCCACCCGACGCGAAAATGGTCTAGGCTTTCGTGCGATCGGCGTTCTGCATGACGATCGTCCTGGCCGACGAAAGGCGCGCCTCTTGGCGAGCGGCCCAAAAAGATCGCGGACCCGAAACGGGCAGCACCAAGCATCAGAGGGCCGGCCGACGAGCCAACGCCCCGACCGGAGGAATAGTGATGGGACAGTTCAATCTCGGGCTCGCCTGCGTGGCAGGCTTGGTCGCCGCCACTGCCCTGACGCCGAACCGGGGTGCGGCGCAGACGGTCTCCGACGGAACCGTCAAGATCGGCATCCTCAACGACCAGTCCGGGGTCTACGCCGAGTTCGGCGGGCGCTCCTCCTATGAGGCCGCCCGCATGGCGGTGGAGGATTTCGGCGGCAAGGTGAACGGTGTCCCGATCGAGGTGATCACCGCCGATCATCAGAACAAGCCCGACATCGCGTCCTCGATCGCCCGGCAATGGTACGACGTCGACAAGGTCGACGCGATCATGGAGCTGACCACCTCATCGGTGGCGCTGGCCGTGCAGGGCATCTCGAAGGAGAAACGCCGGATCGACATCGTGACGGGTGCGGCCACCACCGAGCTCACGGGCAAGCAATGCAGCCCATACGGCTTCCACTGGGTCTACGACACGCGGGCACTGGCAGTCGGCACCGGCGGAGCCCTCGTCAGCCAGGGCGGCAATTCCTGGTTCTTCCTGACGGCCGACTACGCCTTCGGCTATTCCCTCGAGAGCGAGACGTCCAAATACGTCAAGTCGAAGGGCGGCGAGATCAAGGGTTCGGTCCGCCACCCCTTGAGCGCCAACGACTTCTCGTCGTTCCTGCTCCAGGCCCAGGCCTCGGGCGCCAAGGTCGTCGGACTTGCAAATGCCGGCCTCGACACCGCGAACTCCATCAAGCAGGCCTCTGAATTCGGCCTCGTCCAGGGCGGGCAGCGGCTGGCCGGCCTGCTCTTCACCCTCGCGGAGGTCCACGGCCTCGGGCTCAAGGCGGCGCAGGGCCTGACCCTGACCGAGGGCTGGTACTGGGACCTCAACGACGAGACCCGGGCCTTCGGCAAGCGCTTCCAGGAGCGCACCAAGCGCATGCCGAACATGATCCATACCGGCACCTACTCGGCCGTGACCCATTACCTGAAGGCGGTCCAGGCCGCTGGCACCGACGACGCGGATGCCGTCGCCAAGAAGATGCGCGAGCTGCCGGTCCAGGATATCTTCGCCAAGGACGGCCGCGTGCAGGCCAACGGCCGCATGGTCCACGACATGTACCTGTTCGAGGTGAAGAAGCCGGCCGAGAGCAAGGGGCCTTACGACTACTACAAGCTGCTCGCCACCATCCCGGGCTCCGAAGCCTTCGGGAAAGCCGAGGATAGCGGCTGCCCGTCGATCGGCCAGTGATGCCGGCCCGAGTAGGAGCGGGATT
>NZ_CAXUJR010000140.1:0-6162 GCF_964251405.1 uncultured Methylobacterium sp.
GCGCGCCGCGTCGTCAGCGCGATTGCGGAGCGTCGGGCGTCGACGGCTGGGTCGGGGACGGCACCGGAGCCGTCGGCTGGGCCGGCGCGGCGGGTACCGGCACCGGCGGGGCGCCCTGCCCCTGGCGCAGCGTGTCGAGGAGGTTGTCGGCGTTGGGCTGCGCCGCCGGCTGATTGGCCGTGCCGGCCCCCTCGATGATCGAGCGGGGTGCCGCGGCCCGGTGCGATATCACCGCCAGGGTCATGCTGGTGGCAAAGAAAATGGCGGCCAGGATCGCGGTCGCGCGGGTGAGCGCATTGGCCTGCCCGCGACCGGTCATGAAGCCGGAGACTCCGCCGCTCCCCCCGCCGCCCAGCCCGAGGCCGCCCTCGGAACGCTGCAGCAGCACCACGACGATCAGGCCGAGGACGACGATGAGGTGGATCGAGATCAGGACGGTCTGCATGTCGCTTTACGAAGGTCCGGGATTCCAGGCATCCGAACGGCATGGGGCCGCCGCGTCGGAGCGGAAGGTCTGCGAGAGAACGCGCTCCCTACACGAGATCGGCAGGCGCGCCAAATCCCGCAAGACCTTTGCTTCGAGGGCCTCGGTGCTCGCTCAGCTGCAGGCCGCCACGATGGCAAGGAAGTCCTCCGCCACGAGGCTGGCGCCGCCGACCAGCGCACCGTCGACGTTCTCCACCGCCATGAGCTCGCGGGCGTTCCCGGGCTTCACCGAGCCACCGTAGAGGATGCGGACCTTCTGCGCCTCCGGGCCGATGAGCTGGCCGAGCATCTCGCGCAGGGACGCGTGGACCTCGGCGATGTCGGCTGGCGTCGGCGTCAGGCCGGTGCCGATCGCCCAGACCGGCTCGTAGGCGATCACGGTGTCGCGGGCGGTGGCGCCCTTGGGCACGCCGATGGCGAGCTGGGCGCGCACGATGTCCAGTGCCCGGCCCTCCTCGCGCTCCTCCCGGGTCTCGCCGACGCAGATGATGCCGCAAAGGCCGGCGCGACGGGCGCCGAGCGCCTTGGCGTGGACGCCGTCATCGGTCTCGTGATGGTAGGCCCGGCGCTCGGAATGGCCGACGATGACGTAGCGGGCGCCGAGATCGGCCAGCATCTCGGCCGAGATGCTGCCGGTGAACGCGCCGCTCGCCTTGGCGTGGAGGTTCTGGCCGCCGATGGAGATGGGTGAATCGTAGACCGCCGCGACGCAGGACGAGATCAGGGTCGAAGGCGGGCAGATCAGGACGTCGACCGCCTCCCTCATCGGTGCGGTGAGGCCGTTGCGCACCGCCTCGACGATGGCCACCGCGGTGCGCAGGCCGTTCATCTTCCAATTGCCGGCAACCAGCGGACGCCGCGCTCGACCCGTCATCGTGTCCCTCATGCCCCGGTTTACGCGAACGTCCGACTCTCAGGCCTCGGGCCGGGGCCGTAACAGAGCCGCCGGAAGGGCGCAAACCAAGCGAGAGCGGAATCCCCTTAGGTTTTGCGGATGGCGGGCGGATGGTCTATCGCAACCGGCTTGATAGAGACCGGCGAATGGTGGAGGCGACTGCGCCTCGCCGGCCGACCACCCACACTGACGGGCAACCGAGCGTTCGATGCTGCAGAATATCCGCACGGCCAGCAGCCACTGGCTCGGCAAGATCGTGCTCGGCGTGATCTTCACCTTCCTGATCGCCGGCGTCGCCGTGTTCGGGGTGGAGGATTTCTTCCGTGGCGGCTCGTCCACCAGCGTGGCGACGGTGGGCCGGACGGCGATCTCGGCGGAGGCGGTGCGCAACGCCTACCAGAACCAGCTGCAGCGCTACCAGACCCAGATGAAGCGCAGCTTCACCCCGGATCAGGCGCGCGCTCTCGGGATCGACCGGCAGGTGCTGGCGCAGCTCGTCAGCGAGGCCTCCCTCGACCAGCAGGCGCAAGCGCTGGGGCTGGTGGTGCCGGATGCCGCGGTCCTCCGGGCGATCCGCGAGGAGGCCGCCTTCAAGGGCACCAACGGCGCGTTCGACGCCAACCTGTTCTTCCAGACCCTGCAGCGGGCCGGCATCAACGAGGCGACCTTCGTGCGCGAGCAGCGCGCCGTGATCGCACGGCTCCAGCTCGCCGAGGCCGTGGCGGCCGACCTGCACGTGCCGGCGGCGATGCGCGAGGCCGTGCATCGCTACACGACCGAGCGTCGGTCGGCGGCCTTCATGATGCTGCCGCCGTCGGTGGCCGGCGACATTCCGGCCGCGAGCGAGGACGAGCTCAAGGCCTTCTACGAGGAGAACAAGTCGTCGTACCGGGCGCCCGAGACCCGTGCGGTGACGATGCTGGTGCTCGACCCGGAGGCCCTGGCCAAGCCCGACGCGGTGAGCGCCGAGGACGTGGCCAAGCGCTACGAGGCCAGCCGCGGCACCTATGGCTCGCCCGAGCGCCGCACCATCCAGCAGATCGTGTTTCCCGATGCCGCCACCGCCGAGGCGGCGCGCAAGGAGATCGAAGCCGGCGAGAAGCCGTTCGAGGCCGTGGCGCTGGCCCGCGGCGTCAACGCCAAGGACCTGTCGCTCGGCACGCTGACGAAGGCCGAGCTGTTCGACAAGGCGGTGGCGGAGGCGGCCTTCGCCCTTCCCCTCAACACCGTGAGCACGCCCGTGCAGGGCCGGTTCGGGCCCGTGCTCCTGCGGGTGACGGCGATCACGCCCGAGAGCCTGAAGCCCCTGTCGGAGGTCGAGGCCGAGATCCGAAAGACCATCGCTCGGGAGCGCGCCACCGCCGAGATCGATACTGCGCATGACACCATCGAGGAGCAGCGCGCCAACACCAAGCCACTCGCCGACATCGCCAAGGAGCGCAGCCTGCCGCTCCTGACCATTCCGGCGATCGATGCGAGCGGCGCCGACCCGGCCGGCGCGATGGTGGCCGGCATCCCCGACCGCGACACCACCCTGCCGGCGGTCTTCCGCGGCGAGGTCGGCGGCGATTCCGAGGCCCTGCGTACCAAGGCCGGGGGCTACATCTGGTACGATGTCACCAACGTCGAGCGGGCGCACGACAAGCCGCTCGCAGACGTCCGCGATGCCGTGGCCGCCGGCTGGCGCAGCGCCGAGGTCGCCAAGCGCCTCGCCGCCAAGGCCCGGGACCTGACGGCCCGCCTCGACAAGGGCGAGACCCTGGAAGCGCTGGCCGCCGAGACCGGAGTCCAGGCCGAGACCGAAGCCGACCTCGCGCGCGGGCAGCCGAAGGGTCAGATCACCGCGTCGAGCGTCGAGCGCATCTTCGCTACCCCCGTAGACAAGGCGAGCTCGGCCGAATCGGGCGAGGCGCGCGTGGTGTTCAAGGTCACGACGGCGACGATGCCGGCCCTGGTCCTCGGCAGCCCGGCCGATGCGGCGATCGAGACGCGGTTCCGCACCGTCGTCGCCGACGACGTGCTCAGCCAGTATATCGGCGAGGTCCAGAAGGATGCGGGCGTCACCGTGAACCAGGCGGCCTTCCGGCGCGCCATCGGCGGCGAATACTGAGCCGTCAGGAACGCGCCCGATGTCCGACCCTTCCGCCGCCGCGCATGTGGCCGAGGCCTACGAGGCGGGGCGGGCGACGCTGCTCAGCCTGACCCTGGTGGCGGACCTTGAGACGCCGGTCGCGGCCTATCTCAAGCTCAGCGCCGGCCATGCCGGTCCCGCCTTCCTGCTCGAATCCGTGGAAGGCGGCGCGGTGCGCGGCCGCTACTCGATGATCGGCCTCGACCCCGACCTCGCCTGGCGCTGCCGCGACGGCCGCGCCGAGATTGCGCGGGGACCGGACCTGTCGGCTTTCGCGACCGAGGAGGCACATCCCCTCGAGAGCCTGCGGGCTCTCATCGCCGAGAGCGCCATCGGCGAACAGGTTCAGGCCGATGCGCTGCCCCCCATGGCCGCCGGCCTGTTCGGCTATCTCGGCTACGACATGGTCCGGTCGATGGAGAACCTGGCCGCGCCCAATCCCGACCCCCTCGGCGTGCCGGACGCGATCCTGATCCGACCCAGGGTGATGGTGGTGTTCGATGCGGTGCGCGACCTCATCACCGTGGTGGCGCCGATCCGCCACCGCGACGGCGTGAGCGCCAGGGCCGCCTACGAGACCGCGCTCGCCGCTCTCGAGCGCGTCGCCGAGACGCTGGAAGGCCCGCTCCCCGTCGATGCGCGGGTCGATCCTCGGGACATCGCGGCGCCAGAGGCAGTCTCCAACACCACGCCGGACCAGTTCTTCGCGATGGTGGCGCGAGCCAAGGAGTACATCGTCGCCGGCGACATCTTCCAGGTCGTGCTCTCGCAGCGCTTCGAGGCGCCCTTCACCCTGCCTGCCTTCGCGCTCTATCGCTCGCTTCGGCGCACCAACCCGGCTCCCTTCCTGTGCTACCTCGACTTCGAGGATTTCCAGGTGGTGTGCTCGTCGCCCGAGATCTTGGTGCGGGTGCGCGAAGGCGTCGTCACCATCCGGCCGATCGCCGGCACGCGCCGGCGCGGCGCCACGCCGTCCGAGGACCGGGCGCTGGCCGAAGAGCTGCTGGCCGACCCAAAGGAGCGTTCCGAGCACCTGATGCTGCTCGATCTCGGCCGCAACGACGTCGGCCGCGTCTCGGCGATCGGCTCGGTGCGGGTGACGGATTCGTTCTTCCTCGAATATTACAGCCAAGTGATGCACATCGTCTCGAACGTGGAGGGTGCGCTCGATCCCGCCCACGATCCCCTCAGCGCGCTGGCCGCCGGCTTTCCCGCCGGCACCGTCTCGGGGGCGCCCAAGGTCCGCGCCATGCAGATCATCGACGAATTGGAGAGCCAGAAGCGCGGCCCCTATGGCGGCTGCATCGGCTATTTCGGCGCGCGCGGCGAGATGGACACCTGCATCGTCCTGCGCACCGCCATCGTGAAGGACGGCCGCATGCACGTGCAGGCGGGAGCGGGCATCGTCTACGATTCCGATCCGGCCTCCGAACAGCAGGAATGCGTGAACAAGGCGCGCGCCCTGTTCCGCGCGGCCGAGGATGCCGTGGTCTTCGCGAGCCGGGCGCGGCGGGGGCAGTAGCCTCCCGAAAATCCCGGGCGCGGATGCGGCGCTCGGGCAGGGTTGACCAGGCTCGGGCCTGCCGTCACATCGGGGCCAGTCCTCGACCGCGTGAGCCGATGTCCGACGTCCTCGTCATCGACAACTACGATTCCTTCACCTGGAATCTCGTCCACCTCATCGGTCCGCTCTGCGGCGCGATCGACGTGGTGCGCAACGATGCCATCACGATCCAGGGCATCCGCGAGCGTGCGCCCGACGCGGTGGTGCTGTCGCCGGGGCCGTGCTCGCCCAACGAGGCCGGCATCTGCCTCGACGTGATCCGCGAGCTGTCCGGCGAGGTCCCGATCTTCGGCGTCTGCCTCGGGCTCCAGGCGATCGGGCAGGCCTTCGGCGGCGAAGTCGTGCGGGCGCCCGCCCCGAAGCACGGCAAGGTCTCGACGATCGAGCACCGCGCCTCGGGCCTGTTTCGGGGCCTCAACGGGCCGTTCGAGGCGACGCGCTACCATTCCCTCGTGGTGGAGCGCGCCACCTGCCCAGAGACACTGCGGGTGACGGCCGAGGCCGACGGGCTGATCATGGCGCTGGAGCACGCCAGACTGCCGATCCACGGCGTCCAGTTCCATCCCGAGAGCATCCTCTCGCATCACGGCGCCCACATGGTGCGCAACTTCCTCGACATCGCCGCCGCCTGGAACGCGGCGCGTGACAAGGCGCGCACCGGCGTGCATTGACGGCCCGAACCGCCCCCTTCGGAGCCGGACCGCGCGCCACGACGATGGATTCGTTCAAGCCCCTCCTCGCCACGGTCTCGGCCGGCCGGGCGCTTTCCCGCGACGACGCCCGTACCGCCTTCGACGCGCTGCTGTCGGGCCACGTCACTCCCGTCCAGGCCAGCGCCTTCCTGATCGCCCTGAAGGTCAGGGGCGAGGCGGAGGATGAGATCCTCGGCGCGGTCGAGGCGATGCGCGCCCGCATGGTGCGGGTCACGCCCGTGCCCGGCGCCGTCGACGTCGTCGGCACGGGCGGCGACCATTCCGGCAGCTACAACGTCTCGACTCTGGCCGCGATCGTCACCGCCGCCTGCGGCGTGCCGGTCGCCAAGCATGGCAACCGCGCCGCGACCTCGCGCTCGGGTGCGGCCGACGT
>NZ_CAXUJR010000141.1:0-6157 GCF_964251405.1 uncultured Methylobacterium sp.
GAGAGCCTTGGCAACCTCACCGGCGGGTCGCGGCGCGGGGCTGTCTACCAGGGCCGCCTCGACTTTCAATTCGACGCCGACCTCGACAAGCTCATGGGCTGGCAGGGCGCGACCTTTCACACCAATCTCTATCAGATCCACGGCACCGGGCTCTCGCGCTACTACGTCAACAACATCATCGCGGTGAGCGGGATCGAGGCGCTGCCCGCCTCGCGGCTGTTCGAGCTCTGGGTCGAACAGAAGTTCTTCGACGGACAGCTCGGAATCAAGGTCGGCCAGATCTCGGCCGACACCGAGTTCGCGGTGAGCCAGACCGGCACGCTCTTCGTCAACTCGACCTTCGGCTGGCCCAACATCATCGCCGACGTGCTCCCGAGCGGCGGTCCGATCTACCCGCTGGCCGTGCCGGCCGTGCGCGCGAAATACGTGCCGAACCGGAACTTCTCGCTGCAGGTCGGGCTCTTCGACGGCGACCCGGCGGGCGCGGCCCGCGCCGACAACGACCCCGACCCGCAGCGGCGCAACCGGACCGGCACCAACTTCCGCACCAACGACCCGGCGCTTGTGATTGCGGAAGCCGCCTATGCCTACAACATCGCGAAGGGAGATCCGGGCGAGCCCGGCACGGTGACGCTCGGGGGCTGGCATCATTTCGGCCGGTTCGACAGCCTGCGCTTCGACAATGCCGGCGGGCGCTTGGCCGATCCCTCGACCACCGGCATCGCGCGGCGCTTCCGGGGCGACAGCGGGATCTACGGGATCATCGACCAGACCGTCTACCGCGAGCCCGACGACCCCAACGACGGCGCCAGCGTGTTCGTGCGGCTTTCGGCTTCGCCCACCGACCGCAACATCGTCGATGTCTACCTCGATGCCGGCATCGCCTACAAAGGCCTGTTCAAGGGCCGCTCCGACGACACGGTCGGCCTCGCCTTCGCCCTGTCGCGGATCTCGCGGAGCGCGCGCGGCTTCGACCTCGATTCGATCCTCGCCACCGGTATCCCCGGCCCGCGGCGCAGCAGCGAGGCGGTGATCGAGGCGACCTACCAGGCCGTCATCGGCCCCGGCATCACGATCCAGCCCGACGTCCAGTACGTCTTCCGCCCGAGCGGCGGCATCGCCAACCCGCGCGATCCCAACGGCGCCCGCATCAGGAACGCGGCGGTGTTCGGGCTACGGGGGATTGTCCGGTACTGATCGGCACGGGGAGAGCCTATTCCGCCGCAGGCACCTGCAGCGAGAGCAATCGCGTCTTGCGCAAGCGCTTCTCGTCGTGGGCGCCGCCCTGGGCCTCCGCGGCCCCGAGGGTCCGGCGGGCATCGGACACCGCGGCGTGGACGGCATCGATGGCGAGGATGAGAGCGCTCACCGTGCGGTTGTCGATCGAGCGCTCACGCGCCTGGCGGACCACGTCGGCGACGAGATCGTCGGTCTCGGCCACGAGCCCGTCGAGGTCCGACCTGACCCTGGCCGCGCGAACTTCCTTGAGGATGTCGAGCAGGCGGTCGAGCACGACGTCGATGCGCTCGCGCCGCTTACGGGCGAGGCGCTGGCCGAGCCAGGCGATCCCCGAGCCGAGGGTGCCGCCGAAGAAGGCGAGCAGGTAGATGTAATCCTCGTAGCGCTCGAACAGCGTCTGCTGCTCGCGCTCGAAATAATCCACTGCGCCGGGGTGGTTGGGCAGCCGGGCACTGGTGGCGGCGACCGTGCTCTCGAAATCCGGTGCCTTCATCTGGTTGGCCAGCGGCGCCGTGGTGGCGAGCTTGGAGCGCCATTCGAACAGGTGCTGCGTCACCGATGCCGCCGAGATTCGGTTGAGGCCGCCCCTGGCCATCAGGCGATACGAGGCGCCGACGGTCTTGACGTCGTCGTCGGGGCGCTTGGGCCGGCCGCCGAAGGTGCCGGCCGGGATCGTCGTCGCCTGCAACTCGGGCATCCGCTGGACGATCGCGTCGCCGTCCGGCACCGACAAGAAGTCGACCTTCTTGTCGGGCGATGCCATCTCGACGGCGCGCACGGTCGAGATCGACGCTTTCGAGGCGGGTGCCGCGATGACGGCGACGGCATCGACGCGATCCTCGGCGAGCGCCTTCGTGACCTCGGCGGGTTTCAGCGGAACCAGCACGACGTGGCCGGCTTCGAGCGGAGCACCGCCCTGCGGTTCGGCCACCGCCGTCAGGTCGTAGAAGCCGAGCAGGCTGGTGATGAAGGGGATGTCCGCCCCGTGGCGCTCGACCACGCCGAGACGCTTCCTGGCGAGATCGGGCAAGCTCTCGAGGCCCTCCGACCCCGGTGCAACGATGAGCAGCGCCTCGTCATGCAGGATGGCCAGGGTCAGGCCGTTATCGGGCAGCAGCACGTCGGGACGCACCACCGCGAGGTCAGCCAAGCCCGCCCGCAGCGCCGTGGCACTGTCGCGGACGTCGTCGAAATGATGGACCTTGAGACGCACGTCCTCGCGCGCGCGCGACAGGGCTTGCGCATAGACATCGAGGAGGATCGCCTCTGCACCGTCCCGCGGTCCGACGGCGACGATCAGCGTGGTCGGCCGCGACACATACACGATGGCCGCGGCGATGAGCGCGAGCCCGAGCGCCACGAGGAAGAAGACCGATTCCCGCCTCAGGAGGATTGACGGCTTGCCCAGTGCTCTGCCCTTCCTCTGTGTTGCAACGATGCGGTGAACGTCTCAGGCAAACCTGTCTTGAACGTGGACAAATTATGGCTCGTGATGAACCCCTGACCCGGCAAAATGTTGCGCCGCCGGATGCGCCCAAATCCAAGCCGGTCACCGCCTCCTACCTGGAGCGGGCGGCGCTGCACTACCTCGAACGCTACAGCGCCTCGGTCGCGATGCTGCGGGGCACCCTGACGCGCCGCGTGCGCAACCGCTGCCGCCTGCGCGCTGAGGATCCCGCCGCTTTCGCCGACCTCATCGAGGCGACTGTGACGCGGGCTGTCTCGGCTGGCCTGGTCGACGATTCCCGGTTTACGCAGGGTCGCATCGCAAGCTTGCGCAGGCGTGGCGCCTCGTCGCGTGCCGTCTCCGCCAAGCTCGCAGCAAAAGGGGTGCCACGCGACCTCGTGGCCGATGCATTGAGCCAGGAGCGCGAGGCGGCGGAAGCGGAGGACGGCCCTCCTGTCGAGGAAACCGCCGCCCATGCCTATGCCAAGAGGCGGCGCCTCGGACCCTGGCGCCGGGCCGACCAGCGCGCGCTCCATCGCGACCGCGACCTCGCCGCCATGGCGCGGGCTGGGTTCCCATTCTCGCTGGCCAGCCGCATCGTCGATGCACGGGACGACGACGAGCCGGCCGCATCGTGATCCGTCCGCAAGCCGAATGTCGCAGGGGTCCCCGATCCGTCGAACAAACTTGAACGAACCACGAACAAAGCGCATCTTTCTCGAATGGACGAAGCCCTCGCCAAGAAGCTGCGCATCCTCGCCGATGCCGCGAAATACGACGCCTCCTGCTCCTCATCCGGAGCGCCGAGGCGCAAGGCCGGCAAGGGCGAACTCGGCTCGACCACGGGGGCGGGCATATGCCACGCCTATACGCCGGATGGGCGCTGCATCTCGCTCCTCAAGATCCTGCTCACGAACTACTGCCTGTTCGATTGCGCGTATTGCATCAACCGCCGCTCCTCGAACGTCGCCCGCGCGAAATTCACCGTCGAGGAGGTCGTCCGGCTGACGGTGGAGTTCTACAAGCGCAACTACATCGAGGGCCTGTTTCTCTCGTCGGGCATCATCAAGTCGCCCGACCACACGATGGAGCTGCTGACGCGGGTGGCGAAATCGCTGCGGCGCGACCATGGCTTTCGCGGCTACATCCATCTGAAGTCGATCCCCGAGGCGAGCCCGTGGCTGATCGAGGAAGCCGGGCTCTACGCGGACCGGCTCTCGATCAATGTCGAGCTGCCCACGGAGGCGAGCCTGGCGCAGCTCGCCCCTGAGAAGGACGGTGCGACGATCCAGGGCGCCATGGCGCAGATCGGCGAGCGCATCGCGGAGGCCAAGGCGGAGAAGCGTCGCTTCTCGCCCGCGGGCCAGTCGACCCAGGTCATCGTCGGGGCGGACGCCACCACCGACGAGGCGCTGATCCGCAAGAGCGGGCACCTCTACAACGCCTTCAACCTGAAGCGGGTTTATTACTCGGCCTTCAGCCCGATCCCGGACGGAGCGTCGATCCTGCCCCTGAAATCGCCGCCGCTGCAGCGCGAGCACCGGCTCTACCAGGCCGATTGGCTGCTGCGGTACTACGACTTCACTCCCGACGACGTCGCAGACGCGGCGGAGGACGGGATGTTTGCTCTCGACATCGACCCCAAACTCGCCTGGGCGCTCAAGAACCGCCACCGCTTCCCCGTGGACGTCAACACGGGGGAGCGCGAGATGCTGCTGCGGGTGCCGGGCCTGGGGGCGCGGGCGGTCGACAAGATCGTGCGGGCGCGACGGCACACGACCCTGCGGCTCGACGACGTCGCCCGCCTCACCTCCAGCCTCAAGCGCGCCCGTCCGTTCCTCATCGCCGCCGACCACCGGCCGACCGCGCTCACCGACCGTCTCGATCTGCGCGCACGGCTGACGGAGCCGGCGCGACAGTTGAGCCTGTTTTGATGAAGGCCGGCGGTGCGCGGCTCTTCCCTCCCCCTTGCGGGATGGGACCTGGGGTGGGGGTGGTTCCGCCGGTCTCCCAAGCGAGTCACCCAGTTACCTCCGCCGTTTCGCTCCGCGCCGGCGCCGACCTCGACGGGTTCCGCACAGCCGCCCGCCGCCTCGTCGCGGCCGGGATCCCGCCGGATTGCGCGGATTGGCAGATCGGAGAGTCGCGAGATCTCTTCGGAGCGGAAGACGTCCCCGCGACGGACGCTCCCTTGAGCCTGCCGCGCGGCGTCGGAGACCTGATCCGGATGGTGGTCCCCCACCGCGACCCCGAGCGCTACGCCCTGCTCTACCGGCTCGTCTGGCGCATCCAGCACGGCGAGCGCCGCCTCCTCGACGTGGCGAGCGATCCGCTCGTCCATCGCCTCGAGCGCATGCGCAAGGCGATCGCCCGCGACCTGCACAAGATGCACGCCTTCCTGCGGTTTCGCCGCTGCGAAGGCGAGGGTTCGGAGAGCTTCGTCGCGTGGTTCGAGCCGGACCATCACATCCTGGAGGCGGCGGCCCCGTTCTTCGTCGACCGATTCCGGTCGCTGACATGGTCGATCCTGACGCCGGAGGGTTCGGTGCTCTGGGATGGCTCCAGGCTCGCGTTCGGGCCGCCGGGCCGGCGCGAGGACGTGCCGGCGAGCGACGGATTCGAGGCGGGCTGGCGGGATTACTACGAGAGCACCTTCAACCCGGCGCGCACGAACCTGCGTGCCATGCGGTCCGAAATGCCGAAGAAATACTGGCACAACATGCCCGAGACGGCGGCCATTCCGGGCCTCGTCCGGGCCGCCTCCGCCAGGACGCAGGCGATGATCGAGCGAGGTCCGCAGATGCCCGTGAAGCGAAACCCCACCCGCGCCGTCGCCGCCATGGCAGACCAGGAGCCACAGGACCTGGAGGCCCTCAACGCCATCATCCGCCGCTCCGAACCGCTGGTCCCTGGCGCGACCCAGGCCGTCCTCGGCGAAGGCCCGGCCCACGCGTCCCTGGCCTTCGTCGGCGAGCAGCCCGGCGACCAGGAGGATCGGCAGGGCCGCCCCTTCGTCGGGCCGGCGGGCCAGTTGCTGGCCCGCGCCATGGCGGAAGCCGGGCTCCATCGTGAGCAGGCCTACCTTACGAATGCGGTCAAGCATTTCAAGTTCGAGGAGCGTGGCAGGCGCCGCATCCATCAGAAGCCCACTGCCGGCGAAGTCAGCCACTACCGCTGGTGGCTGGAGCGCGAGCTCGACTTCGTCGCCCCCAAGCTCGTGGTGGCCCTCGGCGCCACCGCGGTCCTTGCACTCACCGGCAAGGCGATCCCGATCACCCGCGCGCGGGGCCCGGCCGATTTCGCTAAGCCTTATGCGGGCTTCATCACCGTGCATCCCTCCTACCTGCTGCGTCTGCCCGACGAGGCCAAGGACGAGGCCTATGGCGCGTTCGTGCAGGATCTGCGACGCATCAGAACCCTCTCCGAGGAACTCGCGGCCTGACGGGCGCGATGCCCGGCGCGCCGCCATCT
>NZ_CAXUJR010000142.1:0-5859 GCF_964251405.1 uncultured Methylobacterium sp.
GGTCGCTCGCCGCGAGGCTCGGGTCGCTCACCGCGGGGTTCCGGCCTCTCGGCCGGACGCGGCTGCGACCGTTCGGTGGGGGCACGCTCCTGGCGCGGCTCTTGGCGCGGCTCCGGGGCTGCCCGCTCGGGACGGGGCGCTGCACCGGGCGGCGGACCGCCGCGCGGGCTCTCGCCACGCGGCTCGCCGCGCTCGCCGCCGGGTCCCGCCTGCGCCACCACGATGGATCCCGCTTGGCCCTGGGCCCATGCGGCGGAGAGATCCGCGAGCACGAGGGAGGGAAGCACGGTGCCGGTCAGGAGGAGCAGGCGGATGGTCCGCATCGGGCATATCTCGCGTCGTTGATGAGCCTTCCGAACCGGGACGGCCGCGAGATCGTTCCAAATTCCGTCGATTCCACAGAGCGTGGCGGGCCCTCGAAGGGTTCCTTAGGCGGCCCCGGAGGGATCGGCTAACCGGACTGGAAGCCCTGACTCCACCGGGTTACGGCGTTCCCGCCCGGCTCGGGACCGCGATCACGCCGGGCGCAATGATGCGGATGGGCGGCGGTTCCTGGGGGGCTGTCGAGGCGCGGTGAAGGGTGGCGTCGACACCTTGCACGCCCGGCTCGCCGGCATCCGAGACGACGGCGCCCACGCGGCTCGCCGCATCGGCGGCCAGGGACGCGGCGGTCTTGTCGGCGCGGCCGACCAGGGTGAGGCGGACCTTCGGCCGCGACATCGCCTCGGCCTGCATCGGGGTGACGAAGATGTCGCCCTTGTGCCGGACCATCATGCTCTCGGCCTTCACCAGGGACTGCGCCCAGGTCTTGCCCTCGCCCTTGCAGGAGCAGTTCGGCGTGAAGCTCTTCTGGAACTTGAAGGCGTTGGCGAGGGACACGTAGGCGCGGCTGCCCTTGATCGTGGCGGCCTGGCGCAAGGCGTCGTCGCCGTAGGGCATCGAGTAGGCGGCGGCCTCGGCGCCCGGGCACAGGGCCTGGCAGAGTTCGTTGGCACCCTCGCGCCCGTCCGGCAGGTTCGTCATCGGGAAGTAGGCGCCGTCGCAACTGCGCACGCAGATGACCTGGCCGCCGCCGCGGGCCCGCTGCTCGCCGTTGGACGCCTCGACGATGCCCCTGGACTGGTCCGCGCAGGCCGTGGCGATGGCGACGGTGAGATGCTTGCGCCGCATGGCGGTGACCTCGCCGTTATCCGCTCCATAGCCGGCATTGAGCGCCCGGATGCGCTGCTCGACGGCACTGCATTGCGGCGGTCGGGTATCGAAGAACAGGAATTTCCCGCCCTCGCAGTTCAAGGTGCGGAAATAGGCGTTGAGCCGGCCGATCTCGTTCTGGAGGGCGCGTGCGGTGTCGGCCCCCGCGCTGAGGTTGGCCAGCTCCGACTTGTAGCGCTGACAGGCGTAGGTGTCCGCCTGGGCCGGCAGCACGAGGGCCGACGTCGATGCCGCGACGATCGCGAGCCAACGGCTGGCCCGGCCGATCGCTGTGCGGCGGATCTCGGGGAGGCCGATCTTGGGGAGGCGGATCTGGGAAGGGATCAGCGTCATGGCCTAACAGCGACAGTGGTGGGGTCCAGCGAGGGCTGCGTCGCCGAAGCAAAGCTTTTGTATCCGCCCTCGCCAATCGGCGACAGCCTTCCCACATGCGCCCCGGCACAGATCGAGGGGAATGATCATATGTTGTGGCTTCAGAGTCTCACCGGACGGACGCTGGTCGTGGCGCTGCTCGCAATGGGCGTGGCCGCCCCGGCGTGGGCGGCCGACGACCCGGACCGCATCTTCGACAAGTCGACGGTCTGGCGCCCCCTGACCCCCAACGACAAGCTCGTGGTCTACGGCATCGACGATCCCGCGGTCGGCGGCGTCGCCTGCCACTACACCCAGCCGGAGAAGGGCGGGATCAAGGGGACCCTGGGGCTGGCCGAGGACGTCTCGGACATCTCGCTCTCCTGTCGCCAAGTCGGGCCGGTGAGCTTCAAGGGCCAGCTCAAGCAGGGCGAGGTCGTGTTCAGCGAGCGCCGGTCGCTGATCTTCAAGTCGATGCAGATCGTGCGCGGCTGCGACGCCAAGCGCAACACGCTGATCTACATGGTCTATTCCGACAGGGTCATCCAGGGCTCGCCCAAGAACTCGACCTCGACGGTGCCCCTGATGCCCTGGGGCACCGAGCTGCCGCCGAAATGCGGCGAGTTCTTCAAGGGCTGATCGCGCCGATCAATCCTGGCAAGGCCCATCAATCCTGGCAGGTGATCCTGACCGGGGCGTCCGCCGCCTTGGGCTGCGCGTCGATCGCGCCGGTATAGTCTTCCGGCGCGGCGATGCCGAAGGAGCCGGCGGAGGCGAAGCCCTGCGACTCGCACCAAGCATCCGCCACGACCTGCCCGCATTCGCCCCCGGACGACAGGCAATCGCCGACGCCGTAGCCCTCGGCGGCCGGGATGAGAAAGATCTTCTCGACCTTGCCCGACGCATGCGGCGCCTGGGCCACGGCCATCGTCGAGAACAGCCCGAGGGCAAGGCAAGCGCTGAGGACGACAGCCGGACGTCGCATGGGAACACCTTGGCGAAATGCGTGATGGAGATCTTTGGCGGTTGCCGTGAAATCTCGTCCGTTCCGGTAAACAAAGCCTTTCGACCCTCACCGGGCAGGGCGCGATCGGTCCGTCTTTGCGTCTCGAATTGATCTCCCTTTTGCGGTAGCCCGGATGCCGCGCCGATGCCGTCGCCTTCGCGCAACAGGGGCGGGGATGCGGCGGGACCGGTGAAGGGCGAGAGACTGTTTCATGGAACCGATGTTGCGGCTCTACAACACGCTGACCCGCGAGAAGGCGCCCTTCGCGCCCATCGATCCGACCCATGTGCGGATGTATGCCTGCGGCCCGACGGTCTACGACGCCGCCCATATCGGCAACGCCCGGCCGATCATCGTCTTCGACCTGCTGTTCCGGCTGCTCCGCCACCGCTACGGCGCGGCCCACGTCACCTACGCGCGCAACGTCACCGACGTCGACGACAAGATCAACGCCCGCGCCGCCGAGCGCGGCGTCACCATCCGCGCGCTCACCGACGGTACGCTCGGCGCCTTCCACGACGACCTTCGCAAGCTCGGCGTCCTGATGCCCGAGGACGTGAACGTCCCCGGCGAGCGCCCGCGCTTCGTCGAGCCCCGGGCGACCGACCACATCGCCGAGATGGTGGCGATCGTCGAGCGGCTCGTCGCCTCGGGCCACGCCTACGTGGCGGAGGACCACGTCCTGTTCGACGTGCCGGCGATGGCCGATTACGGCGCGCTCTCGAAGCGGCCACTCGACGAGATGGAGGCGGGCGCGCGCGTCGAGGTGGCCGCCTACAAGCGCTCGACCCTCGACTTCGTGCTGTGGAAGCCCTCGAAGCCCGGCGAGCCGTCCTGGCCCTCGCCCTGCGGCATCGCCCTGCCGGGGCGGCCGGGCTGGCATATCGAGTGCTCGGCGATGTCGTGGAAGCATCTCGGCGAGACCTTCGACATCCATGCCGGCGGCATCGACCTCATCTTCCCCCACCACGAGAACGAGGTGGCGCAGTCGCGCTGCTGCTTCTCGACGCCGGTGATGGCCCATGTCTGGCTCCACAACGGCTTCCTGCAGGTGGAGGGGCAGAAGATGTCGAAGTCGCTCGGCAACTTCGTGACGCTGCGCGACGTGCTGAAGGACTGGCCCGGCGAGGTGGTGCGGCTCGCCATGCTCAAGACGCATTATCGCCAGCCGATCGACTGGACCTTGCGCGGGTTGGAGGAGGCAAGCCGGATGCTGGAGCGCTGGTACGGCCTCGCTGGCGATATCGGTCCAGGCCGGTCCGTACCCGCCACCGTGCTGGAGCCGCTGCTGGACGACCTCAACACCGCTGCGGCCCTCGCCGAACTCCACCGTCTCGATGACCCCGCGGACCTCAAGGCCGGCGCCGGTCTGTTCGGACTCCTCGGTTCGACGCGATCGCAGCGCGAGGCCGCTGCCGTCGCTGTCGCCGGCGTCGATGTCGGCCAGGTGGAAGCTTTGATCGAGGAACGGCGTGCGGCGCGGCTCGCGAAGAACTGGGCCGAGTCCGATCGCATCCGCGACCGGCTCCTCCGGATCGGCGTCGCCGTGAAGGACAACAAGGACGGCACCGCGACCTGGACGGTCGCGACATGATCGCGCCGTCAGATCGTCGGCCTACCATCGTCGCCGATGCCGGCCCGCTGATCCGTCTCGCCGCCGCCGGGATCCTCGACACGCTGCGCGGCCTCAACCGAAGGATCGTGCTGGTGGACCGGGTCGAGGACGAGGTCGTCGGCGACCTCCGGATGCCGCCGCAGCCCTCGCCGCCGGAAGGGTGACGGGGGCTCGCTCAGAACCGTTCGGTGATCATCGCCTCGGCCTCGGGCGACGGCCCTGCGCTCTCCGCCGCGCGCAGCATCCCGACGACTTCGGACGCATCCCGCGCCACGAGATAGTTGAGGTCGAGGCCCTCGCGGATGAAGCCGTGGTCGCGCATGTGGTCGAGGAGGGTAAGCAGCGGGGTCCAGAAATCGGCCACCGAGACGAGCAGGATCGGCTTCCTGTGCCGGCCGAGCTGCGCCCAGGTCATCTGCTCGACGAGTTCTTCCAGGGTGCCGATGCCGCCGGGCAGGGCGATGAAGGCGTCGGAGCGCTCGAACATCAGGCGCTTGCGGGTGTGCATGTCGCCGACCACGATGGTCTCCTGGATCTCGTCGAGCATGCGCTCGCGCGACTTCAGGAAATCCGGGATGATGCCGGTGACGTGGCCGCCGTTTTCCAGGACGGCGCGGGCCACGGTGCCCATCAGGCCGACATTGCCGCCGCCATAGACGAGGCCGATGCCGGCCTGCCCCAAGGCCCGGCCGAGGCCCTCGGCGGCGAGCGCGAACGCGGGGTCGCCCCCGAATCCCGAGCCGCAATAGACGCAGACCGTCTTCACCGGCGCCATGCGCACGCTCCGAGCCTGCCATCGGCCGCCGTGATGTCGCCATCACGCCAGCACCGATGGAGCTTGTCCAAGGGCCAGAGTACCGAATGCGGGGGAGGCTGGGGCACGGTCGCGCCCGGAGAATTTGGTGTTCCAGTCATGTTCGCTATTATGTCGCCGTCAATCGACGGTTTGTCGACAGCCGTCATCGAAATTCGGCGGTGCCTCCGCGAGGGTTTCGGGACACTTCGGAGTGAGACGCCATGACGGCGGAGTTGCGGCGTAGCCTCGTTCTCGCCGGTGGGGGCTTGCTCGCCGGCTTCGCCCTCGTCCTGACCCTGTTCGGGGCGGGCGAACTGGTGAAGCGCGGGGTCCAGACCGGTGATGCGCCCGCGCCGATCGCGAGCCTGCCGGCCCCCACCTCCGTGCCCGACGCACAGACACCCTCCGACGTCTCCCGCGCCGAGGAGGCCGGGACGGTCCGGCCGGGAAAGTCCGGCCTCGCCGGGGAGCAGATCCCGGCACCGTCCCCTCAGCCGTCGCAAGACTCCGAGGCGATGACGCCGACCTTCGACATCATCCGCGTCGAGCCGGATGGCGAAACCGTCATCGCGGGGCGGGGTGCACCCAACGCGACCGTCGAGATGCTGCGCGACAACGAGCCGATTGCCCGTGCGCTCATCGATCCGTCAGGGCAATTCGCCATCGTCCCGCCTGCCCTGCCCCCGGGAAGCAGTGAGATCACCCTGCGGATCACCGGAGCGGACGGGCAGGTGCGCCTCTCGAAGGAACGCGCCGCCATCGTCGTCTCGCAGAAGCGCGACACCAAGCCCCTCATCGCCCTCAGCGCACCCGACCGGCCGACCGTCGTACTGTCGCAGCCCGAACCCGTCGCTGCGCCGCCGGTGAAGGAGGCGGCCA
>NZ_CAXUJR010000143.1:0-5580 GCF_964251405.1 uncultured Methylobacterium sp.
GTGCCGTTCAGCGTCCAGTGGCGTGCAATCGTACCGAAGCGGACGGTGCTGCACGTTGTCGTCAGGTCATCAAAGTAAAAACCAGTCTGTGGTTGAGCAGAGATTGGTACTTGCCTAGCCAAACATTGTCCAATCAGTTTAGAAATTACTTAGTAATGACGAATAAATTATAATTTGCTCTCGGTAATTACGCTTTCGACGGTCGAAAAGATTATCTTTCTTCTGTGCGACAGGCATCTCCACGCGGCTATTCGGCCGGCTCGACGCCGGAGATCGCTGCGCGTCGCGAGCATCCCGCACCTTCGTCGGAAATCCCGGCCCTGTTGAATGGCCCCCTTGGCGGTTCACGCGAAGGCGGGACGGTCTCGGCTGCTCGGTGAGGACGGCACGAAAGACGGTCGAGGACGTCCATGTCCCGTTTCCGCAGGGAAATCCTAGGAACGGAACGATGAATGCGCCGACGTCTCCGAACTCTTGGGTCGACGTCTCCGATCTCTTGGAATGCAGAGGGAAACGGGTACGGTTCGATGACGGTCGCTCCCCAACCCTCGGAGGTTCCGGGATCGGGCATCGCGTGACGCCGATGAACGATGGCAGGTCCGCGACCGCAGAAGGACATCCGATGGCCCGCCGCTTCGTTACCCTCGACGTGTTCACGGAGACGCCGTTCGCCGGCAATCCCCTTGCGGTGGTCCTCGATGCGGACGGGCTCGACGTGGGGGCGATGCAGAGGATCGCTGCCGAGTTCAACCTCTCGGAGACCGTGTTCGTGCTGCCTCCCGACGAGACGCGGCGCAAGGCGCGGCTGCGCATCTTCACGCCGACCCGCGAACTGCCCTTCGCGGGCCATCCCGTCATCGGCGCCGCGGTGCTGCTGGCCCTGCGCGACGGGCGGGCGGGGCTCGCGGATGCCACCGCCTTCGGCCTGGAGGTCGAGATCGGCGTGATCCCGTGCGTGGTCGAGACCGCCGGGGGGAGAGGGCGCGCGCGCTTCACCCTGCCGCTGCTGCCCGCCTATCTCGAAGAGGACCCGGAGACGGAGGCCGTGGCCGCGGCATTGGGGCTGGCGCCGTCCGAGATCGGCTTCGGCCTCCACGCCCCGAGTCGGCACAGCGTCGGGCCGGCCTTCACCTTCGTGCCCCTGGCCTCTATCGCCGCCCTCGACCGGGCACGGCTCGATCCGGCCGGCTTCGCCGCACTCGGCGAGACTTCCGCCCTCGGCCAGCCTTCCGCCCTCTACCTCTATGCCGTCGATCCCGACGGGATCGGCCATCGCTACCAGGCGCGGATGTTCGCACCGCATCTCGGCGTCGCCGAGGACCCGGCCACCGGCTCGGCGGCGGCCGCCTTCGCCGGAGTCATGATGCAGTTCGAGCCCCTGGGCGACGGCACCCACGAGGTCGCCATCCGACAGGGCATCGCCATGGGGCGGCCGAGCGAGATCGGCGTCCAACTCGTGATCGCGTCGGGCGCCCTGCACACGGTGGAGATCTCCGGCGCGGCCGTTCTCATGAGCGAGGGGACACTGCTTGTCTGACGGGTTCGCGTGGGCCGCGGTCGACCGCATCGAGGCCCGCTGCGTCCCGTACGACTGGCCGTGGGCGCGGCGGGAGGCCGCGTTCATCGCGAGAAACTGGGAGCGGCGGCTGGCCCTCGGCTCGGTGATCTTCGACGGCCGGGTGCTGCTCGCCTGCGGCTGGCGCGTCGCGGGCGGCACCTGCACCGTGGAGCTGTTCGAGACGCCCTACTCGCACTTCCTCGGCCACCGCGATGCCGGCTCGCCCGACAGGAACGTGCGGAACGCCTTCGCGGCGATCGTGCCGCGCTCGGCCGATGGCGCCATCCTCCTGGGGGTCATGGGCGGCCACACCGCCAATGCCGGCCAGGTCTATTTCCCCTGCGGCACGCCGGACCGGGACGACGTCGACGCCGACGGGACGGTGGATCTGCCCGGCAGTGCGATCCGCGAGTTCGCGGAAGAGACCGGCAAGACGCTGCCGCCCGACGCGCCGCAGAGCTGGACGATCCTGGAGGGGGAGGGCCAGCTCGCTCTCCTGCGTCCCGTCGCCTTCGCCGAGACGGCGGACGCCCTGCTCGCCGCGATGGAGCGCCACCGCGCGGCCGAAGCGGAGCCCGAACTCGCCGGCTTCCTCGTCGCGCGCTCGGCGGAGGATGTCGAAGACGCCAGGATGCCGGCCTTCGTGCGGAGCTACCTGGCTCGAGCGTTCGGCCCGTGAGCGCGGCTCACGAGTAGCCGTAGCGCGATTTCGCCGCCGCGAGCAGGCTCAGCGCATCGCGGTCGCGCCCGGCGGCGCAGGCCTGCGCGGCCACGCTCAGATCCGCCTGGAAGCGCTCGCCCACCGGCTTGTTGAGATTGCCGGTGGCGACATCGCTCTCGACCACGGTCTGGGTCCTTGCGATGGCCGGGCCGCAGCCGGTGCTCGGCAGGAGCGGGGCCGGTGCCGCCGCCACGGCCGCCACCACCGGCGGGGCGCTCGCCGAAGGCGTGCAGGCGCCCAGCGCGAGGAGGGATGCGAGCCCGAGGCCCGCCTTGCGAATCGTCATGGGCTCAACTCCTCGATCACGGACCCGAAAGCAGCGCGGCGGGGTTGTGCCGCCGCGCTTCGCCCGGGTCAACGTCGAGGATTGGGTACGAGGGCGCCTATTTCGCCTTCTCGGCGATGGCGGCGAGGCCCGAGGTGTAGATGCCCTCGATGGCGTCCTTGGCGACCGCATCCGGGGCGCCCTTCGCCTTGAACGTGCCGGTCCAGGTCACCTTGGAGCCCGAGCCCGACGGCATCACCGCGAGGGTGGAGGAATAGTCGGAGACCGGAAGCGGACCCTCGACGATGGCGTAGGTGTAGCTCATCGCCTTGTCGTCGCGATTGGTCTGCGACTCCACGATGGTGCCGCCGCCCTTCAGGCTCAGGGTGCGCAGCATCGTGCTGCCCTTGGTCGAGGGCACGCATTTCTCGATGGCCGGGTGCCAGCTCCCGATTCCGCAGAAATCGCCGATGGTCGACCAGACCTTGGCCGGCGGGGCGGCGACGTCGATGGACTTCATGACGTCGATGGCGAAGCCCGGCACCGTACCGGCGACGAGGGCGAGGACGGGTAGGGCGCCGAGGCGCAGGGCGTGACGCAACATCGTGGGTGTTTCCTTCGAAGTTTCTTTGCGAGAATTTTTGTCGGCACGACGGATTATTCCGTCGCCGGCTTATGAGGCCGGTCTCTCAGCTAGACCGCAACGGCGCCGTGGCAATGGCCCGGGCGACCGCGACCCCGTCAATTACTTGTCAACGTTCTGTCGGGGGGCTAGGGATGCGGCTCACGCGCACGCCCCCACGTGGTCGGGCGTCGATTTGCCGGAGAGACGAGCCTTGGCCAGCGCCGGCTCCACGCACCGCATCGCCGAGATTGCCTTGGCAGAGGCTGCCCCGGCGGCATCGCGGCCATGCGCGCTGCCCGCGCTCCCCGCACCGCTCCTCCTCCTTAGCTGCCCCTGAGGGCCGTCCGGGCGCTTGCGCCTGGGTTCTCAGGGGAGCGTTGTCCGGCTTCAGCCCTCGCCTTTCCGGCGAAGCGGCGCCGACCCTTCGATTTCCCAGGCGCCGCCTCCTTTGCGAAGCTGGCGCGCCGCGACAGGACCCTGACCCGATGACCATCCCCGCCCCGACCTCGCAGCGCGATCGCGTCCTCATCTTCGACACCACCTTGCGCGACGGGGAGCAGTGCCCCGGCGCCACCATGACCCTCGACGAGAAGCTCGCCGTCGCGGAGATCCTAGACGCCATGGGGGTCGACATCATCGAGGCGGGCTTCCCGATCGCGTCGAACGGCGATTTCGAGGCGGTCTCCGAGATCGCGCGCCGCGCCAAGCGCGCCACTGTCGCGGGTCTCGCCCGCGCCATCCCGGCCGACATCGCGCGGGCCGGCGAGGCGGTGCGCCACGCCCGGCGCGGGCGCATCCACACCTTCGTGTCGACCTCGCCGATCCACCTCGCCCACCAGATGCGCAAGACCGAGGACGAGGTCGTCGAGATCATCCTGCGTACCGTGGCCCAGGCCCGCGACCTCGTCGAGGACGTGGAATGGTCGGCCATGGACGCCACCCGCACGCCGATCGACTATCTCTGCCGCTGCGTCGAGGCGGCGATCCGGATGGGCGCCACCACCATCAACCTGCCCGACACGGTGGGCTACGCCATGCCCGGCGAGTACCGCGCGATGTTCGAGGCCGTGCGGACGCGCGTGCCGAATGCCGACAAGGCGGTGTTCTCGGTGCATTGCCACGACGACCTCGGCCTCGCGGTGGCCAACTCGCTCGCCGGGATCGAGGGCGGCGCCCGGCAGGTCGAGTGCACAATCAACGGCATCGGCGAGCGCGCCGGCAACGCGCCGCTGGAGGAGGTCGTGATGGCGATCCGCACGCGCGGCGACGCGATGCCCTACGAGACCGGCATCGAGACCACGATGCTGACGCGCGCCTCGAAGCTCGTCTCCCACGCGACGAACTTCCCCGTGCAGTACAACAAGGCGATCGTCGGCCGGAACGCCTTCGCGCACGAGAGCGGCATCCACCAGGACGGGATGCTCAAGCATTCCGAGACCTACGAGATCATGACCCCCGCCTCGGTAGGCGTGGCCAAGACCGCCCTGGTGATGGGCAAGCATTCGGGACGGGCGGCCTTCCGCGCCAAGCTCGACGAACTCGGCCTGTCGCTCACCGACAATCAGATGCAGGACGCGTTCGACCGCTTCAAGACGCTGGCCGACCGCAAGAAGCACGTCTACGACGAGGACATCGAGGCGCTCGTCGACGAGAACCTCGCCACGGCGCACGACCGCATCCGCCTCGTCTCGCTCTCGGTCATCGCGGGCACCCGCGGCCCACAGCGCGCCACCCTGAAGCTCGCCATGGACGGTGGAGTCGTCACCGAGGAGGCGGAGGGCAACGGACCCGTCGACGCGGTGTTCAACGCGATTCAGGCCCTGGTGCCGCACGAGGCCGAACTCGAGCTCTATCAGGTCCACGCGGTGACCGAGGGCACCGACGCCCAGGCCGAGGTCTCGGTGCGCCTGAAGACGTCCGAGCGCAGCGTCACCGGGCGCGGCGCCGACCCGGACACCCTCGTGGCCTCGGCACGCGCCTATCTGTCGGCCCTGAACAAGCTCTCGGCCACAGCGGTGCGCCTGCACGCGCAGGCCGCGGCAGCCTACTAAAGGTTCTGCCGCGGCGCGGCCTACCGAGGCTCACGAATTTCGCGCCCGGGGGTGGACACTCCCGGGCGCCTTTGCTATCAGCCGCCTCCTCACGGAGCGGCTTGGTGGTCCCTCCGGTTGCCGCAAGGCAATGGGTGCATAGCTCAGTTGGTAGAGCAGCTGACTCTTAATCAGCGGGTCCAAGGTTCGAACCCTTGTGCACCCACCAATCATTTCAACGACTTAGCCGATTTGTGAGACACCGTTTCGACACGGCGTCACCGGCTCATTTCGACATACCTTCCTTCTTCGTTCGCGCGTCCAAGCGTTTCCGCGCTCCCGCTTGCCGTTGCTTCGGGGTCGCTTGCGCGTACCTGAGCA
>NZ_CAXUJR010000144.1:0-5269 GCF_964251405.1 uncultured Methylobacterium sp.
GCCGAACTTGCTCAGCGAGGAAAGTAGGTCATCTATGCAGCCCTAAAACCCTCGTCCTTCGATCAGGCGCTGACGGCCCTCGAGGACCGCCCCGAGATCGCGATGGCGACCCTCGACCTGCCATCGCCGATGACGCGGCATCGCTCTCGTCTGCGCGGCCTCAGGACACGGTTCCCTCGGGTCCGCATCGCCATCGCGGCCTCATCGGACGATCGGGCGGACATCCTGGCCGCCCTGCAGGCCGGTGCCCATGCCTATCTTCCGAAGTCGCTCGGCGCCGCCGAGACGGTCCGGGCGCTGCGTGCGGTGAGCCAGGGCGAGATCTTCGTGCCAGCTGTCATGTCGGTGCTGCCCGACCGGTCGGAGGGCGGACGCGGCTCCCCGCCCGGCGACGGGCAGACCGAGCTGACGTCCCGGCAGAAGGACGTCCTCATGCTGATCCAGAGCGGCATGCGGAACAAGGACATCGCGCAGGCGCTCAACCTCACCGAGAATACGGTCAAGGTTCATACCCATGCGCTCTACCGCAAGATCGGAATCCGCAAGCGCAAGGATCTGATCGCCTCTCTGCTAGCGATCAAGCATTGAGCGATCGAGGCCGGTCATGCCGAGTGGGCCGCCCCTCGTTTGGCCCAGCCCCTACGCCGAGCCCGGCAGGATCCTTTCGCGCCTGACCAATCCATCGGTCTCGATCGCGTTCCCGGTCGCAGCGAATTCCGCGGTGTTGTCGAAGATGCACCAGACCTCGCGCCCGCCGCTCGCATCCTGCGCCAGTCGTGCGGCGATCCGATCGAGGGCCGCCGGTCCGTAGGCCGAATAGTAGATCTTCGGAGAACCATGGAGCCGGTAATAGGTCAGTCCGCGCCATCCGCCGGGCTCGTCGGCTCCTCGAACCGGCGCCGGGTCGGCGGCGACGCGTGCGATCGAGAGTTCGTCGAGAAGCGCGTCGACCTCAGGCGTGAACCAGGTCGGATGACGCGGCTCGCAGACGACGGTGCCCGGATGGGCTCGCCTGAGTTCGGCCAGGAACGCCGACGGGCCGCGATCGAAGGCGAGGCTGGGGGGCAGTTGCAGCAACAGGGGGCCGAGCTTGGAGCCGAGCCCTGCTCCCTCGCACAGAAACCGCGCCAGAGGTTCGCCGGCATCGATCAATCGCCGTTCTTGAGTGATCACCCGGGGGATCTTCACAGCGAACCGGAAGCCGTCCGGGACCGATGCGGCCCATCGTTCGTAGGTCGCGACACGGTGCGGACGATAGAATGAGGTGTTGATCTCGACGGCGCTCAGGCGCCGGCCGTACCGTTGGAGATGGCTGCCCGTACCAGGGAAGTATGCGGCATAGGCCCCGGGCACGTTCCACCCGGCGGTCCCGATCGCGATCGACCCGAGCCTGCCCATTAGGTGCACGAGAGCTTCACGGTGGCTGAGTTCCCGAGCGGGGGAGCCAGGATCGGCCGACCCATGGTGGTCATCGATCCCACCCGTCCGACGCTGGATTGTCAAAACCGGTCCGGGCGCTCGCAGACGACTACGCGCAGACGACGATATGTGCCGGCTCAGCGGACCTCGCTGACCCGCTTCGTCGCCTTCTGCTCCTGCTTGTACGCGGTGATGGCCGAGGCACAATGAGGTGACAGCTTCTTCAGGTTGGCACGGAAGCACGCCTCGACCTCAGGGCCGCCCGGCGCAAACTCGCTGCAATACTCCATGTAGTCGCCCGTGCAGGACCGCTTGAGCGCGTCGCGGGCCGGGGATTGCTGCGCATTGGCCACGGCCGGAACTAAGCAGAGACCGATAACAAGAAAAGCTGATCTGGTCGACGCCATGGTAGGTCCTGTCTGTCCTCGATATTGTTGACGCACGTCGTGCATCAAACAGCGCGGTGGTTGAGCGCCAAGGATGGCGTGATTGTGACGGGGGCGCGCGACTATTTGCTCATCAGTCATCGAGCACAGCCAAGTACAACGAGCTTCTATCGTCGGCGGGCCAGGAACGTCTTGCAACACGATTGGGATGGTCAGTCCCGAGGCTGCGGGATTGCCGTCCCTGACGTGGACAACAGGCATGGATCCTGTGGCATGGGTCCTGGGCCGATCCGATCCAGGTCAGCCGGGATGTCGCCAATCATCGCACGGCCCGTTCGAGGCTAGACGGCTCCCGCCCGCACTTCATCGGCTAGTTGAAGCGCCTCCAGCACCGCCTTTCCAATCCGGTCGGCTTCATCCTCACCTGCCGGGTTGGCGAGAAGGACCGCCACCGCCCTGGGAACCGAAAGAGCCACGGCGCTGACGGTCACCTGCAACTCGTCTCCATAGGGCGCTTCGATCCGGCGGAGGCCAATCTGAAGGCCAGCGGCTTCACCAAAGATCCGCTCGATAGGGGCGGAAGGCGCTGGCCGACCACCGAAATTGCCGTGGATGACGTCCGACATGGGCTCCTCCGACACGCGATCCGGTCCAACGATCGGGCGGTGTTCTGAAAATCAAGTCGACCTCTGCCAGACCTTGCTTCAGACGAATCCACGTTCCGGCAGGTCACCCAGCCCTTATAGCTCGGAACCGGCCCAATCTGCTACGCGAACGCGATGTTCGGTCCGCGCGAGAACTTTCATATGGACGTGACTCTGCACAAAGCCGTGATGGAAGATCACGGCGTAAGACACCATTTTAAACGCTACGTCGCTTGATGATGTTGGCGCGCCCACGGGGAATCGAACCCCGGTCTGATCCGTGAGAGGGACCTGTCCTAACCGCTAGACGATGGGCGCGGGGTCGGGCCTGTACGACGCCGACACTTCTGGTCCCGGCTGCCTGTTGCCTTGCGTCCGGGAGGCGTTCGTATAGCGAGGGTCGGCGAAACGGGCAAGAGCCCGGCGGGCGCGAAATCGTTGCCCGTTCTCATGTCGACAATCGAAGGGAAGAGCGGGTGGTGGATGTGGAGGTCCGGCGTGTGGTGCTGGACGCGGATGCCGCCTTGGAGCGCCTCGATCGGGTCCTGGCCCGGGCGTTGCCCGACCTTTCACGAGTCAGGCTCCAGAGCCTGGTGCGGACGGGACATGTCCTGCGCGACGGGGTGGCGGTCGCCGACCCTTCGGCGCGGGTCGGGAATGGCGCGGTCTTCGACGTGACAATCCCGGCGGCGATCGCCGCCGAGCCCGAGGCGGAGAGCCTGAACCTCGTCATCGTCTACGAGGACGACGACCTCGTCGTCATCGACAAACCGGCGGGGCTCGTCGTTCATCCGGCTCCCGGCCACGATGCCGGCACCCTCGTCAACGGGCTCATCGCCCATTGCGGTGAGAGCCTGTCGGGCATCGGCGGGGTGCGGCGCCCCGGCATCGTGCATCGTCTCGACAAGGATACGAGCGGCCTCATCGTGATCGCCAAGAACGACCGGGCCCACCAGGGCCTGACCGCACAGTTCGCCGATCACGGCCGCACGGGCCCGCTGGAACGAGCCTATCTCGCCTTCACCTGGGGCATCCCCGAACCAAGGGCGGGGACCATCGATGCGCCCTTGGCGCGCAGCCAGCGCAACCGCGAGAAGATCGCCGTGACGCGAGGCGAACTCGGGCGTGAGGCGATCACGCACTACAAGGTCGAGCGGGTCCTCGGGACCGGCGCGCCCGTCGCACTGGTCCGCTGCCAGCTGGAGACGGGGCGCACCCATCAGATCCGCGTGCATCTCAGCCATCGCGGGCATCCGCTGCTCGGTGATGCGGTCTATGGCAGTGCCTTCAAGACCAAGGCCGGACGGCTCTGTGGGCCGGCGAAGGCGGCTCTGGCGGCGCTCGGGCGCCAGGCCTTGCACGCGACGCTGCTGGGGTTCGCCCATCCGCGAACCGATGCCATCATGCGCTTCGAGAGCCCGCTGCCCTCCGAACTGACGGCCCTTCTGTCGGCCCTCGAGATGGAATCGTGACAGGCGCCGTCGCTGAGATGCGACAGTCAAGCCCATCTCGCATGGCCGTGCGAATCGGCACGTCGGACCGCGACCAATCGTGCCAGCAATGGCTGGAACGCTCTTCGGTGCGTTGAAGGTTCGGTTCTACTCGTGAACCGGCTACCGGCTCGACTCGTTACCCGCTAGGAGTCGGGACGCGCGTCACCGGCTCAGTGGGAGCGGTGTCGCGCTCCCTGAAGTCCGCCCATGCCGGGGGACTCTCGATGGAGGATTGAGATTATGGCAGGCGCATTGCCCGTGCTCGCCAATGAAGGCGGCCTGTCGCGCTATCTCGACGAGATCCGCAAGTTCCCGATGCTGGAGCCCAACGAGGAGTTCACCCTCGCGAAGGACTGGCGCGAGAAGGGCGATCGAGACGCGGCCCATCGGCTCGTGACTTCGCATCTGCGCCTCGTCGCCAAGATCGCCATGGGCTATCGCGGCTACGGCCTGCCGATCTCCGAGGTCGTGTCGGAAGGCAATGTCGGGCTCATGCAGGCGGTCAAGCGCTTCGAGCCGGACAAAGGCTTCAGGCTCGCGACCTACGCGATGTGGTGGATCAAGGCGGCGATCCAGGAATACATCCTGCGCTCGTGGTCGCTCGTGAAGATGGGCACCACCGCCAACCAGAAGAAGCTCTTCTTCAACCTGCGCAAGGCCAAGGGCAAGATCTCCGCCCTCGACGAGGGCGACCTCAAGCCCGATCAGGTCGCCCAGATCGCGGTCAAGCTCGGCGTGCCCGAGCAGGACGTCATCGACATGAACCGTCGCCTGTCCGGCGACACCTCCCTCAACGCGCCCTTGCGCGAGGAGGGCGAGGGCGAGTGGCAGGATTGGCTCGTCGACAACTCGCCGAGCCAGGAGACGGTCCTGGCCGGCGAGCAGGAAGGGCAGAACCGCCTTTCCGCCCTGCGCGACGCCCTGTCGGTGCTGAATCCGCGCGAGCGCCGCATCTTCGAGGCGCGACGTCTCGCCGACGATCCGATCACCCTGGAGGATCTATCCGGCGAGTTCGGCGTCTCGCGCGAGCGCGTTCGTCAGATCGAGGTCAGGGCGTTCGAGAAGATCCAGGAGGCGGTCAAGCGCAATCTCGCGACCCGCGAGGCCCCCAGGGCACTTCACGCCTGAGGTGAAGGGAGCAGGCGGCGATCCAGCCGCCTGCCGAATCGGTCATCCGATCCACCGAAGGATCGGTCTCACGACCGCCATTGATCGAAGGCGTTCTGCATCACCTGGATGCCGGACGATCCCTTCTCGAACGTGATCACCGCACGCGTCCCCGACGAGAACCGCAGGGCGAGATCAAACCAGTTCTTCTGCAGGAGCA
>NZ_CAXUJR010000145.1:0-4951 GCF_964251405.1 uncultured Methylobacterium sp.
CCGGCAACTGCGCAGGGTTGGTGACCATCTCGCAGTAATGGCTGCATTCCTGGAACAGGTTCTGCGGATGGGTCTCTTGGAAGTAGTTGCGGCCGATTTCGGCGCTCGGGATCTGGGCGGCGATCGCCAGCACCGGCACGCGGGAGCGATGGCAATCGAACAGGCCGTTGATCAGGTGCAGGTTGCCTGGGCCGCAACTGCCGGCGCAGACCGCGAGGCTGCCGGTCAGGTGCGCCTCGCCCCCCGCCGCGAAGGCGGCGGTCTCCTCGTTGCGGGTATGGACCCACTCGATATCGCCGCGCCTGCGCAGCACCTCCGTGATGGCGTTCAGGCTATCTCCGGCGATGCCGTAGATGCGGCGCACGCCCGCCTGGTACAGGGCTTCGACAACGAGTTCGGCGACGTTGGTGCTCATGGCGATCGACCCTTCGTTGAGTGCTGTTCAGGCGCCGGCGAGGCCGTGGCCGACCATTCCTTTCGGATCCATGACCCGGTCGTACGTTGCCTCGTCGACGTCGCCCGAGGCCAACGCGGCGATCTTCAGCGTGCTGTCGTCCTTCATCGCCTTTTGGGCGATGTGAGCGGATTTCTCGTAACCGATCACCGGGCTGAGAGCGGTGACGAGCATGACGCTGTCGGCCGCGTATTGGCCGATACGCTTCTCGTTCAGCTTCGTGCCCTCGACCGAGAAGGTCCGGAACTTCTCGCAGCCGTCACCCAGGATACGCGCCGAGTGTAGAAAATTGTTGATGATGATCGGCCGCATCGCGTTCAGCTCGAAATTGCCCTGGCTGCCCGCGAAAGCGACGGCCGTGTCGTCGCCGATCACCTGGATGGCGATCATCACGATTGCCTCGCACTGCGTCGGGTTCACCTTGCCGGGCATGATCGAGGAGCCCGGCTCGTTCTCCGGCAGCAGCAGTTCTCCCAAGCCGCAGCGCGGGCCGGACGCCAGCCACCGCATGTCGTTGGCGATCTTCATCAGGGCGACAGCGAGGCCGCGGAGCGCCGCGCTGGCGCGCACCATGGCGTCGAGCGACCCTTGCGCCATGAACTTGTTGGGCGCGGTGACGAAGGGCTTTCCGGTGAGCTCGGCGACCTTCGCGGCGACCTTGACGCTGAAGCCGGCCGGCGCGTTGAGCCCGGTGCCGACGGCGGTGCCGCCCACCGCCAGCTCGAGCAGGCCGCCGCGGCTGTGCTCGATTTCGGCGATGCAGGCGCGCAGCTGCGCCGCGTAGCCGGACCATTCCTGCCCGACGCTCAGCGGAACCGCATCCTCGAGGTGGGTGCGGCCGATCTTGACCACATCCATCCAGTCCGCGGCCTTGTCTTCGATCGCTTTCGCAAGCGTCTCAACCCGCGGCAGGAGGCAACCGTCGATCTCGGTAATGGTCGCGATATGCATGGCGGTCGGGAAGGTGTCGTTGCTCGACTGCCCCATATTGACGTCGTCGTTGGGCGCCACCGGCTTCTGGCTGCCGAGTGCGCCGCCCAGGAGCTGGATGGAGCGGTTCGAGATCACCTCGTTGACGTTCATATTCGACTGGGTGCCGGATCCGGTCTGCCAGACGTAAAGCGGGTAATGTTCGTCGAGCTTGCCGGCGATGGTCTCGTCGGCCGCGCGCACGATGGCGTCCGCCTTCCACCCCGCCAGCCGACCTTCGGCGGCGTTGACGAGGGCGCAGGCTTTCTTGACGGTGCCGTAGGCGTGGTAGACCTCCTTCGGCATCTTGTCGTGGCCGATGGAGAAGTGGTGCAGGCTGCGCTCGGTCTGTGCGCCCCAGTACCGGTCCGCCGCGACCTGCACGTCGCCCATGCTGTCGAACTCGCAGCGCTTGCCTCGGGCGTCGATACCGACCGGCAGGTTCTGCAAAGCCGGGGGTTTTTCATTCTGCATTTGACCGTCGGACATAGTGGGAATCCTTGGCTGAAGTTGGGTTGTGAGAAGCGCGGGCGGGGCGTCACAACACGGCCTTTGCGATGGCGATGCCGGCCGCGATGCTGATGATCGAGAAGAGAGTGCTGGCCATCGCGGACAGCGATGCCTCGCTCTCGTAGGCCGTGTTGGTGTGGGCGAGCGCAGGCACCAGGGTCGCCGCCGGAAGCACGCCCATGAGAAACACCTCTTGCGCCAACGCCCCCCGCAAGCCAAAGGCCAGCGCCGCGCCCAGCAGGAGAGCCGGCTGGAGGATGTTCTTGACGAACACGTTCAGAAGAACCTCGCGGTCCATCTTGAAAGTGAGGCCCGCCAGCATCAGCCCGAGTGTGAACAGCGCGACCCCGCCCGCCGCGGAACCGACTTCGTTGGTCATGCTGAGCAGGATCGCCGGCACCGGTACGTGCAGCAGTGAACAGGCGGCTCCGAGGACTGGAAGCCACACCAAGGGCTGCCTCACTGCGCCGAGCAGACTGACGCCAATGATCTTGGTGCGGCTCTGTTTCGGACCGGGGCCGGTGTTGCCGTCGTCGTGTAGGAGAACGAGGGCGATCGGCATCATCACAAGCGAGGTGACGAGATTCCCGACCAAAACAGCGAGTATCCCGCTCGGTCCGACCACGGCGAGGAGCACTGGCGGCCCGCAATAGGCCATGCTCGGGAAGCCGCAGATTAGGCCCTGGATCGTTGAGGCGCGAAGGTCGTGCTTGAACATGAAGTAGCCGAGCACGATACCAATTGCGAAGGTCGCCATGAAACCGACGACGAAGGCGAGGACGTAGGAGGTATTCGACAGGTCAGACGGATTGGCCTTCGCCGCCGCGAGAAACAGAGAGAGTGGCAAGGCGAGCTTGACGACGAACGCCGCGAAGGCGCCCGCCGCGTTGCCCGGGATGATGTTCCAACGTGCTGCCACGTACCCAAGCCCGACGACGAACAGGATGGGCAGCAATGCACTCGCAATGACTTCCACCATTACGCGACGCCCTTTCTGCCCACGTTCAAATCGCGAGAGGCCAAAGAGCTCTTGCCGCACTCAGGCCTAGTATTGCGGCTTGTAAGTCAGGCTCTCGATCCAGGCCCGCATGTCGGCGGGTCGCTCCACCGTGGCCTCGCCCTTGTCGAAGATGTGCTCGGCGACCCGCGCGGCAGTGGTGATCTCCGTCTCGAGGATGTTGGCTTGGCTCGGGAACAGCATGCCCTTGGCGCGCATATCCGGGCCGACCTGGTCGGCGCTGGCCTGCGCGGCCGCGATGAACATCGCATCGTTGATGCACTTCGGCCGCGTGGCGTAGACGGCAAGGCCGATGGCCGGGAAGATGTAGAAGTTGTTCGCCTGGCCTGGATGGTAGGTTTTGCCGTCGAGCTCGACATCGGGGAATTGCACGCCCGCCGCGAAGAGCACCTTACCCTTCGACCAAGCATAAGCGTCCTGGGCCGAGACCTCGCACTTGCCGGTCGGATTCGAGAGCGGGAAGATGATGGGCCGCTCGTTGAGTGCGCTCATCGCCTCGACGACCTCGCGGGTGAACGCGCCACCCGTGGTCGAGACGCCTATGAGGACCGTCGGCTTCAGCGATTTGATCGTGGACACCAAGTCGTTGGAAGGCTTCGCCTCGTGTGCGTAGGCCTTCTGCGACGGCGAGAGGTCCTTGCGGGAAGGCTCGACCAGTCCATCGACATCAAAGAGCGAGATGCGCTTGCGCGCGTCGACCTCCGACAGCCCGTCGAGCTGCATGGCGGAGACGATCATGTTCGAGATGCCGATGGCGGCCGATCCAGCGCCCAGGAACAGGATGTGCTGGTCCTTCAGCTTCTCGCTCTTGATCTGCAGCGCGGTTGTGAGCCCGGCGATGGTGACGCTGGCCGTGCCCTGGATGTCGTCGTTGTAGCAAAGGATCTTGTCCCGGTACTTGGCCAGGAGGCGGATGGCGTCGGTGCCCTTCCAATCCTCGAAGTGAAGGCAGCAATCGGGGAAGACCTCCTGGACGGCATGCACGAACTCGTCGACGAAGGCGTCGAGTTCCTCGGCGGGCGGCGGCTCGCGGCGCAGACCAAGATAGAGCGGGTCGGCCCGCAGCGCGGCGTTGGTGGTGCCGATGTCGATGAGCACCGGTAAAAGACCTTCGGGCGGGACGGCTGCGCAGGCCGTGTAGAGCTGGAGCTTGCCGATCGGGATCCCCATGCCGTTGGCCCCAATATCGCCCAGTCCGAGGATGCGTCCCCCCGTCGAGACGCACAGAAACCGCACGTCCTTGATCGGCCAATTCCGAAGCACTTCGGCAATGCGCCCCTTGTGCTCTAGTGAGACATACATGCCTCGCGCCCTGCGGTAGATGTGCCCGAAAGCTAGGCAGGCATCGGCCACGGTCGGGTCATAGACGATCGGCACGAAGCGCGCCGGATCGGACATCAAAGTCTTGTAGAACAATGTCTCGTTCCGGTCGGAGAGACCGATTAGGTAGACGTAGCGCTCCAGATCTGTCGGCTTGGCGTCGAGGTGGCCGAGCACCCGCTCCATCTGCGTGTCGAGGGTCTCCACGCCGGTGGGCAGAAGGCCCTCGAGACCGAGCGCGGCACGCTCATCGTGAGTGAAAGCCGTGCCCTTGTTGCGCAGGGGGTCTTGGAGAACTCCGAAACCTGCGCTGGCTGCTGCTTGAGCTTGCATAACTGCTTCTCTGTTTCGGCTGAGTGCCTCGGCGAGAAGGCAGGTCAGCGCGCCCCGCTTCGATCAGCGCTGACCCGTCTGCCGATCGGCCACGGGGGACTAGCCTCGGAAACTACCCACCTTGAACAGGCGAGAAGTCTTGCGACCGGGCGGCTAGGCCGCAAACCCGCCAGGTGATCACTCGAGGCACGGGGTCAGATCGACGAGATACGCCCTTGGCGCTTCATCCGTTGCGGAGCCTCGGCCCGCTGTTATGTCCTGCGGGCTGTCACATTCTTGGTTTGCCCGCGGCAAACAGGGCAAGAGTATCGGAGACCGCCCGGTTGCAGGGCGTCGGGACGCTGGCA
>NZ_CAXUJR010000146.1:0-3365 GCF_964251405.1 uncultured Methylobacterium sp.
GCCTGCTCGCTAGCCTCTCACATCGCCTTGGAGGAAACCGGAGCACCGTTCGGAACGGTCCGCCTGAACCTCATGGCCGGCGATCAGCGCAGCCCCGAATACCTGGCGATCAACGAGCGCGGCCGCGTACCCGCCCTGGCCCAGGACGGTTGGGTGCTCACCGAGAACACGGCGATCCTGCGCCATGTCGCGCGGACCCATCCGCAAGCAGACCTGTGGCCACAGGCGCCCCGCGACCAAGCGCAAGCTGACGAATGGCTCGCATGGCTGTCCACCAACCATCACATCGCCTACGCGCATGTACGCCGGCCCGAGCGCTACGCCACCGACGAGGACGCCTATCCGGACATCCGCGCCAAGGGTGCCGACACCTGCGGCGATCTCTTCACGATGACCGACGTGAGGCTGTCGAACGGCGGCTGGGCGCTGGGTGACACTTACAGCGTCGTCGACCCCTACCTCCTCCTGTTCTGGACCTGGGGCCGCGGCCCGGCGCTCAGCTTCGACATGGCCGGGCGCTTTCCGCACTGGACGGCGCATGCCCGTGCCATGGCCCAGCGACCCGCCGTGAAGGCCGTGTTCGCGCGCGAAGGCCTCGACCTGCCAGCGTGATCCTGCACGCGTAATCGCACGCCCAAGGCCATTCCCCCTTTCGTCACGGGGATCGCCTCGCTAAAAGCCGGCTTCGCACGGCCGCGCGGATATCTCAGATGAGGGCGCCGGAGCGCACTCATGTCTTGAAGAAGAGAAGGGACCGCCATGCGGGTCTATTACGATCGTGACGCCGACCTCAACCTGATCAAGGGCAAGAAGGTCGTCATCGTCGGCTACGGCAGCCAGGGCCATGCCCACGCGCTGAACCTTCGCGATTCCGGCGTGAAGGGCATCGTGATCGCCCTGCGCGAGGGCTCGGCCACCGCCAAGAAGGCGGAGCACGAGGGCTTCACCGTGATGAACGTCGCCGATGCGGCCAAGCAGGCCGACGTGGTGATGATGCTCACCCCCGACGAGTTGCAGGGCGACATCTACAAGGAGTCGCTCGAAGCCAACATGAAGCCCGGCGCCGCCCTGCTGTTCGCCCACGGCCTCAACGTCCACTTCAACCTCATCGAGCCCCGCAAGGACCTCGACGTGCTCATGGTCGCCCCCAAGGGTCCCGGCCATACCGTGCGCGGCGAGTACCTCAAGGGCGGCGGCGTGCCGACCCTCATCGCCATCGCGCAGGACGCGTCGGGCAACGCCCACGATCTCGGTCTGTCCTACGCCTCGGCCAATGGCGGCGGCCGCGCCGGCATCATCGAGACCACCTTCAAGGAAGAGTGCGAGACCGACCTCTTCGGCGAGCAGGCCGTGCTTTGCGGCGGCCTCGTCGAGCTGATCAAGGCTGGTTTCGAGACCCTGGTCGAGGGCGGCTACGCCCCCGAGATGGCCTATTTCGAGTGCCTGCACGAGGTGAAGCTCATCGTCGACCTCATCTATGAGGGCGGCATCGCCAACATGAACTACTCGATCTCCAACACCGCCGAGTACGGCGAGTACGTCACCGGCCCCCGCATCGTCACCGCCGAGACGAAGGCCGAGATGAAGCGCGTGCTCGACGACATCCAGTCCGGCAAGTTCACCCGCGACTGGATGCTGGAGAACAAGGTCGGCCAGACCTCGTTCAAGGCCACGCGCGCCAAGCTCGCCCGCCATCCGATCGAGGAGGTCGGTGCGAAGCTGCGCGGCATGATGCCGTGGATCTCGGAGAAAGCCCTGGTGGACAAGACCAAGAACTGATTTCGGGATTCGAGGCCGGGCTCCCCTCGGCCTCGTGTCATGACAAAGCCGGCCCCGCGCGAGTGGGGCCGGCTTTTTCGTGTGTCGCGAATTCCCCCCTGCCGGAGAAGACGCGGACCCCTGTTGTGATCAGGCGCAATTGCCGCGATCATCCCCGCCAACGGCCGCCCCTATGAGAGCGGCCGAAACACGGGAGGGCAAATCACCATGGCATCGCTCTATTTCGACGAGCATCGTGCGCTCCAGCAGGAGTTCAACACCGTCAAGCTCGCCGATCGCCTCGATACCGGCTGGGTCCACGAGACGATCAGCCCGGACGAGGCCGCCTTCATCGCCTCGCGCGACATGTTCTTCCTCTCCACCGTCGATCCAGACGGAATGCCCACCGTCTCCTACAAGGGCGGCAGCCCGGGCTTCGTGAAGGTGATCGACGGCAACACGCTCGCCTTCCCGGGCTTCGACGGCAACGGCATGTTCTACTCGATGGGCAACATCGAGGGTCAGTCCAAGGTCGGGCTGCTGTTCATCGACTTCGAGACGCCCCACCGCATCCGCGTCCAGGGCCACGCCCGGATGCTGCGCGACGATCCGCTGATGGCCGAGTACACGGAGGCCAAGTACCTCGTGCGCGTCGAGGTCACGAAGGCCTGGGTCAACTGCCCGCGCTATATCCACAAATACCAGAAGGTCTCGCAGAACCGCTACGTGCCGACCCCCGAGAAGGAGACGCCGCTCGCCCTGTGGAAGCGCCTCGACATGGTCGGCGACGTGATCTCCGACGAGGATAAGGCGCGTGTGGAGCGGGAAGGCCAGCTCGCCCTGTCGGAATACGAGGCGCGTGTGGCGCGCGGCGAGAGCTGAGCCCTCAGCAGCCGAGCTGCCGCGCGAGATCGGCAAGATCCGTGGCGGCGTAGGTGACGGGAACGCCCGGGACGGTCTCGCCGCCGGCCGGACCGTTCTCGCGAGGCCGCGCGATATGGGCCGTGGCGAGGCCATGGCTCGCCGCCGCGGCGAGGTCGCCCGAATGGGCCGCCACCATCAGCGTCTGCGACGCGTCGAACCCGAAGGCGGCGACCGCATCGCGGTAGAGCGCCGCCTTCGGCTTGTAGTCCCGCGAGAACTCTCCCCCGAAGACCGCGTCGAAGGACCAGCCGTTGTGCCGGGCGAGGGAGACCGCGAGCCGGACGGGGGCGTTCGAGAGCGGCGCGAGCCAATGGCGGCCGCGCAGGCGGGCGAGGGCGTCCGAAACCTCGGGCCAGGCATCGAGCCGGTGCCAGGCCAGGACGAGGTCGCGCTTGGCCCTCCCGTCGATCCCGGCGATCCCGAACTGCGCCAGAACCTCGTCCAGGCTCTCGGCATGGAGGATGTCGAGGTCGGCCCAAGGCCTTCGGCCGGTCCGAATTGGCTCCAGGGACGGTTGGTAGCGGGCGCGCCACGCATCGGCGAAGGCGCCGCCGTCGAGGCCGGGGCCTAAAATGCGCTCGGCCTCGCGCGCGATGCCCGAGCGCCAATCGACGAGGGTGCCGAAGACGTCGAAGACCAGCGCCCGGATCGTCATGGGATCAGACGCTCCGCAGGCGGGGCCG
>NZ_CAXUJR010000146.1:3465-4616 GCF_964251405.1 uncultured Methylobacterium sp.
ACCTCGGAGGGGAGGGGCTCCGGGTCGGTCTTGGCCTTGCGGACCTTGTTGGCGATGGCGTCCGCGTCGTCGGTGAGATTGATGCGCGAATTGTCCGACGGATCGGATTTCGACATCTTCTTGGTGCCGTCGCGCAGGCTCATCACGCGGGCGGCAGGCCCACCGATCAGCGGCTCGGTGATGGGGAAGAAGCCCTCGCCATGCCCGTGCGCGGCGATCGACTGCGAAAAGTCGTTGTTGAACTTCCCCGCGATGTCGCGGGTGAGTTCGAGATGCTGCTTCTGGTCCTCGCCCACCGGCACATGGGTGGCGCGGTAGGCCAGGATGTCGGCGGCCATGAGCACCGGGTAGGCGTAGAGCCCGACGCTGGCGGCCTCGCGGTCCTTGCCGGCCTTGTCCTTGAACTGGGTCATGCGGTTGAGCCAGCCCAGCCGCGCGACGCAATTGAAGATCCAGGCGAGCTCGGCATGGGCCGGCACCTGGCTCTGGTTGAACACGATCGAGCGCGCCGGGTCGATGCCGGCGGCGAGGAACGCGGCGGTGACCTCTCGGATCTGCGTCTTCAGCTCGGCCGGGTCCTGCCACAGGGTGATCGCGTGCAGGTCGACGACGCAGTAGAGGCACTGCGCCTCGCGCGCCTGCATCTCCACGAACCGCTTCACGGCGCCGAGATAATTGCCGAGATGCAGGTTCCCGGTCGGCTGGACGCCGGAGAAGACCAGTTCGTTGAACGCGGCCATCGCGCGTGTTCCCGTTCGTATCGCGAGTGAGGAAAGCAAGCCGCGCGGCTGTCCTGTCCGGACGCCGCGCGGGCGCAGGTTTCTGGACCGGCCTAACGGGAGGGTCAAGGCAGGGAACGAAAGCCCGTCGCCGCCTGCCGCCAGACGCGAGGCGGCATCCCGGTCAAGCTCTGGAACGCCCGGCTGAAATGGGCGGCGTCGGCATAGCCGAGATCGAGCGCGATAGCCCCGGTCGGTCCGCGGCAGGTGTTACTCGGCGAGGTCGCGCATGACCTTGATGAGGTCGGATTTGCCCTCGAAGCCAATCCCGGGGATGTTCGGCATGACGATGTGGCCATCCTCGACCTTCACGCCGTCCGGGAAGCCGCCATAGGGCTGGAACAGGTCCGGATAGCTCTCGTTGCCGCCGAG
>NZ_CAXUJR010000147.1:0-3941 GCF_964251405.1 uncultured Methylobacterium sp.
CCGCGGCAGCGAGGTCGTCGTGCGTCGTCCAGGCGACCTTGCCGTCCTCGGGCGCGGTCAGCACCCCTGTCGTTACCGCATCGCCGACAATGAGCGGCACCGTCTCGGCATAGAAGCCGTTGCGCAGCGAGGTCCATGCGATTCCCGCATCCCGGAGCAACGCCTCGGTCCTCGCGTGGGCATGCATCGGACGGAAGTGCGAGGTCGGGCTCGCACCCATGTGGCTCGTGTACACGATGCGCTGGGCGCCGACGTCCCGTGCGGCATGGATGGCAGCACCATGCTGGGCGACAGGGTCCTGGCCGAACCTCTCCGCATTGGACGAGACGATCAGGATCTGGCTCGCGCCCGCAAAGGCGGTCCGTAGCGTATCCGGTTTCGCGAAGTCGCCATGGCGTACGCTGACCCCGGCTTGGGCGAGCGCCTCCGCCTTCCCAGGATCCCGCGTTGTGGCGGCGATGTGGTCAGGTGGCAGGCGCTGAAGCAGTTGCGCCACGATGCGACGGCCAAGGTGGCCGGTGGCTCCTGTCACAACGATCATGTCCGGTCTCCGCGATGGGCTTCGGCGTTTGTGGGGGCGTTTGAGCGCGAGCCGTGTTCCGTGCTGAGCTTTCGGTCGGCCAGCAGACCGCGCGCGAGCAGAGCGAAGCGCCGTTCGTAGACGCGTTCAAAGTCGGCCTCGTCGTCGAGCTTCCAGTGCGAGGCCAGCATGCGGCACGCGATCAGGATGTCTTCAGGCGTGAGGTCTTCGTTGAGTACGCCGCGGCTCTGGGCATGGGTGAGCGGACCGGCCAGGATCAAGGCCATCCGGCGCTGGTTCGTGGCCGCGTCATAGTCCGGCATATCGACCAGGCTCGCGAGGAACCTGTCGTAGACCCGCATCATCTCGGCGGTATGGCGCAGGAAGGCGAGCGGATCGTCCTCGGCCGCGACCGTAGCGGCGAGGTGGTCCAGGTCGCGTTCCAGCACGGCCTCGTAGATGGCCTGCCGGTCGGGGAAGTTGCGGTACAGCGTCGGGCGGGTGACGCCGGCACGTTCGGCGATCAGCTCCATGGGCACGTCGCCGCCTTCCGCGCGCATCATCTCGCTGGCGGCAGCGACCAGGCGCTCACGGTTCCGTTCGGCATCCTTGCGCATCACGTTTCGTCTCGGATCATGGCGAGACCCTTCTCAATTCACCTGGTAGACGCGATGCTCGAAGCCGGGCTTGTTTGCCCCGGCCGGTTCAAGACGTGCCTCGCCGACGAAAAGACATCGGTTCACCCAGTCGTAGCGCGGGTCGCCGCACTCCAACTCCCAGCACGTCCGGATGCGCTGATCCTGGAACCGGGTCGGCTCGTCATGTTCCATGGCGGAGCGCATCCGCTCACTGGGCTCGCAGATCCCGCGATACCGCGCACACAGGACGGCCCCGTCGTCGGTGAGGAGTTGGATGCGGACATCCATGCGCAGGACCCCGTCCGGGTCGACCAGCATCCAGTCTGCGCCCGCGCCGAGCGTCCGACCCGACAAGCGTGGTCCATGCACGAACCCTTGCGCCATCTCATAGTAGTGCCTGAGGCCGAACGGGCCTCGCCCGACTACGTGCGGTCCGAGGACGGCGGCGGTGTAGGTGAACGCGTGCTCTAGGCGCATGGCGGCCACCTCACCGCAAAAGCAGTGTTCGAGGATCGCCCTCAAACCAGATGTTCGTGATCCGAAGGCGATGGATCGACCACCGGTCCTCGTCCCTTTCGAGATCGGCCACGTACCGGTTCATCATGCGCAGCCGGGCGCCGGGCTCTTCGCGAGCGAAGTGGACGGCCTCGACCAGGACGGACAGGCTGGCCCGGTCGCCCGCGATCACCGCGCGTGGGTTGGTGACGGCGTGGCTGGTCACCTGCCGCGCTGCGATGCGGACGAGGAATCCGACGATGGCCGCGCGATCCCGCAGCACTCCGAATTCCAGGCCGAGACTTCGGCCGCAGGGCTCGAAATCGACTTCCGCATTCGCCGTGAACGCCGAGGCGAGCAAGCCCTTGTCGCCCATGTCCGCACCCTCAGCGAAACGGAGCATCGCGTCGGTCACCGCAAGTTGGTCGCCGGCGTATCCCGCGGCCGCCCAGACGGTCATGCCGCCTCTCCCAGGTCGAAGCCGAGATCGATGCCGTATGCGAACCGACCAACCTGCAGGCAGGCACGGATCTCCTCGGCGGTCCGGGCCTGCATGCCACGCTCGAACCTCGCGACCGCGTCCGCGACGTCCCGCGTGGGCTCGGCGACGAGCGCGTCGGCGAGGTCGAGGGCGTCCAGAAGCGCGAGGTTAACGCCCTTGCCGGTGAACGGCGGCATGGCGTGCGAGGCGTCACCCAGCATCGTTAGTCCCGGCTGGCTGTCCCAGCGATAGTCGGGCGGCATGGCGGAGGTCGGCCAGAGATGGAAGCGGTCCTGCACCTCCGTCAGCATGTCCAGGACCTCGGGCGACCAGTCGCGATAGGCCTCGCGCACCCCCGCCATCATCGCATCCGTGTCCGACAGCTCGAACCCGGCGCAATGGGGCCAGCCTTCCGGCACGGCCATCGAGTAGTAGAGCAGGATCACGTCGCGGGCGCAGCGTTGCACGAAGATCGTCTTGTTGCCGCCCGCGAACATCACCGATCCCTCGCCGAGCACGTCCGACACGCGTGACCCGCGCCAGAGCTCTGGCCGGATGTAGGCGGCCACCATGGTGACGCCGGTGTAGATCGGGCGCACGTCGGTGAGTGCCGCCCGCACGCGGGATCCGGTCCCGTCCGCACCGATGACGAGGTCGGCCTTGACCGGCTCTCGACCGGCGGCGTGCAGGGACCATGTGCCGTCCGCGTTTCGGTCGACGTGCTCGACCCCATGATCCCAGGTGATCATCCCGTCCGGCAACGCTTCGATCAGCATCGCGCGCAGGTCACCGCGGTCGATCTCGGGACCGGCGTCCTCGTGTGTCTCCTGTCCCTGACCGTGCTTCTCGTGCCCGTCCGCGTCCAGCATCCGGAAGGCTTTGGCGTCGTCGCGTGAGCGTCGCACGAACGCCTCCGTGAGACCGGCCGCGCGGATGGCGCGTTGCCCACTGTCCGGCCTGAGATCAAGGCTCCCGCCTTGAGCTCGCGCGTCGCGGGAAGCGTCACGCTCGAAGACCCGGACTTTGAAGCCGCGGCGGTTGAGGAGGCGCGCAAGCGTCGTGCCCCCAGGGCCAGCCCCGACGATGGCGATGGTCCCACATTGCCGTAGCTCTTCGCAGGTCATCATGCCGGATTTCATGTCAGTGGTCGCCGGCGCCGCGTGCCGGGGAAACGTACACCGATGTACGCTTAAACGGACGCTGATGTAAAGTATTGCTTTTGGTGGGACGTTGGGGGTCCATTCCGATGAGAATGCGCTCGGACGCGTCATTCCAGGCCAGTCAGGTCCCCAGGCGGTCGAGTCTGATGACGCGACCATTCGAGACGCCGCACGTTTCAGCTGTGCGGCAGGCTCAGCGCCGCCTGGATGACAAGGACCCAAAGCAGGTGCAGTCCGACACGCCCCGTCCTGGCGATGATCCACTCCCGCCCATCGGCGACCCTCCTCCCGGACCGCAGGTGCCGGACGGCGATCCGCCAGCCTAGCCGCCGGCACCTCAGCCGCCCGGCCCCATCGACGCTCGCTAGAAAACCCTCCAGTCGGTCGACCGGTTTACGACGAGGGCTACGGCAATCTGACGGCCACCTCGTTCCGGCGCAGGAAGGATACGGAGAAAGGCGGATCGTACCCCATGAAGAATGGTGGGTCCGCCACTTGTCGTCCCGCCGCTTCCAGCACCTGCGTCAGGATGCGGGCCTGCTCATCCCTGGCCTCAGGGGAAGCCCTGCCGGAAAAGCGCAAGACAGCCAGCTGCTCTGGAGGAACCTTGACCAATCGCACGCCGGGCTCGGTCGGCTCGGGCGCAC
>NZ_CAXUJR010000148.1:0-3806 GCF_964251405.1 uncultured Methylobacterium sp.
GATCACGGCCAGCGGCGGCATTCGCTGACGCGTAGCCGTTGTCCAGGGCGTGCTCCCGCTGCAGGAGCACGCCCTGGGATTGGGACCAAGATGGACCGACAAGCCGCTTTCAGCGGCCTCATGCTGGGCGCTGAATGTCCGGTTTTCGCGTCTTGCACCCGCAACTTGCACCCAAAAGCGGATCGGCAAAGACCTACCCGTCGCGGCTGTTCCCATGACATCTCGAACGGAGACAAGGTCGGCCTCAGGCGAGCCTTGCCAGACGGTCGATGAGGGCGGGGTCGTGCAGCACAGCGAGGCGTTCCTTGGGGGTGAGCCACGCCGTGGCCTCGGCCAACTTCTCGGCTTCGGCGAGCTTGGCCGCGGCCAGCGCCCGGTCGGGGTCGATGGCGCCGCGGGGGCGGGGGCTCGCCGGCGGCAGCATCGCCGCATGGGCGGCGGCGAAGCGGTCGTCCGCGTGGAGTGCGGTGAGGGCGTCGGAATCGTCGAGGCCGGTGGCGGCGTTGCGCCGTGCCAGGGTGCCCGCATTCGTGGCGATGGCGGGCGGGTCGCGCTCCTCCGGCGTCATCAGGAGGCCGAGGCGCTTCAGGCCGAGACCCCAGGCGAGCTGCCCGCTCGCCCAGGAGATCGGGATCGCCAGCACGAGGCCCAGGATGGTCGGCGACATCCACAGGAACAGCGAGGTCGCGATGGCGAAGGCCGCCACCCCCGTCACCAGCCCCAGCGCCATGTGCCAGCGGTGGCGGCGCACGATGTCGCCGAGCGGGATCGAGCCGTCGTCGCGCCGCTGCGGGTTCCAGCCGGTGTCGCGGCCGGCCAGAATCTCGAAGACGGAGCCGGACTGGACCAGCATGGCGATGGGGGCGATCAGCGCCGAGAGCAGGGTCTCGATCAGGCTCGACAGGATGAGGCGCACGCCTCCGCCGCAGGCCCGCCGCACCGGCCCGTCGAGGAGGGCGAGGAGAAGCCCGAGGAATTTCGGCGCGAGCAGGATGCCCATGGTCAGCCCGAAGAGCTGGAGCGCGCGCACCGGGTCGAAGCGCGGCCAGGTCGGGAACAGGCCGGAATTGCCCGAGAAATAGTCGGGCTGGACATAGGCCGTCTGCAGAACCAGCGCGATGCCGACCACGAGCTGGGCGAGCCAGAGCGGGGAGGCGACGTAGCCGGCGATGCCGGTGGCGAAGTGCTGGCGCGAGGCGCCGTAGAGGCCGGCCGCACCGATGACGCGGCTGTGCTGGAGGTTGCCCTGAGCCCAGCGCCGATCGCGCACGGCGACGTCGATGAGCGAGGGCGGGCTCTCCTCGTAGGAGCCGGGCAGGGTCGGGCGCATGGTCACGCTCCAGCCGGCGCGCCGGATGAGCGCCGCCTCGACGAAGTCGTGGGAGAGGACGTGGCCGCCGAAGGGCGGCTTGCCGGGCAGGTCGGGCAGGCCGCAGCTCTGCGCGAACGCGCGGGTGCGGATGATGGCGTTGTGGCCCCAGTAATTTCCGTCGGGGCCGGACCAGGTCGACAGCCCCGTGGCGATCACCGGCCCGTAGATGCGGGCGGCGAATTGCTGGACCCGCGCGAACAGGGTGTTGCGGTTGATGATGAGGGGCAGCGACTGGATGATGCCGGCATCCGGATCGGCTTCCATGGCGGCGGCGAGCGCCACGATGCAGGGACCGGTCATCAGGCTGTCGGCGTCCAGCACCAGCATGTGGTCGTAGGACCCGCCCCATCGACTCACGAAGTCGCCGATATTGCCGGCCTTGCGGTGGTGGTTCTTCGCCCGGTGACGGTAGTACAGGCGCGCATCCGGCCCGAGGCGCTCACGTAAGCGCAGATAGGCGCGCTCCTCGGCGATCCAGGCGTCGCCTTGCGTCGAATCCGAGAGCACGAACCAGTCGAAGGCGGCGCCGTGCCCGGTGGCCTCGACCTCGGCGCGCATCGCCTCGATCCCCGCGAAGGTGCGGGCGGTAGCCTCGTTGTAGACCGGCATCACGACCGCGGTGCGGGCGGTCAGCCGCTCAGGCGCGGGCTCGTCGGCGCGACGGCGCAGCAGCACCAGGAAGCCGAGGATGGCACCGGTGAAGGCCAGGGCGATCCAGGAGAAGTTCAGGGTGAAGAGCACGAGCAGCACGTACTGCAGGGCGGTCGTCCCGCCCGACACCGCGACGACCTCGTACATCTGCCAGGCGCCGTAGGCGGTGAGCAGGGCCGCCGCGCCGAACACGAAGGCGCGGGCCGCGTAGGGGCGACGCTCGGGCGCCACGGGACGATGCCCGATGTCGGGATTCCAGGTCTCCAGGCTCTGCACCGGCATCGCCAGGGGCGCCTCGGGGGGCATCGCCGGCGGGAAGTTGGTCCCCGCGGCCGGGGGGATCGGGGGGGTCAGGGTGTCCAACGGTACAGCCATGTCTCGGTCACCGGCCGGTCCTCGCGCCGAAGGAGGAGCCGCAATTCACACGCCTTCGCCCCGGCCGGATCGAGCTCGAAGGCGACACGGACGGTGCGGCGCTCGGGATAGCGGTAGAGCCGGCGGTCGAGGATCGTGCCGGGGGAAGCGGTGAGCACGGTCCGGAGTTCCGGCTCGGCGGTGAAGTCGTCGCCGCTGAAATCCACGGTGAACAGGCGCCGCCCCTCGGCGCTGCCGCGGCCGCTCCGCGTGGCGGTGACGGGGGCGAGGCGCAGCCGCTCGGGCGCGTCCCAGCCCCAGCTCTGCCGATAGGCGATGCTGCGCTCGGTGCCGGCCTCCATCCCGTCCCGGGGGCGCCAATAGGCGAGGATGTTCTCGTTGGCGTCGGAATCGCTGGGAATCTCGATGAGCGTGACGGCGCCCGGCCCCCATGACCCGCGTGGCTCGACCCAGAGCGAGGGGCGCCGCTCCCATTCGTTGCGATCGTCCTGGTAGGCCGCGTAGTCGCGGGCGCGCTGCATCAGGCCGAAGCCCTTCGGGTCCCCGTCGAGGAACGAGGAGATCTGCAGGGTCTCCGGGTTGCGCAGGGGACGCCAGATCGCCTCGTTCGCGCCGGTGCGGATGCGCAACCCGTCGGAGGCGTGGGCAGCGGCACGGATGTCCTCGGCGGCGCGCCGGTCGGTGGCGCCGAACAGGTAGCGCGTGGTCATGCTGCCCAGGCCCAGATGGTCGATGGCGGCGCGGGCGAAGATCGTGCCGGTGACCTCGGCGGTGGAGAGCGGGCCGGGCCGGCACTCGAGGCGCAGGGCGGCGGTGGCGGAATCCGATTCCACCAGGGCATGGACCACCACCGCCTCGCCCGAGGCCGGGCGCTCGACCCAGAGGGCGCGGAAATGCGGGAATTCCTCGCCGCGCGGGTCGGCCGGGCGCAGGGTCAGGGCGCGGGCGGTGACGCCGAAACGCTGCCCGGCCGCGGCCAGGCGGAAGAACGACGCGCCCTGGAACAGGGCGAACTCGGCCAGTTCCTCGCCGCCGAACCGCGCACGGATGCGGATGCCGGAATAGCCCGGATCGTCCTTGAAGGCCGGCAAAGCCGGCCCGCCCTCGACGAAGCGGGCGGGATCGTAGGGCACCGGCCGCACCAGGCCGTCCTCGACGAGGGAGAGCGTCACCCGGTCGTCGTAGACCGAGCCGCGGTGCAGCGGCTCGACCGTGAAGCCGACGCCCTCGCCCGCCCAGATCGCCCTGCCGGGCGTCGAGCGGATGCCGGCATAATCCTCCCGGCTCAGAGAGGTCAGCGACTCGGGGAGATCGGCAATCGGCCTGACATAGGGGCGGGCGGCGAGGGCACGGGCGAGGTCGGTGACGAGGCTCGGTTCGAACCGGGCTCCGGCCGCGGGCAGGGCGG
>NZ_CAXUJR010000149.1:0-3776 GCF_964251405.1 uncultured Methylobacterium sp.
TCGTGCCAATGTTGCAGTGCGGCTTCGTGCGAGCAAACTTCTCTTTGGCCATCGTAGCCTCCGTATTCTCAAAGTTTCAGGTGATGCTGCTGCGGTCCGGAAAAGGCGGGAAGCCTTAAGCGTACTTCGCGACGACCTTCTCGGCCTCGCCGCGCGGCACCTCTTCGTAATGGTCGAATTGCATCGTGAAGTTCGCGCGGCCCTGAGAGAAGGAGCGCAGCTGGTTCACGTAGCCGAACATGTTGGCCAGCGGCACCATCGCGTTGATGACGTTCGCATTGCCGCGCATGTCCTGGCCCTGGATTTGGCCTCGGCGGGAATTGAGATCGCCGATGACAGAGCCGGTATATTCTTCCGGCGACACCACTTCGACCTTCATCACCGGCTCGAGCAGCACCGATCCGCCCTTCTGGAGGGCCTCACGGAGTGCCGCGCGGGACGCGATCTCGAAGGCGAGAGCCGACGAGTCGACGTCGTGGTAGGCGCCGTCGATCAGCTCGACCTTGATGTCGACGACCGGGAAGCCCGCCAGGATGCCGGCGCCGAGGACCGAATTGAGGCCCTTCTCGACACCCGGAATGTATTCCTTGGGCACGGTGCCTCCGATGATCTTCGAGGAGAACTCGAAGCCCTTGCCCGGCTCGTTCGGCTCGACCACGAACTTCACCCGGGCGAACTGACCGGTACCACCGGTCTGCTTCTTGTGGGTGTAGTCGATCTCGGTCCGCTTCGTGAGCTTTTCACGATAGGCGACCTGAGGCTGGCCGATATTCGCGTCGACCATGTAGGTACGACGCAGGATGTCGACCTTGATGTCGAGGTGAAGCTCGCCCATCCCGCGAAGGATGGTCTGGCCAGATTCCTGGTCGGTCGACACGCGGAAGGACGGATCCTCCGCCGCGAGCTTCGCGAGTGCGATGCCGAGCTTCTCCTGATCGGCCTTCGACTTCGGCTCGACGGCGATCTCGATGACGGGCTCGGGGAACTCCATCTTCTCGAGGATCACAGCCTTCTGCGGATCGCACAGGGTGTCGCCCGTCCGGGTGTCCTTGAGGCCCGCCAGAGCGACGATGTCGCCGGCGAAGGCTTCCTTGACGTCCTGGCGGTCGTTGGCGTGCATCAGGAGCATGCGGCCGACGCGCTCTTTCTTGTCGCGGGTCGAGTTGATGACGTTGGCGCCCGACTCGATCTTGCCGGAATAGACGCGGCAGAAGGTGATCGTGCCGACATGCGGGTCGTCCATGATCTTGAAGGCGAGCATGGAGAAGGGATCGCTGTCGGTCGGGTGACGGACGGTCTCTTCCTCGGTCTTGAAGTCGATGCCCTTGATCTCGCCGCGGTCGGCGGGAGACGGCAGGAAGTCGACGACCGCGTCGAGAAGCGGCTGCACACCCTTGTTCTTGAAGGCCGAGCCACACAGGACGGGATGGAATGCGCGACGTTGCACGGCGGTCCGCACGAGACGACGCATCGTCTCCTGGTCCGGCTCGACACCGTCGAGATATGCCGTCATCGCCTCGTCATCCATCTCGACGCAGGCCTCGACGAGCTTGACGCGGTACTCCGCAGCCTGCTCGGCGAGATCGGCCGGAATCTCGACTTCGGAGAATTCTGCGCCGAGCTTCTCGCTGGTCCAGACGATCGCCTTCATCTTGATGAGATCGACGACGCCCGTGAAGGTATTCTCGGCGCCGATCGGAAGCTGCAGGCAGACGGGCTTGCCGGCGACCCGATCGATGATGTCGGCGACGCACTTGAAGAAGTCGGCGCCAATCTTGTCCATCTTGTTGACGAACACGACGCGCGGCACGTCGTACTTGTCGGCCTGGCGCCAGACGGTCTCGGTCTGGGGTTCGACACCCTGGTTGCCGTCGAGCACGCACACGGCGCCGTCGAGCACGCGAAGCGACCGCTCGACTTCGATGGTGAAGTCGACGTGGCCGGGCGTGTCGATGATGTTCAGGCGATGGTCGCGCCAGAAGCAGGTGGTGGCAGCCGAGGTGATCGTGATGCCACGCTCCTGCTCCTGCGCCATCCAGTCCATGGTCGCGGCGCCGTCATGGACTTCGCCGATCTTATGGGACTTGCCGGTATAGAAGAGGATCCGCTCGGTGGTCGTGGTCTTGCCGGCGTCGATATGCGCCATGATACCGAAGTTGCGGTAGTCCTCGATCGCGTGCGTACGGGGCATCGGATTGCTCCTGAAGAGTCCTGAGGCCGCTTACCAGCGGTAATGCGAGAAGGCGCGGTTGGCTTCCGCCATCCGGTGGGTGTCTTCCCGCTTCTTCACCGCATTGCCACGGTTGTTTGCGGCGTCGAGCAGTTCGGCGGACAGGCGCTCGATCATCGTGCGATCGTTGCGCGAACGGGCCGCCTGGATCAGCCAGCGGATCGCCAAAGCCTGGCGGCGCTCGGTGCGAACCTCGACGGGGACCTGGTAGGTGGCACCGCCGACGCGGCGGGACCGGACTTCGATCGCGGGAGCGACGTTCTCGAGAGCCGCGCGAAACACCTCGATCGGGTTCGTGCGGGACCGGCTCTCGACGATGTCGAAAGCGCCGTAGACGATCCCCTCGGCGATGGACTTCTTGCCCTCGTACATGATCGAATTCATGAACTTGGTGAGCACGATGTCGCCGTACTTGGCGTCGGGGATGATTTCACGCTTCTCGGCAGAATGGCGGCGGGACATCGCTCGCTCCGTATACGTATCGGTCTATCTGAAACCGCCCCACGCAGGCCGCCTGAAGCTTCGCGATCGAAGCCGGCAGCATCCTTGCGGGACGCGCGATATCTGAGCCTTCGAACGCAGCTCTTACTTCGGTCGCTTGGCGCCGTACTTCGAACGGCGCTGCTTGCGGCCCTTGACGCCCTGCGTGTCGAGCACGCCGCGCAGGATGTGGTAGCGAACGCCGGGAAGATCCTTCACGCGGCCGCCACGGATCATCACCACGGAGTGTTCCTGAAGGTTGTGGCCCTCACCCGGGATGTAGCCGATGACCTCGAAGCCGTTGGTGAGACGAACCTTGGCGACCTTGCGGAGCGCGGAGTTCGGCTTCTTCGGAGTCGTCGTGTAGACGCGCGTGCAGACGCCACGCTTCTGCGGGCAGCTGTCGAGCGCCGGCACCTTGTTGCGGGCCTTCTGCGCCTTGCGCGGCTGGGCGATCAGCTGGTTGATCGTCGGCATGCCAATCCTCTCGCAACGCGTCGCCTCATGGCGACCGTCGAATCTTCCATCTCGTGCCGATCGCCGTCCCTTCGGATGCAGCGAAACGCAAAACCGCGCCCCAGGCTGCGATCAGCCTTTGGCGCGTCGTTGCGAGTAGAGGACCACGAGCGAGGTGCCCGCGGTCATACCAGACTGACACGTGTTCATCGTTTTGAATGTCGGTCGCGTTTAGGCGGTCTGGATCATGGCTTCAGAGAAGCACTTCGATCGGCTACCGCCTACGGCCAGCCGTTCAATGAGCGTCTGTTAGAGGGGGATTCGGTCTTCGTCAACCCATTCGTGGGTCGGTTCAAGGTGATCGTGCCTTGCCGACACGGGATTCAGTTGGGTGACGTCTCGGCACCCAGCCTCAGTGGTGTAAGGCCACATCGGAACTCGCCTTCCGCAAACGGGTCCGTACGATCCGGGAGGCGGCCGACGTGCCGAGCCGTGTGCAGGATGACCTCTGCGATCACGGTTCCGGCGCCGAGGCGGTCGGCGGCCTCCCCAGCCGTGATTGGGCCGTCGAGGTAGAGTGCGAGCATGGCAACGCGCTCCTGTTCCGTCG
>NZ_CAXUJR010000150.1:0-3767 GCF_964251405.1 uncultured Methylobacterium sp.
CTTTCACGGCGAAAACACGGGTTCGATTCCCGTAGGGCGCGCCAACGTTTTCAAGCACTTAACTCTGATTTTGATTGACGCCGCGGATTTCATTGCCGCTTGGTGGCGCCATTGAGTAACTCTCGCATCGGTTCTCTCCTGTTCCCGTTGAGCGAGATTGATCGCCCGAAAACGTAGGCAGCACTCGGCTCCTAATGAGCACGCGCCGCCGTTAATCGCCTGCGCGCCATGCACGTGATGAAGTCGTTCGGGCTGTCGGCGAGCAGGGTGTATTCGGCCCGTTCGACCGTCGAAAGACTAGCGGCCCATTGCAGGTCGCGAAGACGGGCGCCGAGCCGCTGGATCGCCTGGCGATGGGCGGGGGACGCGAAGGCCTGACGCATCACGGTCAGGCCAGGTTCGCCGAAGAAGCGGTCGATTGTCTCGTAGTTCGTCTTGCGAGCGACGACGTATTTTTTGAGGAGCCCGTCGTCGGCGCCCGGTGCGCCCGCGACACCGGCCAGCGTCTCACTGTGCTCCAGCCAGCGCTTGATATCGAAGCCGCCGTCATGCTGCGGCGGGTCGTCGACGCGATGCCATCCACGATCACCCGGCGTGTAGCCGCGCGTGCGAAAGCAGCGCTGAGCCTGTATGTCGGCCGCTTCCGCGGCAGGCGGCGGTCGGGTGCTGAAATGCCCATCCGGATGCATGAACATACCTTCGGGCGCCTGCGTCATGGACGACAGCATCTTGCCTGCCGGACCGGCCACCTGGGCCTGCGCAACGGTGAAGTCGTGCATCGCCGTGCCTGTGCACCAGTTCGGTTTGCTGAAGCCCGTGCTGAGCGAACCGATCGCCGCGACGTTGCAGGCCATGCCGCGGCCCGCCACTGCGAAGAGGGCGCCGGCCGGGCGCGGATCGAGGACGGCGGCCAGAGCCGCCGGCTGGCCAAGTTCGTGTCGGTGCTGGACGAGGAACAGCCCCACGGCCAGGACGGCACCGATCGTCATGGCCGGGGTCAGGCCGAGCCAGTTCCGATCCTCGTCCGTGCCGACCGGGTCGAGGTCACGGCGGCCGTGGATCGCGGGTAAGGGCGGCGTCCCGAACACGCTGGCTCTGATGCGGGAGCCGAAGACGGTGTGTCCCGCGGCAGGCCGGGTGTCGCGTCGCGGTGGCGCGATCAGGCCCATCGACCCGGTGACGGCAAGGATGGCCGCGATGCGCCGGGCGATCGTGGGATGCGTCGCAAGCGCGCCCTCGCAGGCCCCGTCGATCATCATGGCGTCCTGGCCCGGCGGCAGTTCGGGGAGATGGCTCCTGCCGTCGATGCGCCGGAGCGCCGAGACGAGGGCTGCCGGGTTCTGCGTCGCCTCCACCGCCGCCGCGTCGGCCATGAACTCGCGGGACGATGTGATGAGCATCCGGATCAGGCGACTGCCCTTCAACGCCGATTGTGCGCAGACGCTGATCGTGAGCACGAACAGAAACAGGGGCGGCATGACGACCATGATGACCGGAAAGGCCACCATCTCGCGCAAGATGTTCCCCGTCCGGAATCTGGGCTGCACCAACCAGCCGATCAGTCGCAAGCAGGTATTGGCAGCGGCTAGAACGCGGATGTCGCCGTTGGCGATGTGCGCCAATTCATGGGCCAGCACCGACGCGAGTTCGTCGTCGTCGAGGCCGTCGATCAGCCCGCGCGTCACCACGACGACCGCGTTCTTGGCGCTCAACCCGCAGGCGAAGGCGTTGAGTGCCGTCGATTCGACGATTCCGACGTAAGGGGCGGGCAGCCCCATGCCGATGGCCAGGGGCTCGACGATGCGGCACAGCCGGGGTTCGTCGGCATTGTCGACGAAGGTGAACGCCAGTTGGCGCTGCACCGACTTGACGTGCCACAGCATCAGTAGCGCGAACAGGGCGACTGCCGCCACGGTCACGAGCAGCAGGTAGCGAGCTGCGTATCCGCCCCAGGCAAAGACCGGGGCATGCTCGGGATCGAACGCGATGAGCGGCACGTAGAGGGTCAGCACGGCGGCCACATGGAAGGCGGCCAGGAAGCCCGCGAAGAGCGCGAGCGAGCGCCGGTCGTTGACCCGTACCCAGCCGTAAAGGCCGTTGACCCGCAGGAACATCGCAGCCGCCCAGTCAAAACTTGATGGTGACAGGTTCGTCGATGAGCACGCGCTCGATGCCGAGATCGAACGGCATCCGCGGCCTGAGTTTGCGATAACGGGCCACGAGGCTGCCCGGAAACTGCCGGAGCGTCGCCCCATACTCGCCTACTGCGAGGTTGTAGAACCGGCGCGAAGCCGTGATGCGGTTCTCGGCATCGACCAGTTCGTCGCGCAACGCCGTAAAATGGCCCGAGGCGCGCAGTTCCGGATACCGTTCGGCCATTCCGATCAGCGTGTTGATGTTCTGCGTGAGGTCCTTCTCCGCCTTCAGCCTTGCGTCCGGCGCGACCGCGGTCAGGGCCGCGGCGCGGGCGTTGGTGATGCCGAGCAGGATATCGTGCTCGTGAGTGGCAAACCCTCTCACCGTCTCGACGAGGCTCGGGATCAGGTTCTGGCGGTGCTTGAGGTGAACGTCGATATCCGCAAAGGCCGTCTCGCAGCGGTGGTCGAGGGCGACGAGGCGATTATAGGTCATGACGGCCATGACGAGCGGCACGGCGCCGATCACGGCGGAGATCCCAATCAATTCGACGATCATCACCAGCAACCTCCTTGCCGTTTGTTGTCGACGGTAAGTAGCGAATGCACGTTTAGATATTGTTGAGTGCAAGGACAAAAACCTGGACCGCTTAACTGGGTCTTAACGCGAGTAGCCCTGATTTGTGTGCAGAGAAACGGGGAACGGCACCATGGCTGAGTCGATTTTTGCTCGCATATCGCGCATTTTATCTGCAGGGATCGAGGATTCCGTTGATCATCTTGAGAAAGCAGGCGGCGAGTCGGTGATGCGAGAAGCCATCCGCGAAGCGGATCGGGCCATCGATCAGGTCAAGGCGGAGCGCGACGTCGTGATGTCACGTCGCCTCCAGGCGGCGCGCCATCAGATCTTGCTGGCCAAGCGCGTCGACGCCCTGAACGAAAAGGCCAGGTTCGCCATTGACCAGGGACGCGACGACCTCGCGGAAGCCGCTTTGTCGCGCCAGATCGACTTCGAGGCCGAGGCCGAAAAGCTGAGCGAAGCGGCGGCGCAGGCCCGCGAGGAGGAGGCCCGCCTCGAAGAGGGTCTGGCGGCGCTCGAGGAGCGCAAGACCCACATGGAGGACGCGCTCAAGGCTTATCTGATCTCGCAGCGGGAGGCGGCGCTGGGAGGCGACGGTCCGGTGCGCCCCGACAGGGTAGCCGAGAAGAAGGTCGATGCCGCCGAGCAGGCGTTCGATCGCGCGATGACGGGGTTGGGAGGGCTCGGCATGGGGCGGGTCGACACCGAGACCGTCCACCGCGTCGCCGAGATCGACGCCCTGCAGAGAAATGCCGCGATCGCCCAGCGCCTCGCAGCACTCAAGGCCCATGGGGCCGCCTGATGATCCGCAAACCGACGGGCAACGTCGGGCGTGAAAGCTCCGTCGTCACGGACCTGCGCCGGGCCGCGACGACCACCGTCGCCGTGTCGCGGGTCGGCAGCTACTACCTTCGAGGCGCGGTTTGTTGGGGCTTTGCGGCATTGTGGGGTTTCGCGGCCCTGGCGGGTGGTCTCTCGGGCAGCCTTCCCACCTTCTTCGGCGTCGGCGCCATGGCGGTTTTCATGGCGTGGAACGGATCGCGGCTGTTCGC
>NZ_CAXUJR010000151.1:0-3653 GCF_964251405.1 uncultured Methylobacterium sp.
TGCAGGAGGACCATCACGGCCGCTCATGGCACCGGGGACGGAGTGACGATGCGCGCGATGCTGCTCGGGGCGATCCTCACGCTCATGTCGACCGCGGCCTTCGCGGCCTGCACCTGCTCGTGCGTGGCCGGCAGCGCCGTGAGCACGTGCTCGAGCCCGCTGGACATCCCGACCCTGTGCCAGCGCATCTGCCTGCCGTCGGTGCTCCCGCCAGGGAGCCCCAGATCCTCGGGCGACCTGGGAGGCGACAGCGACGGTTTCCAGGAGCGGGGCGGACGCCGCGACAACGTCACCGGCGGTCAGGAATCCCAGTGAGCGACCCGCCTCGCGCAGTGCGCGTGAGCCGCCGGTCGTCCTACGCCCCGGTCGAACCGATCTCGCCGGTTTGCCGCTAAAGGGCGAGGCGCTCGATGATCGATCGCACGGCCGTCATGGTTGGCCGGTCTCGTCGATGGCTCATCCTGGTCGCCGGCTTGGTCCGCACCGCCGATCATCGACCCACCCGTCTCTCTCGGGTAGACGACATTGTTCCAAAGACGTTCAGCTGCCTCCAGCTAGACGTCATGCGACCAACAGCGGAGATGGGAGAGATCCATGAAAGCTTCGATGAGACGATCGTTCCGCGTCGCCGGCCTGCTGCTCGGCGGGTTCACCGCGAGTGCGGCCGGAGCGGCTCCGGGCGTGACCACGGCAGCGCATGGGTTCGGCATCGGGACACTGACATCGCCGGTCGCGATGTGCGGCTATTCCTGCCGAAGCGGCGGTCGATACATTCCGGGTCCTCCGGGCGTCTGCGCCGACGAGGGACTGAACTATTGCGGCTCGTCACGCGATGCCGGACCGCCACGTCGCTACTACGACGACCGCCGTGGGTATGACGGTCCTGGGTATGACGGTCGCCGGGAGCGTTACGAACGGTACTGAGGCGCTCGGCCGGCGGCTCCCTGGGTGCCTGAAGCCCCATCGAGCCGTCCGCCTGCGACCCCGCACCTCCGCGCCGGTCCGCGACGGACGTGGAACGGCGTCGAAGCCCGTCGATTCCGCATGGACGACGACCTGCACGCATCCACCGCAGCGCGCAGGCTGAGAATCACGCCCTGGAATAGGCTCGTGCAGTCCGCAAGAGCCTCACCGTGGCCGCGGTTTCGGTACTGTGATCGTCACCATTTTCCCCGTCACCGGATCGAGTATCGTCATCGGATAAACTCCCAGAGTAACGATAGGGGATCTGATTCCGCGAATGGGGCGAAACTTGGTCCATTACTTAGCTATCCACAATTGCCATGTCCCTTGATCTAGCCCCCGCGCAGGCCGCACGAAGCCGATTGTTGATCTAGGTTGGGGAAAGCGGGGAGCCATCTCGAACGGCGGTAGAAAATCGTACGATCCGCGCCAGTTAGGGGAGGATCGCGATCCAGAACCCCTGTGGGCAACCGAGGACTTGTTATCATGGCATCGAGGACGGACGATCTTTCCGACAAGGCGCTCTCGATCTTTGCCTTCGCAGCCTACCACCGGCTGCTGAGCGGCGAGCGCGTCCTGTCGGTGATCCGGAAGGACGGCAAGGGCCACGAGCCCGATCCGGCCGGAGTCGCCGAACTCGAGCAGAAGGGCCTCGCGACGAGCACGCCGGAGGATATTTCGTTCACCGAGGACGGGGCGGACTTCGCCGAGGCGGTCGTCGAGAGCATCCGGCGCGAAGCGGGACGGTGATCGTTCCGGCACTGATTGCCGGGACTTCCCCGCGGCCTCAGCGTCGCGGCCACGCACGAAACGGAGAGCCATATTGGCACGTAACGCACTCGTCGTCGGAACCAGCGGAATCGTCGGCAGCGCCGCGACGGCCTTGCTCCTGTCGGAAGGCTGGGAGGTTCACGGCCTGGCGCGGAACCCGACCGATATGCCCGGCGTGCGCCCGGTCGCCGCCGATCTGCGGGATCAGGCGGGCGTCGCCCAGGCGCTGCGCGACGTGAGGCCTGAGGCGGTGTTCATCTCGACCTGGGCACGCCAGGCGACGGAAGCCGAGAACATCCGGGTCAACGCCGCCATGGTCCGCAACCTCCTCGACGGTTTGCGCGGGGGCGGCACCACGCGCCACGTGGCCCTGGTGACGGGGCTGAAGCATTATCTCGGCCCGTTCGAGGCCTACGGGCAGGGCGCGCTCCCCCAGACCCCGTTCCGGGAGGAGCAAGGACGCCTCGACGTCGAGAATTTCTACTACGCCCAGGAGGACGAGGTGTTCTCCGCCGCGAAGCGCGACGGCTTCACCTGGAGCGTCCACCGCCCGCACACGATCATCGGCAAGGCGGTCGGCAATGCCATGAACATGGGCACCACACTGGCTGTCTATGCCGAGCTTTGCCGCCGGACGGGTCGTCCGTTCCGTTTTCCCGGTTCCGCCACCCAGTGGAACGGCCTCACCGACATGACGGACGCCCGCCTGCTGGCGCGGCACCTGCTCTGGGCCACGACCGAACCGCGCGCTGCCGACAATGCCTTCAACGTGGTCAATGGTGACGTCTTCCGCTGGTCTTGGATGTGGGAGCGCATTGCCGGCTGGTTCGGGATCGCGGCCGCACCGTTCGACGGCACTGTCCGGCCTCTCGCCGAGCAGATGGCCGACGACGCTCCCCTGTGGGCACAGATTGCTGCGGAGCACCGGTTGGCGGAACCCGATCTCGGCCGGCTCGCATCGGCCTGGCACACGGACGCGGATCTCGGCCGCCCCATCGAGGTGGTGACCGATATGGGCAAGAGCCGGAAGCTCGGCTTCACCGCCTACCAGGCGACCGACGACGCATTCTTCGACCTGTTCGCCCGTCTTCGTGCCGACCGCCTGATCCCCTGACCCCGTCCGCAGTCGGGTGCGCGGACGCATCGGGTCCTGATCCGTCTTCTCACCTTCTCCGGCGCCGAACGCGAACGTTCGCCCCGGTTCGGCGTTTATGGCCATGCTTGAGAAGAAACACGCCTCGTACTCGCGATACGCCCAGCGTTGCGAGGAAGCCGACATCAGGCTCGGCGTCGCTCTCGCCGCCGGGAAGGATCATGCTGGCATCCGGTCTCTCGCGGCGCTGAGCGAGGTTGGGGGCTGGAAATCGATTTTCGCGCTCTCGGCCGGAACGGTGACCTGGGGTCTTCTCAGCGGAAACCCACGGCTCGCCTCGGCCGGCCGCCGCATGCTCGGCGCCAGCATCCTTGCGAGCCTCGCCAAGACGTCAGCGAAGCATCTCGTGCATCGCACTAGGCCGAACGTCCTGATGGAGACCGGCCTCTACACGAGGGGCAGGCTCGGTCCGAATGTCGGTCCTTGGCAATCCTTCCCCTCGGGGCATTCCGCCCTCAGCGTCGCAGCCGCGCGCGCCCTGGGTCGCGCCTATCCGGAGATCCGCGGGGCCGCCTATGCCGGAGCCGCGGGAATCGTGCTCGTTCAGGTCCTGCGCGGCGCTCACTTCCCATCCGACGTGATCGCGGGCTCGCTCATCGGGCTCGCCGCGGAGGCCGGCACGAACGCCCTCGCCCCTCGTTCCATGCCGCAGGCCACGGGCGGAACGAACGGCTGAGGCCGTCCGGCGAGCCGCCATGGCGTGGTCATTCCGGGTCCTTGCGCGCGCCGGTGGCGACGATCGTCATGGCCTCGTCCGGCAACGGCC
>NZ_CAXUJR010000152.1:0-3650 GCF_964251405.1 uncultured Methylobacterium sp.
GGAGCGCGCGGTCTCCAAAATGCTCGGCGAGCACCGCGCGGACGTAGCGGCGGACTCCGTTCGGTCCGCTCCGCGCCGCGTCGATCTCGGCCGCCGCATGGACGTCGAGCTCGAAGAAGTGGAAGGGCGTGCCGTCGATCCGGGTGAGGAGACCGGGAGGCTTGCGGCGTCCGCCGACCACGCTGGCGAGACGGTCGGACCCGCGGAACGGGCAGGACGGCCAATGCAGAACGGCGTGCTCGTAGATGCCCGTCGAAAAGCCGTCGATCGCCGCGCGGTGGCCCGGCGGCAGGGCAGGCGCGAACAGAGGCGTCTCGCGCAGCACCATCATCGGCACCGTCACGATCACGGCTTTCGCCCGCAGCACGTCCATGCGCTCCGCCTCGATCGCGATGCCGTTGCCGCTCCAGTCGACACGGGTCACGGCGGTCCCGAGTGCGATCGGCAGTCCCTGCGCGAGGCGGGCGAGGTAGCCGCCGTAGCCGCCCGCGATGAAGCGGTTGTCGCCGTATTCCATGCTCGGAAAGTCTTGCAGGGACACCCGGCCCAAGGACTGGCCGGAGACGAGGCCGTGGACGAGCGCCACCCGTTCGCCCCAGGGTCCGAGGCCAGGGGGCAGGGCGCTCGCGGCCGGCCGATCCGGGCCAGGGCGCGCCGCCTGCTCAGTCATGGCCCGGTCGGCCAGGGCGAAGGCACGGCCCAGGGCCGCTTCCTCCGCGGGTCGCGCCCGGCGGCGGCCGACCCAGAGATGGCTCTTCTGAGCCGCGACGCGCAGAGGCTCGCCGCGGGCCTCGCCGAGGCGGACCAGCGGGTTGATCGGGCCGGCATGGAGCCAGTGGCCGCCCAGATCGACGGCGTGGCCGCGCAGCGTCGTCGTCACGAGACGCCCGCCGACCCGGTCGCGGGCCTCCAGCACCGCCACCGACATGCCACGCTCGACGAGACGGCGCGCCGCCCCGATCCCCGCCGCCCCCGCCCCGATCACGACGACATCCGGAGCGGTCGGCAGGGGAGCGAAGCGCGGTGCCACGCTCGGTCGGAACCGGGCGTGTTCGATCGGCGCTGAGCCGGCTGGGATCATCACGGCACTCTTCTCTGGCTATGGACCGGGGGACATCGCCGTCGCCGGGTCAACGGTGGTGGCCGGCGATGAACCTGACCTCCCCGGCTGGAGGTTCTGCGCGACGGCCGCGGAGGTGGCCAGGGTTGTCCCGCACCGAGAACAGCGCCAGATGCCGGGCAGGCGAGGGAGCCCAATGCTCCCCGCATCGAGGATTCGCCATTCATGCTGCTCTCGGCCGCCCTTGCCGCGCTCCGCCAGGTCTTCTCGGCCCCGCTGCGGGCGATCCTGTGGAAATCCCTGGCGCTGACCATCGGCATCCTCGTGGTGATCTGGTTCGCCCTCACGCGGCTCATCGCCTGGTTCCTCGCCAACCATCACCTCTCGGCGGAGTATCCCTTCCTCGACACCCTTGCGTTCTTCTTCGCCGGTGCGGGGCTGTTCGTAGCCCTGGCCTACCTGATGCCGGCGGTCTCGATCCTGGTGGCGGGCTATTTCCTCGACGATGCGGCGGCGATCGTCGAGGCGACCGACTTTCCCGCCGATCCGCCAGGCCAGGCGATGCCGCTCGGCCAAGCCATGCTCTATACCCTGCGCTTCGCCGGGCTGGCGCTGCTCGTCAACCTCGTGGCATTGATCCTGTTCTTCGTCCCGGGCGTGAACCTCGTGGCCTTCTTCGGGGCCAACACCTACCTGCTCGGGCGCGAGTATTTCGAGCTCGCCGCCGCACGATTCCGCGGCCTGCCCGAAGCCGGCGCCATGCGCCGGCACCATTCCCTCACCACGATGAGCGCGGGAGCGATGCTGGCCGGCCTGATGGTGGTGCCGGTGCTGAACCTTCTCACCCCGCTCTTCGGCATCGCCCTCATGGTCCATGTCCACAAGGGTCTCAGCCGGCAGGCGGCGCTCTCCGGGCCGGCGGCCCAGAGGCGCCTTCGATAACGGCTACTTACTGTAGGCTACTTGTCGCGCGTGCCCCAGCGCGCGCCCATCCGGCTCGGCGAGGCGGCATCGGGGCCGATCGCGGGGCCGCTGGCGCGGCCGGGCCGGTGCTGCGAGCCCTCGCCCATCGGCGCGGGCGCCAGCGTGTCCGGGATCTCGGCCATGACCTCGGTCCCGCGGCCGGTGGTGAACTGGCCGGCCTTGCGGAAGCGCCAGAGATAGCCCGGCACCACCGCCTCCATGGCGGTGGGCACGATGCCCAGAGCCTCGATGGTGCGTCCCTCGGACTTCGCGCCTTCCGAGACGACGTTGTCTGTCTGGAGCAGGGTGACTTGGTCGCGAGTGAGCTTCAAGGAATCGGGCAGGAAACCGAGCGTCAGTGTGTCGACGATCTCGAGCATGCGGGCCTGCAGCCGGGCCGCCGGCAAAGGCAGCGAGACCACGGCGCGTTTGCGCATGGTCGTCTCCAGCATGTAGCGCACGAGCGCCTCCAGCGTCCGGATCTCGGGACCGCCGAGCTCGTAGACCTGGCCGCCGGGAACTTGGCCGTCGACGGCGCGGGCCACGGCCTCGGCGACGTCACCCACGAAGACCGGCTGGAAACGGGTCGCGGCGCCTGCGAGCGGCAGCACCGGCAGGGCGCGGGCAAGTCCCGCGAAGCGGTTGAAGAAGCTGTCGCCCGGCCCGAACACGATGGAGGGGCGCAGCACCACGGCATTGGGCCGGGCGGAGAACACCTGCGCCTCGCCGAGCGCCTTCGAGCTGGCGTATTGCGAGGACGAATTCGCGTCGGCGCCGAGCGCCGAGACATGGACGAGGTGCGTCCCGTCCTCGCCCGCCGCCCTGGCGATGGCGCCGGCACCCTCCGATTGGAGCCCGGAGAAGCTCTGGCGCCCGCTCTCCTGCAGGATGCCGACGAGGTTGACCACGATGTCGGCGCCGGCCACCGCCTTGGCGATGGATTGCGGGTAGCGCAGGTTCGCCTGCACGGCGACGATCTGGCCGACCCTGCCGAGCGGTTGAAGGAACAGGGCGAGGTCGGGCCGCCGCACGGCGACGCGGATGCGGTAGCCGCGCTTGGCGAGAGCCCTGACGACGTGCCGGCCGAGGAACCCGGAGCCGCCGAATACCGTCACGAGCTGAGTGGCCGGGCGGGCGAGGGGATCAGCCTGCGGCGGGGTCTCGAAGCCGGTCATCGCCTGTCCTCGACGTCGTTGTTACGGAGGCCTTGAGGCCGGTCGTGGCCTCGCCACGCCCATCTAGGGCATTCCGTCGAGCAGCGAAATCCTGCGGGGCATGCCGTCTCAGGCGAATCTGACGTCGCTGTGCACGAGCGTCAGCGTGGGTCGCCGCTTGCGCCGCGAAAAACTGATCTCGCTCGATCCGGCATCGACCCCCGAGATGCGCACGTGATATCCGAGCTGACGGGCGACATCGCGGGCCTGCTCCACATTGGCCATCGCGACGAGGCGGGTGAACTCGGCCGTCCCCGAGGCGAGCTGAGCAACGAGCAGGCCGATCTCCACGCCCTGATCGAATTCCTCGTCACGACCTGGAAAGCGAAGGCGCAGACCGTCTTCGATGTGAATGTGGCGCATTTCGGATCATCCTCCCGGACACCCGATTTCGCCATGGACTTGGTTAACAG
>NZ_CAXUJR010000153.1:0-3566 GCF_964251405.1 uncultured Methylobacterium sp.
ACCTTCTGTCGCACCTGCGGGACGCGGCAAGGGGGCGTGCGGATCTTGGGCGAGCCCGAGAGCGGTCGCGTCGGATATGCGCCAGACCGTCGTCGCTCCAGTCGCCCCAACGCGTTGATTTCCACCTCGACTCCCAAGGACCATCGCACGATGTCGCGTCTCGCCCTCGCCGTCCTCCTCGCAGGAACGCTCCTGGCTGCGCCCGCCCAGGCCCAGACCCTCCGGTTCGGCCTGATGGAGGATCCCGACGCCCTCGACCCGACTTTCGCGCGCACCTTCACGAGCCGCATGGTCTTCGCCGCCCTTTGCGACAAGCTCGTCGATATCGGCCCGGACCTGAAGCCGGTGCCCCAGCTCGCCACGTCTTGGAGCCTGTCGGAGGACGAGAAGGTCCTCACGATGACGCTGAGACCCGGCGTGACCTTCCATGATGGCGAACCGCTCAACGCGGCGGCCGCCAAGTTCAGCATCGAGCGCCACCTGAAGACGCCGGGCTCACAGCGCCGCGGCGAGATCGCGCCCATCGACACCGTCGAGGTCGTCGACGACCTCACCTTCCGCATCAACCTGAAGACGCCGTTCGCACCGCTCCTGGCGCAGTTCACCGATCGCTCGGGCATGATGGTCTCGCCGAAAGCCGCCCAGGCGCTCGGCGACAAGTTCTCGACGGCGCCGGTCTGCGCCGGTCCGTTCAAGTTCGTGGAGCGCGTGCCCCAGGACCGGATCGTTGTGGAGCGCTACGACGGCTACTGGAACAAGGACCAGATTCAGATCAAGCGCATCGAGTTCCGGCCGATCCCCGACGGCACCGTGCGGCTCACCAACCTCCGCTCGGGCCAGCTCGACCTCCTGGAGCGGCTGGCGCCCAATGACCTCGCTCAGGTGAAGCGCGACGCCAAGCTCAAGGTCGGCTCTACGGTGGAGCTCGGGTTCCAGAGCATCGTCTTCAACCTCGCCAAGGATACGCCACTCGCCACCGACCCGCGCGTACGCGCCGCCTTCGAGGCTGCTATCGACCGCAATGCCTTGAACCAGGTGGTCTTCAACGGCGAGTTCGTGGCGGGCAACCAGTGGGTCCAACCCAAGAACCCGAACTACGTCGCCGAGTACCCGATCCCGAAGCGCGACATCGCCAAGGCGAAGGCGCTGCTGGCCCAGGCGGGAGTGAAGAACCCGGTCGTCAACCTCACCGTCTACGCCAACAGCGAGGCGCCGCTGGTGGGCCAGGTCATCCAAGCGATGACCAAGGAAGCCGGCTTTGATGTACGCCTGCAAGCCACCGACTTCACCACGGCGCTGGATCTCGCCGACAAGGGCAACTTTGAAGCCTATCTCTACAACTGGAGCGGCCGGCCCGACCCCGACGGCAACACCTTCAGCTTCCTCGCCTGCAAGACGCCGTTGAACTACTCACGCTACTGCAATCCGGAAGCCGAGGCCGCCATGACGGCCGAGCGGGCGAGCACCGAAACGGTCAAGCGCAAGGCCGCCTGGAAGGCGCTCGCCGACCGGACCCAGGCCGACCGGCCCTTCGTCTACCTCTTCCACCGCCGCCTGCTCTGGGCCTTCAGCACGAAGCTGTCGGGTTTCGGCGAGTATCCGGACGGTCTCGTGCGCTACACCGGGCTGAAGCTCGATTGATGGGGATCGCGACGAGACTCGCCTCCCCGCATCCAAGTCGGGCAGGCCCAACTTGGGCACCCTATCCGCGGAACTCGGGAACACCCGGGATCCATGGGGGAGGAGAGGGCCGCGCCGACGCAAGGACGGTTCAAGGCATGAATAACAAGGCATGAAGAATCAGCAAAAGGCCGCCCCATGCTGAGCTTTCTCGCCCGACGTCTCGCCATCGCGGTGCCGACGCTGATCATCGCCTCGATGATCATCTTCGCCCTGCAACAGCTGCTGCCGGGCGACACGGCGACCGCCCTGTCGGGCGAGGAACGCGACCCCGAGGTCATCGCCTTCATCCGCGAGAAGTACCACCTCGATCGTTCGTTGCCCGTACGCTACGCGTACTGGGCGCAAGATGTATTGCGGGGCGATCTCGGCGAGTCGATCCGGCTGCAGCAGCCGGTGAGCGCGCTCATCGCCGAGAAGCTTCCGGTGACGCTCCAGCTCGCCTGCATGGCCATGCTGATCGCGCTGATCATCGGCGTGCCCATGGGCATTCTCTCGGCGGTGAAGCAGGGTCGGACAGCCGACTACGTCGCCAACGGGATCGCCCTGTGGGGTCTCTCGATCCCGAACTTCTGGCTCGGCATCCTGATGATCCTGTTCTTCTCGGTCTATCTCGGCTGGCTGCCGGCCTCGGGCTACGTGCCGCCGAGCGAGAGCTTGGCCGAAAACCTCAAGGCGATGATCATGCCCGCCTTCGTGCTCGGCAACGCCATCGCGGCGGTGATGATGCGCCACACCCGGGCGGCGATGCTGCAGGTACTCCAGAGCGACTACGTCCGCACGGCGCGGGCCAAGGGCGTGGCGCCTCTCGCGGTGATCATCCGCCACTGCCTGCGCAACGCGGCGGTGCCCATCATCACCCTGGGGGCGCTGGAATTCGGGCAGCTCCTGTCGGGAGCGATCCTCACCGAGCAGATCTTCTCGGTTCCGGGTTTCGGCAAGCTCATGGTCGACGCGGTGTTCAACCGCGACTACGCCACCGTCCAGGGCGTCGTGATCTGTACCGCCGCCACCTACATCGTGCTCAACCTCCTGGCGGACGTGGCCTACGTCCTCGTCAATCCGAAGCTGCGCCAGGCATGAGTGGATCCGCGACGATCGAAGCCACCCCCGCCCGTGCAAGCCCGGAGCCCGGGACGCTTCGGGCGTTCTGGCACCGGCTGAGGAGGCGCCCGAGCGGCGTGCTCGGCCTCGCCGTGGTCGTCGCGCTGATCGCGGTGGCGCTCCTCGCCGACGTGATCTCTCCCTACGACCCGTCAGCGACGGACTGGGGCGCGGTCCGCGCCGCGCCGAGCCTCGAGCATCCTTTCGGCACCGACGAGGTCGGGCGCGACCTGCTCTCGCGCATCATCCACGGCTCCAGGGCGTCGCTCGCGGCGGGCCTGACCTCGGTGGCGCTGGCCGTCGCGCTGGGCCTCCCGCTAGGGCTGCTGGCGGGGTACGCGGGCGGCATCGTCGACGGCGCCATCATGCGCCTCACCGACGCGCTGCTCGCCATCCCGTTCCTCATCCTCGCCATCGCGCTCGCCGCCTTCCTCGGCCCCAGCCTCACCAACGCCATGGTGGCGATCGGGCTTTCGGCGACGTCGATCTTCGTGCGGCTGTCGCGGGCGCAGGTGATGGCGATCAAAGCGGAAGAGTTCGTCGAATCGGCCCGCTCGGTGGGCAACCCGCCCTGGCGGATCGCTCTGCGACACATCCTGCCCAACATCGTCCCGGCCATCCTCGTCCAGGCGACGCTGACCATCGCGGCCGCGATCATCGCCGAGGCGAGCCTGTCCTTCCTCGGGCTCGGCCAGCAGCCGCCGGCCCCCTCCTGGGGCTCGATGCTCAACGTGGCCAAGAACTTCCTCGACCAGGCGCCCTGGATGGCGATCTGGCCCGGC
>NZ_CAXUJR010000154.1:0-3523 GCF_964251405.1 uncultured Methylobacterium sp.
ACCTGACTCAGGTCGGCAAGGCGTCACAGGTCCCGAAAGCGCCTGCTCGGCACAAAGGCCGGGCAGGCTACCGACGCCGCAGGAAGCAAACCGACCGTTCAGGCTGCGCTACCGCGCGCCTGGCGCGCCCTGCCCTTCCCCACTGCCCTGTCCGGCGGAAGGGTTGGCCCCTGTGGAGCCGCTTCCTCCGTCGCTTGCAGGAACGCTGGGGTCGGTTCTGCAGACGCCCCTTTGCGAGGTCCGGCATCTTGCAAAGCCGTCGTCTTGTCTGGCGAAGCTGCGTGATCAATGCTGCACCGCACCGATCAGAGCTTGGGGGAGTCGAAACATGGAAACGATCGGCCGGGACCTGCAGGAAATGCAGCGCGTCCCCCTCGCAGCATCGCACATCGCCGCGCTGCAGGCCGCAGGAGTCGAACGGCATTACCCGGCTGGGACTTTCCTCGCACGCGCTGGCGAACCTGCTGATCGCTTCGTCTATGTCGAAGCGGGCGAGATCGAAGTCGTGAACCCGTTCACGAATGAACGCCACCTTCCGTCCACGCTCGGACCGACGCAATTCATGGGCGAAATCTCGATCTTGAGCGGTGGCAATTGGTCGATGCCCATGCGGGCGGTCCGGGATACCACCGTCGTCGAGGTCCCGCGCCTGGAGATGCTGAGGCTGATGTCCGAGATCCCTGAGATGTCGGACATCGTCATCACGGTTCTCGCTGCACGGCGGCGGCGGCAGCTCGACTCGCGAGACGGCACATTGGTGCTGATCGGCGAGGATGACGACCGGGCCGTTCGGCGGATCGCGGCGTTCGCGAGCCGCAACCGCCTTCCCTACCGGTCCTACTCGCTCGGCAGCCCGGAGGCCGGCGCCGTCGCGAAAAGCTGCGCGATCGCCTCCGACCGGCCGGCCGTGATCTTCGGACGCGACGTCGTCGTAACGGAGCCGACGCCCGACAAGGTCGCCCATTTGCTAGGCCTGAACTACAACCTCATCGACGACGAGGCTTTCGACGTTCTCATCGTCGGCGGTGGGCCAGCCGGTGTGGCGGCGGGCGTCTACGCAGGCGCGGAGGGCCTACGGGCGCTGGTCGTCGAGGACCTCGCGATCGGCGGCCAGGCCGGCACGTCGAGTCGGATCGAGAATTACATGGGATTTCCGACTGGCATCTCGGGCGCAGACCTCGTCTGGCGCGGCGAGGTCCAGGCAATGAAATTCGGGACGCGGTTCGCGATGCCGCGGCGGGTTGCAAAGCTGGAGCGGCTCGAAGACGGCGCGTTCTGTGCGACGTTCGACAACGGCCAGCGCGTTCGCGGGCGTGCCGTCGTCGTCGCGACCGGTGTCCAGTACCGACGCCTGCCGATCGACCGCCTCGAGGCGTTCGAGGGCGCGGGTGTCTATTATGCGGCAACGGAAATTGAGGCGCGCTATTGCCGGAACGCCGAGACCATCGTCATCGGTGGAGGCAACTCGGCAGGCCAGGCGGCGATGTTTCTCAGTCGCTCGGCCAGGCATGTTCGCCTCCTGGTGCGCGGTCCCTCACTCGCGGCCTCGATGTCGCATTACCTTTCGAGCCGTCTGGAAGCCGATCCGGCGATCACCATCGAGTATGGTTCCGAAATCAGCGCCCTGCATGGCGATGATCGCCTCGAAGCGGTGACCATCCGCAGCGTCGTGGATGGGACGATCCGTACGATCCCGACACGCGCGGTGTTTGTCATGGTCGGGGCTGCGCCCAATACCCAATGGCTCTCGGGGCTCATCGAACTCGACAACCACGGTTTCGTGCTGACCGGAGACGCGATTGGCGCAGGCACGCCCTATGCGACGTCACACCCCGGCATCTTCGCGGTTGGCGATGTGCGCGCTGGCTCCGTCAAGCGTGTTGCATCGTCCGTGGGGGAAGGGTCCGTCGTCATCTCCAAGGTCTGGGATTATATCCAGCATTGAATATCCTGCATTCAACCCTGGACAATGGAGGCGACCAATATGGCTGCTCTGCTGCCAGATCATCATCCCGACAAACGTTCTCGTCTGACGACGTTATCGATCGCCCACGACTGCGAAGCCGGGGAGAGAGCCGCCTGCTGTTAGGCCGATTGCATCGCGTTTCTCAGTCCAGGCTCCCCATCCGACGTCTCGACCTCAGATGCCGAGGCCGAGCTGATACGATTCCTCCCCCGCGCCATGCTGCAAGCCCGAGAGCGATACCCCGATCAGGCGTACGCTGCGGCGGAGGGGAAACACATCGCGCAGGAGGCCGACGCTGATCTGCGCGAGGGCCTCGCGGCTGCCCACCGGCATGCGGAGGGAGCGCGCCCGGGTGATCTGCTCGAAGTCCGAGAATTTCACCTTCAGGGTCGCGGTGCGGCCGCTCACGTCCTTGTTCACGCAAGCCGCCCAGACCTTGTCGAGGATCGGCTGCAAGCGCTCGACCAGGACGGCGAACTCGGTCGTGTCCTCGGAGAAGGTGCTTTCCGCCCCGACCGACTTGCGGATGCGATGCGCCCGCACGGGTCGCTCGTCGATCCCGCGGGCGACGCCGTAGTAGTACCCGCTCGAGCTGCCGAAGACGGCCTGCAGGTCGGCGAGCGACCGCGCCTTGAGGTCACCGCCCGTGAGGATGCCGACCTGCTTCATCTTGGCCTCGGTCACCGGTCCGACCCCATGGAAGCGCCCGATGGGCAGAGCCTCGACGAATGCAGGTCCCATGGCCGGGGTGATGACGAACAGCGCGTCGGGCTTCCTGAAGTCCGAGGCCACCTTGGCCAGGAACTTGTTGTAGGACACTCCCGCCGAGGCCACGAGGCCGGTGCGGGTCAGGATCTCGGCCCTGATGGCCCGGGCCACCTCCGTGGCGGTCGCCAGGCCCTGGAGGTTCTCCGTCACGTCGAGGTAGGCCTCGTCGAGGGAGACCGGTTCGACCAGCGGCGTGTGCTCGGCGAAGACCGCCTGGATCTCGGCGGAGACGGCCTTGTAGACCTCGAAGCGCGGCTTCACGAAGACGAGGTCGGGGCAGAGCCGGCGGGCCGTGACCGACGGCATGGCCGAGCGCACGCCGAACACGCGCGCCTCGTAGCTCGCCGCCGCGACGACGCCACGCTCGCGCGACCCGCCGACCGCGAGTGGACGCCCACGCAAGGCCGGATCATCGCGCTGCTCGACGGACGCGTAGAAGGCATCCATGTCGATGTGGATGATCTTGCGGATGGGCACGGCGCGGTCGGTCGCGGTTGCGGGACCCTTCGGCATCTCGGCCTCGCGTCAGGAGGGCGGGGGCTCGTTCGATCTTTGTTCTTTTGGAGATCCGGCGGCTGCGGTCAAGGCCGTCGGACGGCCTTTCCCTATCCGTCGACACGGTCGGACGCGGGCCTTCTGCCCGCCGGCCGGTTGTGGCTGAGCCGGATCAGGTCTCGCCCCGCCGACGAGGTCCAGCGCCGTGGGTCGCACGAGCGGTCTAGGCCGATTCAAGCACGCTGCTGCTGTCCGGCATCCCCGCTGGCGCGGCCGCAGGTTTGGTCGCTTTGG
>NZ_CAXUJR010000155.1:0-2687 GCF_964251405.1 uncultured Methylobacterium sp.
TCTGCTTCCGAGGACCATCGCGATCGACTGCTATGCCGAGGTTGGGTCGGGATCTGGCCGTCCGCTTGATGGTGGGGGCCGGCCCTATCGCTGTCCCCGATCCTTGCCCTCCGCCGCACGGCGCAGGGCCTCGGCTAAGGCACCTTCCGGCAAGCTACGTTCGGGCGAGGCACCACCCGGAACCGCGCCGCGGGGCGCCGGAGCAGGGGCAGCTTTCTGCTGAGACCGAGAGGGCTCCGGCCGCACATCACGGCTGTGGCGGCGGGGCGCGTCGGCGTCGTCCGAGCGCATGCTCAGCGCAATGCGCTTGCGGTTGGTGTCCACTTCGATCACCCGCACCTGAACGACGTCGCCGGGTTTCACCACCTCGCGCGGGTCCTTGACGAAGCGGTCGGCGAGCATCGAGATATGGACGAGCCCGTCCTGATGCACACCGAGATCGACGAAGGCGCCGAAGGCCGCGACATTGGTCACCACGCCCTCCAGCCGCATCCCCGGCGTTAGGTCGGAGATCTTTTCCACGCCCTCTTGAAAGGTGGCAGTGCGAAAGGCGGGACGCGGGTCGCGGCCGGGTTTTTCCAACTCGGCGATGATGTCGGTGACGGTGGGCAGGCCGAAAGTCTCGTCGGTGAAGCGCATCGGGTCGAGGGCGCGCAGGGCACCGGTGTTGCCGATCAGGGCGCCGATGGGCTGGCCGGTGGCGGCCAGGATGCGGCGCACCACCGGATAGGCCTCCGGATGGACCCCCGAGGCGTCGAGGGGGTCGTTGCCGCTCCGGATCCGCAGGAAGCCAGCCGCGAGTTCGTAGGCCTTGGGGCCGAGGCCAGCGACCTTCTTCAGGCCGGCGCGGGTGCGGAACGGGCCCTTCGCGTCGCGTTCGACCACGATGTTGCCCGCTACCCGCTCGGTGAGGCCCGAGACCCGAGCGAGGAGGGGGGCCGAGGCGATGTTCACGTCGACGCCGACACTGTTCACGCAGTCTTCCACCACGGCGTCCAGGGCCTTCGAGAGCTGACCCTCGGCGAGATCGTGCTGGTACTGCCCAACGCCAATAGCCTTGGGCTCGATCTTCACCAGTTCCGCCAGCGGATCCTGCAGGCGTCGGGCGATGGAGACCGCGCCGCGCAAGGTAACATCGAGGCCGGGTAATTCCGCGCTGGCGTATGCGGAAGCCGAATAGACCGAGGCGCCGGCTTCCGACACCATCACCTTGGTGAGCGCCAAGTCGGCCCGCTTGGCGATCAGTTCGGCCGCTAGTCGGTCGGTCTCGCGCGAAGCGGTGCCGTTGCCGATGGCGACGAGCTCGACCTTATGGGCAAGGCAGAGTTCAGCGAGCAGAACGAGGGCCCCGTTCCAGTCGCGCCGGGGCTCGTGTGGGTAGATCACGTCGGTGGCCGCCACCTTGCCGGTCGCATCGACAACAGCGACTTTCACGCCGCTGCGAAAGCCCGGGTCGAGCCCTAGGGTCGGGCGGGCACCGGCAGGGGCGGCCAGCAGCAGGTCGCGCAGGTTGCCGGCAAAAACCGAGATGGCGCCGGCTTCGGCGAACTGGCGCAGGCGGGCGCGAAGATCGGTGTCGATGGCCGGCTTGAGCCGCGTGCGCCAGGCTTTCCGTACGATCTCTAACAAGAAGGCATCGCCCGCTCGGCCCTGGTCACGGATGCCGAAGGTCCGGGCGATGCGCATTTCCTGCGAGGAGGGCATGCCTTTGGCCGGCTCGTCGCCCACGGCATCGACCAGGGCAAGATCGAGCACCTCCTCCTTCTCGCCCCGGAACAGGGCGAGGATGCGATGCGAGGGCAGGCGCGTCAGGGGTTCGCTGAAGGAAAAATAATCGGCAAATTTCTCCCCGGTCGCCTCCTTGCCGGGTTTGACCGAGGAGACGATGCGGCCACGCTGCCAGCCGGCCTCGCGCAGGGCGCCCGTCAGGTCGGGGTCCTCGCTGAAGCGCTCGATCAGGATGGAGCGGGCACCCTCCAGCGCCGCGTCTACATCGGCGACGCCCTTGGACGCATCGACAAAGGAGCCGGCCGCCGCAGCGGGATCGCCCTCGGGCCGGACGAGCAGCGCCTCGGCGAGGGGGCCGAGTCCGGCCTCGCGGGCGATCTGAGCCTTGGTGCGGCGCTTGACCTTGAACGGAAGGTAGAGGTCTTCGAGCCGGGCTTTCGTCTCCGCACCGAGGATGCGCGCCTTGAGGCCGGCATCGAGACTGCCCTGCGCCTCGATCGTTTCGAGGATCGCCACCCGCCGCGCCTCCAAGTCGCGCAGGTAGGCGAGACGATCTTCGAGGTCGCGCAACTGCGCATCGTCGAGGCCGCCGGTGGCCTCTTTGCGGTAGCGCGCCACGAACGGCACCGTCGCGCCGCCGTCGAGCAACTCCACTGCGGCGGCGACCTGGCGCTCGGCAACCTTCAACTCGGCCGCGAGGGTAGCGGTGATGGCGGCCATGACGGAATCCTCAGGGAAGGGCCGCGGTGTCTACAGGGGTGCGCCGAGGCAGGTCAAACCCGTGCGGCGCGGCTCCGGCGCTCGATTCGCCAGAGGCGCGAGGCCGTCAGGGCGAGGCAGAACAGCGCCGCATCGAAGCCGGCCAACTCGATGTCGTCATCCTGCGGGCATTCGTCCCTGGCGACGAAGTCGAGGGTGCGCTCCGAAACCTGCTCCCGTCGTGGTCGACAAGGTCACGC
>NZ_CAXUJR010000156.1:0-2415 GCF_964251405.1 uncultured Methylobacterium sp.
TTGGCTGGGGGACGAGGATTCGAACCTCGACTAGAGGAGTCAGAGTCCACTGTTCTACCGTTAAACTATCCCCCATCTAACCCGTCGAACGATGGGCCATGGATGGCCCGCAGCGTCCGATGAAGCGGTCAGAGGTTCTGTCGGCGGCACCGGCAGAGCCGTCCCATTAGGGTACCTTTCGCCAACGGTCAACCTTCGGAATTCGGCACCCGGCGCCTCGCGGATGCGGCCGCGGCCGCCTCGTCGCGTCCCTGGTCACCGTCATCCCAGGAGCTTGTCGAGGGTGATTGGAATCTCGCGCACCCGCACCCCGGTGGCGTGCCAGACCGCGTTGGCGATGGCCCCGGCGGTGCCCGTGATGCCGATCTCGCCGACCCCCTTGATGCCGAGCGGGTTCACGTGCGGGTCGTGCTCCTCCACCAGGATCGCCTCGATCGCCGGAATGTCGGCGTTCACGGGAACGTGGTACTCGGCGAGGTTGGCGTTCATGATCCGGCCCGAGCGCAGGTCGTGGGCCGCATGCTCGTGGAGCGCCAGCGAGACGCCCCAGATCATGCCGCCGTAATACTGGCTGCGCACGAGGCGCGGGTTGATGATCCGGCCGGCCGCGAAGGCGCCCACCAGCCGCGTCACCCGGATCTGCCCGAGGTCGGGGTCGACCTTCACCTCCGCGTAGACCGCCCCATGCGCGTGCATGGCGTAGGTTTTTCGCGAGGCCGGATCGCCGGCACCTTGGCCCTTCGCCTCGATCGACGCCTTGCCGGCGCGGGCCAGGATGTCCCCGAAGCTCTCGGATCGGCTCGGGTCGTCGCTGCGGCTCAACCCGCCGTCCCTCGCGACCACGCCGGCATTGCCGGCGCCGTAGAGGGGCGAGGCCGGGTCGTTGGTGGCGAGATCCGAGAGCTGCGCCACCAGGGCCGCGGCGGCGTTGTGGACCGCCATGCCCGACGTGGCGGTGCCGGTGGAGCCGCCCGCGAGACCGCCGTCCGGCAGGTTCGAGTCGCCGATGCGCAGTTCGAGCCTGTCAGCCGCCAGACCGAGCGCGTCGGAGGCGATCTGGGCGAGCACCGTCCAGGCGCCCTGCCCCATGTCGTGGGCTGCGGTCTCGAAGAGCGCGGTGCCGTCGGCGCTTAAGGTCGCGCGGGCCTCGCCCTGGAACATGCCCGCCGGGTAGGTGGCGGTGCCGAGCCCCCAGCCGATGAGGAGCCCGTCGGCGTCGCGCATCTGCCGGGGCGCCTGCGGGCGCGAGGCCCAGCCGAAGCGCTCCGCTCCCTGCGCGTAGCACTCGCGCAGGGCCTTCGACGAGAACGGCTTGCCGGTGATCGGCTCGACCTCGGCGTAGTTCTTCAGGCGAAGATCAAGCGGGTCGATCCCGAGTGCGAGGGCGAGCTCGTCCATCGCGCTCTCCACCGCGACGCTGCCCGAGGCCTCGCCGGGGGCACGCATGAAGATCGGTGTCGCGATGTCGGCCCGGGACGCCTCGTGCGTCGTCGAGATCGCCGGCGACGCGTAGAGGTGGCGCGAGAGGATGCCGGAGGGTTCGACGAAGTCGTCGTAGGCGCTGGTGAGCGTCAGGGTGTGGTGGTCGTAGGCGGTGAGCGCGCCATCGGTCTTGGCGCCGAGCGTCAGGGTCTGGCGGGTCGAGGCGCGGTGGCCGACCGGGCCGAACATCTGCTCGCGTCGGGTCACCAGCTTGACCGGGCGGCCGACCAGTTTTGCGGCCATGATCCCGAGGATCTGGGGCGAGGACATGAAGCCCTTCGAGCCGAAGCCGCCCCCGAGATAATGGCTGATGATGTGGATGTTCTCCGCCGGAATCCCGAACAGGCCCGAGAGCCGGCCCTTCGAGACGTGGAGGGCCTGGGTCGGGGTGTAGAGGGTGAGCCTGTCGCCCTCCCACTGCGCCACGCTCACGTGGGGCTCGAGGGCGTTGTGGTACTGCGCCGCCGTCTCGTAGGTGGCGGTGACGCGGGCGTCGGCTTCAGCCAGCCCGGCCGGGACGTCGCCGGCCCCGGCGCTCGACGGAAGGCCGGGTCCGACCACCTCGGGGGTGAAACGGGTGCCGGCCCCGAGTTCCACGCTCGGGGTCTCGCGTTCGTAGCGCGGGCTCAGGAGGGCGGCGCCCTCGGTGGCGGCCTCCAGGGTCTCGGCGATCACCACCGCGATCGGCTGGTTGGCGTAGCGTACGCCGTCGTTCTGGAGAAGGTCGAGGCGGAAGGCGAAGGGGCTGTCGCGCAAGTCGGGGGATTTGGCGAGGGCCGGGGCGTTCGCGGGGGTCATCACGGCGACGACGCCCGGATGGGCCTGTGCCGCGGCGAGATCAAGATGGGCGACGCGGCCCTTGGAGACCGAACTCACCGCCATCACCGCGTGGAGCAGGCCCGGCAGGGCGATGTCGGCGCTGTAGCGGGCCTT
>NZ_CAXUJR010000157.1:0-2389 GCF_964251405.1 uncultured Methylobacterium sp.
GCAGCCTCTTCCGCGTACCGATCCAGGAACCTGAGCGCGGCGGGCACGGCCTGCCACTGCGGACCGGCGGGACCGGGACCGGGCGGGCGCTCGGATTCAGGGCGGGGAAGGCTTGGTGCCAAGCCGCGACATCGGGATGATCGATCTGGAAGGCGGATGACGCCGACATGTGATCTGGCCACCGATGAGCGCATAGTGAGGAAAGGGCGGGGGCATGCTCGAGGTAAGGCGCCGGGCGACATAACTCGAGCGTAGAAACCCACAGGGCAGCCTTCGCGGTCTCGATGGTGCGCTTTGCCATAACCGCTACGATGGTCGCTGACGGTTGGCATGAGCCTGATGCCGAGGGCCGAGTGGGATGAGGACGACCGCGATGCAGACCCGGCAACGGCTCCTCTACGCAAGCCCGAACGGCGACCGGTGGCATCTGGTGCGTGCGACCGACGGCGGCGACGTGTTCGTCCGCCACACCGCCAACGAAGCGTCCGGCGGGCATGTCACAGACGTCGCCATTCCGGTCTTCCTGGGTCATGACCGCCACGGACCGGAGCATCAGGAGCTACGGCGGCTGATCGGCGACCTTGTCGCCGATGTTGAAACCGTATCCGCAGGAGGCGTCGACGCAGTGCTCGAACCGGGCGCCCCGGCAGCTGAACCGACGCCGGGCGGGGCCGCCCTTTAAGGACCGGAAACTCGTCAGCGCGGACGTTGGAGGAGCCCGGCCGCCCGACCTGATCACAGATCGGGAGAGGGGGGCGTTCATCTCACGGATGGGCCGGTACGCAACTGAATCTCTGGCAGGGTGCCTGATACGTCCGAGGAGGTGGGACCGCGTGGCGCTTCGTTGTCGTGGGCCCGGACCTCCTCCGACGAGGCTCTATCGATCGCAACCGATACAGATGTCCCTGAGCACGCGCTCGTTCATCGGCCCCGTCCCCTGGTTCGGAAGCTTGCCTTCGAAAGCGCGAGGCCGGGGCGGCGGCATCGGCCATCCGCGGTGTGGGACGGTGAGGGAAGGAGGCCTTGGGGACAGCCGCTCGTCGGGTGTCAGAGCCATGTTCTGTGCCCGTCCCGAACAAGCCGGAAGGACCGAGTAAAGAATGGCGAAGCTGACGGCGGCTCTGATGGACATGCTCGGCTCCTAGAATGGGTCGTGCGCATACCACGGGAAAGACATCGGGTTCATGGTGGTCTCGGGGCGGATTTGGCCAGGCTGCTCATCGGTTCCCGATCCCTAGGTGCGAGCGAACGAACCGACGTTCCGGCGGTCGGCCTGTCACCTCCACCCGTCGGCGGCGGTCTGTGGCTCCGAGCATGCGGCCGACCGGAACGACGTCCGCTCGATGCGCCGAAACCGCCCCTCCGGGGCATCGACGGACGACGAGGACCGCTTGGCGACTGATCTGCTTGCCATCGCGACAGAGAATCGGAGCTACCCTTCCAACTCGCCGAAATGCAGGGCCGGTTCGTGGATTCGACGGTCGACGGCGGGGATCCACATGCCGAAGTCCAAGCGCTGTGGGCGCGACTTGTTGGAAACGAACGCGAGCGGGGTGTTCGGCGCGATGTAACGGGCGTGTTGGCCGAAGAGCCTCCGCCTGGCCCCGCGGCCCCCGACATACGAAGCGGTGTCCATCCTCTGCCCTCGCCCGATCGTCGAAATGTCTAGCTCAGTTCGGGCCGCGTTCCTCTCACCTAAGCATGCCGAACAGCGTCCCGGCGAGGAACACGACCAAGCCTGTGACCATCCAACTCCCATGCCTCGCGCGTTCGGAAGGGGCGCGCCCAACGCCGCGGTGAAGCGCGACCTTAACGGTCTGTTGGCGATGTCCGGATAGGAAGCCTCAACCTTTGGAGGATGGTCACATGCGCGTGCTGCTGGTCGAGGATGACGCCTCCGTCGCGGCCAGCGTCGAGCTGATGCTCAAGTCGGAGAACTTCAACACCTACACCACGGATCTGGGTGAGGAAGGCATCGACCTCGGCAAGCTGTATGATTACGACATCATCCTGCTTGACCTGAACCTGCCCGACATGTCGGGCTACGAGGTGCTGCGCAACCTGCGGGTCGCCAAGGTCAAGACGCCGATCCTGATCCTGTCCGGCTTAGGTGGCATCGAGGACAAGGTGAAGGGCCTCGGCTTCGGGGCCGACGACTACCTCACCAAGCCCTTCCACAAGGACGAACTCGTCGCCCGCATCCACGCGATCGTGCGCCGCTCGAAGGGCCATGCCCAATCGATCGTCACCGTCGGTGACCTCAGCATCAATCTCGACGAGCAAACCGCCAGCATCGCCGCCTCCCGCGTCCCCCTCACCGGCAAGGAGTACGGCATGCTGGAGCTGCTCGCCCTGCGGCAGGGCTCGACGATCACGAAAGAGATGTTCC
>NZ_CAXUJR010000158.1:0-2374 GCF_964251405.1 uncultured Methylobacterium sp.
GCATGCAGCAGCCGCGCGGCATTGTGGGCGAAGCGCAGGGTCACCGCCTTGCGGCGCGGGCCGCTCAGGGGATGCTCGGGCGCCTCGCGCAGGATCGCCGCCCCGAAGGCGTCGGCGACGATGAGGCCGGTTTCGGGCGGCGTCAGGGTCGCGGGCAGGCTGTCGGGGATGGCGAAGAAGAAGCGGTCGCAATAGTCGCGGTAGTCCGGCCATTTCCGGTCGGCGCGGAAGTCGGCGACGCTCGACTTGATCTCCACGATGGTGAGCCGCCCGGCCGGGCACAGGGCGATGACGTCGGCGCGTCGTCCGTTGGCGAGGGAGAATTCCGGGATCGTGACATGGCCGAGCTCGGCGAAGAGCCGGCGCACACCGCGCTGAACGTGGAGCGCCGTCGCCGATTGCCGGCGATCGAGCGGGAGAATGACGTGGGCGAGGGCGGCTGACATGCTTTTTGCGGGGCTTCTGTCCCGAATCGGGATGACGTCCAGAGAATCAGGCCGACGCGCGCTTGTCACCTGCGGCGTCGTTCCGCGAGGGCAAGCGAGGAAGTCGCGTCGGTCGATCCATCATGACGAGGGCTTGGCACTTCGCCTGATCGCACCGAAGCCTCACCCGGTGATGAACGTCAGCAGCCCCGCCGTCGGCGCGAGCCAGACGAAAGACCACAGGAAGGCCGAGCTCCAGTTGGCGATCTGGAAGGGCAGCCGTGGCAGCTCGAAGATGCCGGCGATGAGGGGGACCACGGCGCGGGCCGGGCCGATGAAGCGGCCGATGACGATGCCCCAGGCGCCGAAGCGCTGGCAGAACGCCTCGCCCTTGGCGACCATCTCGGGGTACCGGCTCATCGGCCAGATCGTCTTGGCCCCGTGCTGGAAATATCGTCCGATCTCGTAGGAGACCCAGTCCCCGAGCGCCGCCCCGATCCCGCCACCGATCATCACCGGCCAGAATGGGATGCCGCTGGCGCCGATCATCGCGCCGATGCCGAGCATCAGCACCGTGGCTGGCACCAGGATCGAGAGGAAAGCGAGGGATTCGCAGAAGGCGAGCACCCCGACGACGAGCGGCGCCCAGGCCTTGTGGGCCTCCACGAAGGCGAGGGTCCCGGTCCGCAATGCGTCGAAATCCATGGGGAGCCCTGGCTGAAGTCCGTGCCCATGTGGGAAGCGGAGCCGTCGGGGCAAGGCACGCCCGCCTGCACGAGATGCGCGCCCCGGCAAAACCCGCTACCACGAGCCCCATCACCCGCAGGTCGACCCACGATGAAAGTGCTCTCGATCCAATCGCACGTCGCCTACGGCCATGTCGGCAACGCCTCGGCGGTGTTCCCGATGCAGCGGCTCGGGGTCGAGGTCTGGCCGATCCATACGGTGCAGTTCTCGAATCACACCGGCTACGGCGCCTGGCGCGGCCGGGTCTTCGACGGGCCGATGATCGAAGACCTGGTGGCGGGCATCAGTGAGCGCGGCGTGCTCGGCGGCTGCGACGGCGTGCTCTCGGGCTATATGGGCTCGGCCGATATCGGGACCGCCATCGTGCGGGCGGTGGCGGCCGTGCGCGCGCTGAACCCGGCCGCGCTCTATTGCTGCGACCCCGTGATCGGCGACACCGACCGCGGCATCTATGTCCGCCCCGGCATCCCCGAATTCATGCGCGAGCAGGCGCTGCCGGCGGCCGATATCGTGACGCCGAATCAGTTCGAGCTCGACCACCTCTCAGGGTTGACCTCGCGCAGCCTCGACGCAGCCAAACGCGCCGTGGCGGTGCTCCAGGCGATGGGGCCGCGGGTGGTGCTGGTGACTTCGCTCGTCACCGACGAGACCCCCGCCGACAGCATCGACCTGATGGCCGCCGAGGGCGGCGCCTACTGGCTCCTGCGCACGCCGCGACTCGATCTCGGCGTCAACGGCGCCGGCGACGCCATCGCGGCCCTGTTCCTCGTCCATTACCTGCGCACCCGCTCGGCGGCGATCGCGCTCGGCATGGCTGGCGCCTCGGTCTACGGCCTCCTGCGCCGCACCGCGGAGGCCGGCTCGCGCGAGATCCTGACCGTGGCGGCACAGGACGAATTCGTGAACCCGACAACCACATTTCCGGTGGAGCCGGCCTGACGGAAGTGGGAATCCATCCGAGGAAGGCCGGCTCGTCGCCGCTGGCCGGGATTGTCTCCGCAAGATCACCCCAGCTGAGTCAGTTCCATGGCGACGATTCCGGCGGCGCGGATCGTGTCCGGCAGGGCGTCGTAGTGAGTGTATCCGGCTTCCCGCGCCATGGCGTCGAGGGCCGACGTCGCGTCGCTCGCGTTGCCGGTCCACAGGATGGCGCCGCTGCTGGTCTGCCTGATCTGAAAGATATGCATCGCGAAACCCTCTGA
>NZ_CAXUJR010000159.1:0-2010 GCF_964251405.1 uncultured Methylobacterium sp.
CAAGCCAAGCCCAGGCCGGGTGACCCCGGCAGCTGCGCCCTCGGCGGCGACCATCGCCGGGTGAGCTTGAGCGTACGGGGTGCAAGCCGGACTGTGATGCGCTACAACCGGCCGAACGCCGATGGGTGTCCCGGCCTGTAGCGGACGGCCTCGACACCTTGCCGATGCGCCGGAGCCCCTGTCGCCGGTCGCCCTCCGACCCAATCAGAACTCGACGAGCCATGACACGCGACGTGATCGAGACGATGCCCGACAGTGACGCGGGGGACGGACGCCCCAAGCTTCCGGCCAACATCCGGACCCATCTCGGCGACCACCTGCGCACGGTCTACGACCGGCTCGGGACCGACGAGCAGCCGGGCCGCTTCGCCGAACTCCTCGAGAAGCTCGAGGCGGCACTGCGCGCCCGCGGGGAGGCGATCGAGCCGGAGTTCCGCAACGGCCTGCTTGCCGCCGTACCGTCCTTGCGCGCCTTCGCCCTCTCGCTCACGAGCAATCCGGCCCGTTCCGACGACCTCGTGCAGGACACGCTCCTGAAGGGCTGGCAGCACCGCGCCCGCTTCCAGCCCGGCACCAACCTCAACGCCTGGCTGTTCACGATCCTGCGCAACATCTTCTACTCGGACCACCGCAAGCGCGTGCGCGAGGTCGAGGATCAGGACGGCTCCTACGCCGCGCGCCTCGCCACCGCCCCCCACCAGGGCGACCGCCTCGACGTCGAGGACCTGCAGACGGCGTTGGCCAAGCTGCCGCCCGACCAGCGCGAGGCCCTGGTGCTGGTCGGCGCCGAGGGGGTCTCCTACGAGGAGGCCGCGGCGATCATGGGCTGCAAGGTCGGCACGGTGAAGAGCCGCGTCAGCCGCGCCCGCGGGCGCCTCGCCGAGCTCCTGGGCTACGACGAGGAGGATCTCAGCTCCGACCGGCTGATCCAGTCCGCCATGCCCAAGGACGTTTGAAGACCCATCAACGAAACCGGCCCGACGAGGCCGGATCGCAAGGCTGAGGATACGCATGACGGGTTTGATGGCGGGCAGGCGCGGCCTCATCATGGGGGTCGCCAACGACCATTCCATCGCCTGGGGCATCGCCAAGGCCTTGCACGGCCAGGGAGCGGATCTCGCCTTCACCTACCAGGGTGAGGCGCTCGGGCGCCGCGTGACGCCGCTGGCCGCCTCGCTCGGCTCGGACATCGTGCTGCCCTGCGACGTGGAGGATCTCGCCAGCGTCGACGCCGTCTTCGCGAGCCTCGCGGAGCGCTGGCCGGACGGCATCGACTTCGTCGTCCACGCCATCGGCTTCTCCGACAAGGCCGAATTGAAGGGCCGCTACGTCGACGCCACCACCCGCGAGAATTTCTCGCGCACCATGACGATCTCGTGCTTCTCCTTCACGGAGGTGGCCCAGCGCGCGGCCCGGATGATGCGGCCGGGCGGCGCGCTCCTCACCCTGACCTTCGGCGGCGCTACGCGGGTCATGCCGAACTACAACGTCATGGGCGTGGCCAAGGCCGCCCTCGAAGCCTCGGTGCGCTACCTCGCCGGCGACCTCGGGCCCGACGGCATCCGCGTCAACGCGATCTCTGCCGGGCCGATGCGGACGCTCGCGGGTGCCGGCATCGGCGACGCGCGCGCCATGTTCGCCCACCAGAAGGCGCACGCGCCCCTGCGGCGGACCGTGAGCCTCGACGAGGTCGGCGGCTCGGCCCTCTACCTCCTGAGCGATCTCTCGGGCGGGGTCACCGGTGAGATCCACTTCGTCGATTGCGGCTACAACATCATCGCGATGCCGCGTCCCGAAGCGCTTGAGGGAGCGTAATCCGGCTAGACCGTCGGATTACGAAGCCGAGCGCAGTCGTCTCGTTGCCCTGAACCGGCGAAAAACGTCGTCGCCGACGATCTTATCTCTGTGCCCATGTGCATGCCGGCGCGAAGACGGTTGTCGAGATCGATACTGTTCGCTAAAGCGCGGCTATGCCCGACCTCGACAGCCTGCTCGATCGCCTCAAGGCGC